>JBGSPO010000003.1:0-8665 GCA_041738575.1 Candidatus Aminicenantia bacterium
TGAACGCCGTGGCCGGAGCCGGGGCCGCGCCCCACGCGCTTGCGGTTGCGCACAGCGCCCTTGGCGGGCTTCAAGTTACTGAGACTGATCATTGCCGACCTCCTCGACCTGGAGCATGAACCCGATCTTGTTGATCATGCCTAATATTTCCGGCCTTTTTTCGCGGATGACTTCCGAGTTGAGCTTGTGCAGGCCCAGTCCCCTGACCGTGGCCTGCTGCCGGTCCGAGCGGCCGATGATGCTCTTGACCAGCCTGATCTTGATCTTGGGATAGTCCGCCTTCTTCTTCACTGCCATGATTCCTCCTTGCTCTTGCCGCGCTTGCTGGCGAAGGTCTCGGGGTGCAGGAACTTCTGCAGGCCGTTCATGGTGGCGCGGGCCACGGTGATCGAGTTCTTGCTTTTCAGGATCTTGGTCAGGATGTTCTTCACCCCGGCCAGTTCCATGATCACCCGCACCGAGCCGCCGGCGATGACTCCCGTGCCGGGGGAAGCGGGGCGCATGACCACCTTGGACGCGCCGTAGGACCCGACCTTGAAGTACGGGATCGTATCATTGATGATCGGCACCTTGACCAGGTTCTTCTTGGCATCGGCCACGGCTTTCTTGATGGCCAGGGGCACCTCGCGCGCCTTACCCTTGCCCAGGCCCACTTGGCCGTTCTTGTCGCCGACCACGACGGCGGCGGAAAAACGCAGGTTCTTGCCGCCCTTGACGACCTTGGTCACGCGGCGGATGGAGATCACTTCTTCCTGGAACAGATCGTTGCTATCCATGTAATGCTGCACGTTGCTCTCCTTAAAAGCGGATGCCCTTTTCGCGGGCGGCGTCGGTGAAGATCTTGACCCGGCCGGCGTAGGCATAGACGTTGCGGTCGAAGACGACCGTCGCGATCTTCTTTTCCTTCATGCGCTCGGCGATGGTCTCGCCCAGGAGCTTGGCCGCCTCCTTGTTCTTGGCGCTCTTCAGCTTGCCCTTCAGCTCCTTCTCCAGGGTGGACGCGCTCAGCAGCACTTGGTGGCTGGCGTCGTCGATCACCTGGGTGTAAAGGTACTTGTTGGTCCTGACCATGATCAGGCGCGGCCGTTCAGGGGTACCGCGCAGAGTGGCCTTGATGGAGCTACGCACGCGCTGGCGCTTGATCTTCTTGATGATGTATTTGGCTGTGATCATGATTATACTCCCGCCGCCTTTCTGACCTTCTGTCGAAGCACCTGGCCCTGCAGGCGGATGCCCTTCAACTTGTACGGTTCCACCGGCCGCAGGCCCTGGATGTCGGCGCAGGTCTGGCCCAGCAGCCGCTTGTCATGGGAAAAGAGGGTGAAGCTACCCGGGTTCTCCTGGGTGGCGGACACACCGGCCGGCAGCTTGAAATCGACCGGGTGCGAATGGCCGACCTGCAGGTTGATGACACTGCCCTTGACCGTGGAGCGCCAGCCCTTGCCGACGATCTCGATCTTCTTGGAGAAGCCCTTGCTGACGCCCACGACGGCGTTGCGCACCAGGCTCCAGGTCAGCCCCTGCAGCGGCTTGCAGCTGTCGTCGCGGCGCGAGACGTGGACCTGGGCGCCCTCGACCCTGACCTCGATCCCTTCCGGAACCGGCACGGCCAGCTCGCCCTTGGGCCCCTTGACCTTGACCTGGCCTGGGGTCACGGTGACGCTGATCCCGGCCTCGCAGAGGACGGGTTTGGATGCTAATCGCGACATGATTCCTCCTACCAGACGTACAGGAGCACTTCGCCGCCGATATTGCGCATATGGCATTCCTTGCCGGTGACGATCCCCTGCGACGTCGAGATGACCGCCACGCCCAGGCCGTCGAGAACCCTGGGAATGCCGTCCTTCTCGGCGTAGACGCGGCGCCCGGGCTTGGAGATGCGCTTCAGCCCTTCGATGACGTTCTGCTTCTTGCCACTGTATTTCAGTTCCACGATGAGCTGGGCTGGCACCTTGGCCTTTTCGACGCGGAAGCTCGCGATGTAGCCCTCCGCCTTGAAGATCTTGGCGATCTCCAGCTTGACGTTCGACAGCGGGATGGCCACGTCCCTCTTCTCCGCCATGATGGCGTTCTTCATTCTGGTCAACATATCGGCAATGGGGTCTGTATGCGCCATGTGTTCTCCTTACCAGGATGCCTTGGTCACACCCGGGATTTCTCCTTTCAGCGACAGCTCCCGGAAGCAGAGGCGGCACAGTTCGAACTTGCGGTAGACCGCCCGCGGGCGGCCGCAGAGCCGGCAGCGCGTCCGGTAGCGGATCTTATACTTTTTCTTCTTCAATTCCTTGACTTCGGATGACAGTTTGGCCACCTTTTCCTCCTTTTTATCTGAACGGTACGCCGAGGCGCGTGAGCAGCGCCATGCTTTCCTGGTTGTTCCTGGCCGATGTGACGAAGGTGATCGCCATGCCCTTGGGCTTCTCGACCTTGCTGAAATTGATCTCCGGGAAGACCAGCTGGTCCTTCAGGGCGATGGTATAGTTGCCGCGGCCGTCGAAGGACTTCTTGGACATGCCGCGAAAGTCCTTCATGCGCGGGATCACGATGGTGACGAAGCGGTCCATGAAGTCGTACATGCGCTCGCCGCGCAGGGTGACCGTGGCCGCCACCGGCTGGCCGGCGCGCAGGCGGAACGAGGCGATCGACTTCTTGGCCCGGCGCACCGCCGGCTTCTGCCCGGTGATGGTGCCCAGCTCCTCCATGACCTTGTCCAGGATCTTGATGTTCTGCGTGGCCTCGCCCACGCCGGCGTTGATGACGATTTTCTCCAGGCGCGGCACCATCATGATGTTGTCGACCTGGAGGTCCTGCATCAGGGCCGGGCCGATCTCCTTCTTGTATCGTTCATGCAGTCGGTTCATCTTTCGCTCCTAATCCAGCACGACGCCGCACTTCTTGCAGACGCGCTGCTTGCCGGCATCGCTGACCTTGTAGCCCACGCGCACGCCCTGCTCGCACTCCTTGCAGTAGTACAGGACCTTGTTGATGGGGATGGCTCCCTCGCGCTCGACGATGCCGCCCTTGATGTTCTTCTGCGGGTTGGGCCGGACGTATTCCTTGATGAGGTGGATCTTCTCGACCACCACCCGGTTCTTCTCGGCGACGATGCGCAGGATCTTGCCGGTCTTTTTCCGGTCCTGGCGCCGCCCGCTGCGGACGATCACCGGGTCGTTCTTCTTCAGCTTGAATTTCGCCATTATATCACCTCGGGTGCTAAGGAAATGATCTTCATGAACTTCTTTTCGCGAAGCTCCCTGGCCACCGGACCGAAGACGCGGGTGCCCACGGGTTCGTTGGCCTTGTCGATGATCACAGCGGCGTTGTCGGAGAAGCGGATGTAGGAGCCGTCCTTGCGGCGGGTTTCCTTGCGCGCCCGCACGATGACGGCGCGGATCACGTCGCCTTTCTTGATCTTGGCGTTGGGCTCGGCCAGCTTGACGGAGCCGACGAAAATATCGCCGATCCTGGCGATCTTGCCGACGTCGCCGCCCACGGCCCGGATGAACATGACCTCCTTGGCCCCGGAGTTGTCGGCCACTTTAATCCTGGTTTGCATCTGTATCATTGGGCACCTCTACCTTCTGGGTCACCGGGACCACGTGCACCACCAGCCAGCGCTTGCGCTTGCTCAGAGGGCGGACCGGCCGGATGGTCACGATATCGCCCGGCTTGCACTTCTTTCCCTCGTCGTGGGCCAGGAATGTCGTCTTCTTCCTGATGGTCTTGCCGTAGGCCTGATGCTGGACGACTCTTTCCACGCTGACCGACACGGTTTTTTCGGCCTTGGCCCTTACGACCACGCCCTGCAGCGCGCGCTCAACCTTTGCTTTTTTCTGCTTCTTTTCCATTGGGTTCCCTCATTTCCTTCAATATGGTCATGAACTTGGCGATGTCTCTCTTGGTCTGCCGGATCTTGTAGGGGTTATCCGCCTGCCCCAGTGTCTTCTGGAACTTCTGCTTGAACAGCTTGTCCTTCAGTTCCGAGAGCTTGGTCTCGATCTCGTTGGCCGCCATGGAGCGGATGTCCTTGGTCTTCATAGCCCTGCTCCTATCTGCGCCCGCGAAATGAAACGGGTCTTGAAGGGCAGCTTGCGCTGCGCCAGCTTCATGGCCTCGCGGGCCAGCAATTCGCTGACGCCTTCCAGCTCATAGAGGATGCGGCCGCGCTTGACGACGTCGACCCAGAACTCCGGGTCGCCCTTGCCCTTGCCCATGCGCACTTCGACCGGCTTCTTGGTCACCGGCTTGAACGGGAAGACCCGCACCCAGAGCTTGCCGCCCCTCTTGATGAAGCGGTTGATGGCGATGCGGCCGGCCTCGATCTGGCGGGCGGTGATCCAGTCGTTCTCCAGCGACTGCAGCCCATAGTCGCCATATTCCAGTGTGTTTCCCTTGGTGGCAACGCCCCGGCGCTTGCCGCGGAAAACCTTGCGATGCTTGACCTTGGCTGGCATTAACATGGCTATTCTCCTTTTTCCTCGATCTCGATTTCCTGCTTGCGGTAGCGCTCCTTCTCGCGGTCGCCGCTGTAGACCCAGACCTTGATGCCGATCTGGCCGTAGTCGGTGAAGGCCTCGGTAAATCCGTAGTCGATGTCGGCGCGCAGCGTCTGCAGTGGCAGTTTGCCGACCAGGTACCACTCGGAGCGGGCGATCTCGGCGCCGCCCAGGCGGCCGGAGAGGCGGATCTTGACACCGGTGGCGCCGGCGCGCAGGGTGGAGTCGACCACCTTGCGCATGGCGCGGCGGTAAGAGATGCGGCGTTGGATCTGGAAGGCTACGCCCTCGGCGATCAGCTGGGCCACCAGCTCCGGGTTGCGGATCTCGATGACGTCGACGAAGATCTTCTCCAGGCTCTTCTTGGTGATGCCGGAGATGTACTTCTTCAGGTCCTGGACGCCGGAGCCGCCCTTGCCGATCAAGATGCCCGGCCGGGCGGTGTTGACCTGCACGCGGATGGTGTCGGCGATGCGCTTGACCTCGATGGAGGCGATGCCGGCGTGCTTGTATTTTTCCTTGACCATCTTGCGGATGCGGATATCGGTGTGGAACTGGTCGATGTAGTGCTGGCCGCGGCCATACCACAGCGAGAGCCAGCTCTTGTTGAAGCCCAGGCGGAAGCCGAACGGATGCGTTTTCTGTCCCATTATTTTCCCTTCCTTTCATCTAAGTACAGGCTGATATGAGCGGCGTGCTTCAGGATGCGCATGGCGCGGCCGCGCGGGGCCGGCCGGAAGCGCTTCAGGTGCGGGGCCCGGCCGACGTGGGTCTTGGAGATGTACAGCTTGTCCACGTCGATATTGGGGAACTTGACCTGGGCGTTGGCGATGGCCGAGCGCAGGATGTCCATGACGATGCCGGCCGCCTTCTGGCGCCGGGAAAACTTCAGGATGGTCAGGGCCTCGCCCGCGTCCTTGCCCTGGATCAAGTTGACGATCAACTGGCTTTTCTGCGGGGAGATCCTCAGGAATCTTCCTTTGGCGACTGCGATCTCGCTCATGGCGGTCCTCCTAGGCCTTCGCCGCCGGGGCGGCAGTCGCGGCCTTGTCCTTGGACGTGTGGCCGCGGTAGGTCCGGGTCTCGGCAAACTCGCCCAGCTTCAATCCCACCATGTTCTCGGTGATGAAGACGGGGATGAACTTCCTGCCGTTGTGCACGGCCACGGTCATGCCCACCATCTCCGGGATCACGGTCGAGCGGCGATACCAGGTCTTGATGACCTCCTTGCGGCCGGAGTTCTTGGCCTCCACGACCTTTTTCAGCAATTTTTCATCGATATAAACGCCTTTCTTTACCGAGCGGCTCATGGCTTATTTTCTCCTTTTGACGATGAATTTCTGGGTGCGCTTGTTCTTGCGCGTCTTGTAGCCCTTGGTCGGCTTGCCCCAGGGGGTGACCGGGTGGCGTCCGCCCTTGGTCTTGCCCTCGCCGCCCCCCAGGGGGTGGTCGATGGGGTTCATGACCGTGCCGCGAACGTGCGGGCGCCAGCCCAGCCAGCGGGTGCGCCCAGCCTTGCCGACCTTGATGTTAGCCCGCTCGACGTTGCCCAGCTGGCCGATGGTGGCCCGGCAGTTGATGTGGATCTTGCGCAGTTCGCCCGAGGGCATCTTCAGCAGGGCATATTCGTTTTCCTTGGCCATCAGGGTGGCGGTGGCCCCCGCGGTGCGGGCCAGCTGTCCGCCGCGCTTCGGGCTCAGCTCCACGTTGTGGATGTTGGTGCCCACGGGGATGTTCCGGATCAGCAGGGCGTTGCCGGGCAGGATCTCGGTCTCGCCGTCGGTGGACAGGACCGTGTCACCCACCTTGACTCCCAGCGGGGCCAGGATGTAGCGCCGGTCGCCGTCGCGGTACTTGACCAGGGCGATGCGCGGCGTGCGGTTGGGATCGTACTCGATGGTCTCGATGACGCCGGGAATCTCCAGCTTGTCGCGGCGGAAATCGATGATGCGGTACGCGCGCTTGTGGCCGCCGCCATGGTGGCGAACGGCGATGCGCCCCATGTTGTTGCGGCCGCCGCTCTTGGGCAGGGAGACCAGCAGCTTGCGGTAGGGCTTGTCACCGGTCAATTCCTCGAAGGTGTAGCCGGCGCGGCCGCGCAGGCCGGCGGTCACCGGATTGAATGTTTTGATGCCCATTAGATCACCTCGACGTATTCGACCATCTTGGCCTCGGGGCTCAGCTTGACGTAGGCTTTCTTCCAGTCGGAGCGCCGCCCCGTGTAGCGCCCGTGCCGCTTTTCCTTGCCCTGAAAATTAAGGATGCGCACCGATTCGACCTTGGTCTTGAAAAGCTCTTCCACGGCCTTCTTGACCATGATCTTATTGGCGGCGCGGTGGACCTTGAAGCACAGCAGGCGCTGCCTGTCCTTCAGGGCCGTGGACTTCTCGGTAACCAGCGGCGCCAGGATCATTTCCCCGTATTCCAGCTTCATTTGAGCACCTCCATCAGCCTCTTCACCGCATCGACCGAGAGCATGATGTAATCATAGTGGAGCGAATCGTAGATGTTCATCTCGCCCACGTCGATGGCCTTGACGTGGGGGAGGTTGCGCGTGGAGAGCATCAGGTCGCTGTTGCCGCGCTGGTCGACGATCAGCAGCTTGTCGAAGGCGAAGTGCTTCAATGCGTTCAGCGTATCCCTGGTCTTCCCCGAGTTCAGCTTCAGCTCATCGAGGATGAGCAGGCGGTCGTTGCGCACCTTGTCGGAAAGGACCGACTTGATGGCGTTGCGCCGGGCCTTCTTGGGCATCTCGTAGGAGTAGTCGCGCGGCTTGGGGCCGAAGGTCGTGCCCCCTTTCCGCCACAGCGGCGAGCGCAGGGCGCCCATGCGGGCGCGGCCGGTGCCCTTCTGCTTCCAAAGCTTCTTGCCGCTGCCGGCGACCTCGGAGCGGGTCTTGGTGCAGGCCGTTCCCTGGCGCTGGTTGGCGTTGTAGTTCTTGACCGCCTCGTAGATCAGGTGTTCCTTCAGGGGGTAGTCGAAGATGGCCTCGGGAAGCTCCATCTCGCTGACTTCCTTGTTCTTTATGTTGCGAACTTTTACCTTGACCATGCCTTACCTCCTTTTGAAGGAATTCTTCAGCACGCACAGATAGTTCCCGTTGCAGCCGGGGACGGCGCCGCGGACCATGAGCACGTTCTGCTCCTTGTCCACCCGGACTACTTCCAGGCCGCGGACGGTCTTCTGCTTGCCGCCCATGCGTCCCGGCATGCCCTTGCCCTTGATGACCTCGCCCGGATAGGTATTGCTGCCGGCCGAGCCGATGGCGCGGTGGAACATGGAGCCGTGGCTGTCGCGGCCGCCGGAAAACCCCCAGCGCTTGACAACGCCCTGGAAGCCTTTGCCCTTGGTCGTGCCGCACACGTCGACGATCTCGCTTTCGCTGAAAATGTCCACGCCGATCGTGTCGCCGACTTTGGGTTCATCCTCGGCCAGCAAAAATTCACGCAAGCGGCGCGTGGGCGGGACGTTGGCCTTCGCAAAATGACCTTTCTGCGGCTTGGTCACGTGCTTGACCGGCCGGGGTTCGACGAACCCCAGCTGCGCCTTCGCCCTCTGCTTGGCGATGTTTTTTTTCTGCACGACCAGGCAGGGACCGGCCTGGATCACCGTGACCGGGATCACGCGGCCATCGTCGGTAAATATCTGCGTCATGCCGATTTTCTTGCCAATTATTCCCTGTATCATCTTTTCACCTTCTTGTTTAGTTGGACTTCACCTCGACCTCAACTCCGGCCGGAAGGTCCATTTTCTTCAATTCGGAGATCGTGTCGTCGTTGTGCTCGCGGATCTCGATCAAGCGGGCATGCGAACGGCGTTCAAAATGCTCGCGCGACTTCTTGTCGGTGTGCGGCGAGCGCAGCACGCAGAAGCGCTCGATCTTGGTCGGCAGCGGGATGGGACCGGTGACCACGGCGCCCGTGCGCTTGGCCTTGGCCACGATTTCCGCCGACGACTTGTCCAGCACCCGGTTGTCGAACGATTTCAGCTTGATCCTGATTTTTGTCAGCATGGTTTCCTCTTACTCGACGATGTCGGTGACGCTGCCGGCGCCGATGGTGCGGCCGCCCTCGCGGATGGCGAACTTCAGCCCCTTCTCCATGGCGATGGGCGTGATCAGCTCGATATTCAGGTTGGCGTTGTCGCCCGGCATCACCATCTCCACCCCC
>JBGSPO010000008.1:0-5490 GCA_041738575.1 Candidatus Aminicenantia bacterium
CGTCGGCGCGGGTGAGCATCATCGACCACGGCGCCATGGACGGCCAACCCGGCTCGGCCCCATTCGATGACGAGGGCACGGCGACGGGAGAGAAGTACCTGGTCAACAAGGGAGTGGCGCTGGCGGCCATCGCCGATATCCGCGCCGCGTTCGCGGCGGGCGGGCGCTCCACAGGCAACGGTTTTCGCGACGAACGCGTCGTTTTTCCGCAGGTCCAGTTCTCCAACCTCTTCATCCGGCCCTCGAACGATTCGCTGGCCCAGCTGCTGCAGCAGGCGCGCCAGGGGGTCCTGGTCTACCTGGTGCGGCCTCGGGGCCAAGGGCGCCAGCCCGGTGAATTCCTCTTTTCGGCCTACGGCTATTTTTTCGCCGGCAGCGAGATCGCCCGCCCGGTCCACTTTCATTTTGCCACCACCATGCGCTCCTACCTGCTTCATGTCCTGGCCGTGTCGCGCGAACTGCGCTTTTTTCACAGCCGGGCCAACATCGGCTCGCCTTACCTGCTGTTGCAGGGGCGGCCCGGTCCCGGGAAAATTTTTAATATTTGATTGAGATATTGCCGGTAAAACTTTATTAATAAAGAAAACAAGCGAGGCTCACCATGAGAAAAGCTTCAATGGCGATCATGCTCTTCGGGTTCGCGGCGTGGTTGTGCGGTCCTCTTTGCGCGGACCTGTACGGCCAGAACGTGGCCATCGTGACCACTGGCCCCATCTCCGTGGGCCAGGAGGTGCACCTGCGCTTCGACCACGAAGGGGGAGGCGGCGCGGGCGCCAGCTACAGCTGGAACTTCGGCGACGGCAGCCTGGAGACCACTAGTAACAACCAGGCGCACCATGCCTTCAGCAGCGCCGGGACCTTCACTGTGACCTGCATGTTCACGAACATTGGAGCCCCGCCGGTGAGCGCTACGGCCACGGTCACGGTCGTGGACAACCGCCGCGTTTCCCCCCAGGGAAGCGGCTTCCGCGTCGGTCGGCGGGTGAATTTCCAGGCCGATAATTTCGCCGGCAGCACCTTGACGTGGAACTTCGGCGACGGCGCCAGCGAGAGCGGCCCGCGCAACCATGGCCATGTCTACGGCAGCCAGGGCAGTTTCCAGGTCAAGGCCCACGAACCCGGCAGCCCTGAATCCTCCGCCGTCTCCTGCCAGGTGACGATCGAGGCGGACAACCGCCGCCTGGACGCCTCTCCCGGCACCCCGCGCGCCAATCAGGCCGTGGCCTTCACGGCGCAGAATTTTTCCGGCAGCGGCCTGCGTTGGGACTATGGCGATGGAAAAAGCGATAACGGCGGCCCCAACCAGAGCCATGTTTACAGCCAGGCGGGAAATTTCCAGGTCCGGGCCTGGGAAAGCTCGGGATCGGCCGACGACGCGGTCAGCATGGCGCTGACGGTGGTTCCTGACAACCGCCAGGTGCAGGCCAGCCCCGCC
The DNA here is from genome assembly GCA_041738575.1 of Candidatus Aminicenantia bacterium. GTDB lineage: Bacteria > Acidobacteriota > Aminicenantia > UBA2199 > UBA2199 > UBA2199. Next base: position 1,436 of record JBGSPO010000008.1, read on the forward strand.
CCGCCCCGCGCCGGTATGGAAGTGCGGTTCACGGCCAGCAATTTTGCCGGGGGCGGCCTGAAATGGAGCTTCGGCGACGGCAAGACCGAGAACGGCGGCCCGGTCATGTCCCACGTCTATGCCGCCCCGGGCAACGTCCAGCTCCAGGTGTGGGAGGATAGCCAGGGCCCGGAAAATGCCTGGAAGACATCCCTTTCCGTGCAGCCCGATTTCCGCCAGCTGACCGTCGGCACCCCCTTCGACATCTTTGACGGCAGCGATGTCGTCTTTGAATGCCGCAATTTTTCCGCCAACAGCCTGAAATGGGATTTCGGCGACGGCACGGTCGAGCGCGGCAACATGCGGCAGGTGCACCGCTTCCAGCGGCCGGGCAATTACCTGGTCAAGGTGGTGGAGGACGGCACCGACAACCTGCCCCTGGAGAAACGGATCCAGGTGCTGAACGACAACCGCGGCCTGGTCCTCAAAACCAGCATGGTCTTCGCCAACAGCGAATTCGAGATCGAGGCCCAGAATTTTCGCGGGGGCTCGATCAGCTGGGATTTCGGGGACGGACGGCTGCAGTCGGGGCCGCGGCTGATGAAGCATCGCTACGCCCGCGCCGGTCAGTACCGCGTGCGCGTCGTCGATTTCGCTGGCCGTGACGGGAAATCCGTGGAGAAGATCATCCAGGTGGAGAACGACAGCCGGGCCATCCGCATGCCCGTGGAGATCATCGCCGGCGAGGAGATCGCCCTGCAGTTGCAGAATGCCGGCCCCGGCAGCTTCACCTGGAAATTTTCCGACGGCGACACGCGCAGCGGCCCGGAGTTGCGGGCCAAGGCCTTCCGTTCGCCCGGCCCGCACAAGATCACGGTGGCCGACAGCGCCGGGAAATACCCGCCGCTGGAAAAGACCGTGCAGGTGCTGCCTGACACCCGATCCCTGAAAAGTTCCTCCGGCTTCATCCTGCCCAAGGAGGCCGTGACCTTCACGGCCTGGAATTTCCGCGGCCCCGGGGTGCGCTGGGATTTCGGCGACGGCACGGTAAAGGAGAACGGCCAGGTGACCGAGAGGCACGAGTACGCGGCACTGGGGCGCTACCAGGTCAAAGCCGTCGACTTCAACGGCCGCAGCAGCAAGGTATTCAGGGGCGACGTGGTTGTGGCGGACATGACCCCCGGCTTCGAGATCTCGGCACTGGAATTCGCCTTCGACACCGGCAAGTATTACCGGGTCGTTGCCAAGAACAGCCCCGCCCCCGGCTACCAGCTGCGCATCAAGGCCAGGGGCCGCGGGGTGCTGACCGGCCAGTTCATGCTGGACAACATGAGCATCGGGCTCTTCCAGCTGGAGGTCCAGGAGAACCAGGCCGCCGTCCTGCCCAGGGCCCAAATGGGCGTCCTGCCGATGAGCGACCTGGGGCTGCACGAGCTGACCCTGAAGTTCACCAATTATTCCTTCAACCGGCGCATCCCTATTATCAAGTATTTCGTGTCCGCCGCCGGGGTCCTCCAGATCGTTTCCCCTGATATCGATGCCAAGGTCCCGGGCGGGGCCAAGATCACCCTGCGCTGGGCGATCGAGCGCAAAAAGCCGCTGTTCGAGATCGCGATATCCGAAGTGCCGTTCCAATTCCTCGGCGACAAGCAGATCACCTGGCTGCCGCTGGCCGGCGCTTCCAGCTACCTGTTCGATCCCGCCCACTACAAGCCGGGCACGTGGATCTACTGGCAGGTGCGGCTGCTCAACGAGAGCCGGCAGGTGCAGACGACCTCGGAGATCGCCTCGTTCAAGCTGAGCGAGTGACCGCCCGCGGCATGCCCCCGGCCCGCCACCGGCTCCTGCGGGCCGTGATTTGTCAAAACCTCTGCGATTTGCTATAAGACGATCATGGAAAACGTGAAGGTCCTGGTCGTCGACGACGAAAAAAACATACTGGAATCGGTAAAAATGGTCCTGAACTATGAAAAATACAACGTCCAGGCGGCCAGGGACGGCGTGGAGGCCATTGACCTCTTCAAAAAGTTTCTTCCCGATATCGTGCTGCTGGACGTAAAAATGCCGGGCTTGGACGGCCTGAAGGTGCTGCAGACGTTCAAGACACTGAACCCGGTGGCCGAGGTCATCATGATCTCCGGGCATTCAGGGATCGAGGAAGCGGTGGAGGCCTCGCGCCTGGGCGCCTTCGATTTCCTGGAAAAGCCCATTTCCCGCGACAAGCTCGTGCTGACGGTACGCAATGCCGCCGAGAAGATCTCCCTGCTCAAGGAAAATTTCAACCTGCGCAACCTTACTGCCAAGAAATACGAACTGGTGGGGGATTCGCCGGTCATGAAGGCACTGCAGGAGACGATCCGCCGCGTGGCGCGCAGCGATTCCACGGTGCTGATCTCGGGCGACAGCGGCACGGGCAAGGAGCTGATCGCCCGCCTGGTTCACCAGCAGTCGGCGCGCAGCCAGAACCGCTTCGTGCAGGTCAATTGCGCCGCCATCCCAGACGAGCTGATCGAGAGCGAGCTGTTCGGGCATGAAAAGGGGTCGTTCACCGGCGCCTACGAGAAGAAGATCGGCAAGTTCGAGAGCGCCCACCGCGGCAGCATCTTCCTGGACGAGATCGGCGACCTGAGCCTCAAAGCCCAGGCCAAGGTGCTGCGCGTGCTCGAGGAGGGCGAAGTACAGCCGGTGGGCTCGCCCGAGATCAAGAAGGTCAACGTACGCGTCATCGCCGCCACCAACAAGAACCTGGAGGAGGAGATCCAGAAGGGCAATTTTCGCGAGGACCTCTATTTCCGCCTGCACGTGGTGCCGATCCATTCGCCCTCACTGCGCGAGCGCCGGGAGGACATCCCCCTGCTGATCGACCATTTCATCGCCTACTTTTCCGAGGAGAACAACTACCGCAAGAAATCGTTCGCTGCCGACGCCCTGGCCCTGCTGCGCGAGCACCCCTGGAAGGGCAACGTGCGCGAGCTGCGCAACCTGGTCGAGCGGCTGCTGATCATGTGCCGCAACGACCCCATCACCAGCCGTGACCTCCCCGAATATATCGGGCAGCGTTCCGGCGACGGCGAGTCGTCCCTGCTCCAGGAGGGCAAGTGGAAGGAGTTCAAGGCCCGGTCGGAAAAGGCCTTCCTGGAGAAGAAGCTCGAGGAGTTTTCGTTCAACGTGGCGCGCACGGCCCGCGAGATCGGCCTGCCGCGCAGCAACCTCTATCAAAAGATCGAATCTCTTGGTATAATGGTAGGGCACCAGCAGGACGCGGATGAAGAATCGCCTCTTCCGTAAGGGAGGGGAGGAAAGTCCGGACTCCGCAGGGAAGGATGATCCCTAACGGGGATTACCCACCGCAAAGCGGTGGGGCAGGAAAGTGCCACAGAGAACAGACCGCTCGGCCGTGTTCACACGGCCAGGCAAGGGTGAAAAGGTGAGGTAAGAGCTCACCGTCCCTCCTGGCGACAGGCGGGACTGAGGCAAACCCCATCCGGAGCAAAGCTAAACCAAGGGCGCTCGAGGCTGTCCCGGCCGATGCCCTGGGTTAGCTGCTGGACGCCGGCGGCAACGCCGGTGCCAGATAAATGATTCTTCGCGACAGAATCCGGCTTACAGTCCGCGTCCTGCCGGTGCCTATTCCTTTTAACGACCTACGTGACGCGTAACGCGTGACGCGTAACGAGTACGAGAAACAGCATGGGATCGAACTTCCCGTGAGTGAAATAATTTTAGAGTAATTCTCGTTATACTAATCAGAAAAAACTCATGGAATTTCCTGGAGTGCTGCTTCGTGTCACGCGTTACGCGTCACGTGTCACGAAGGGTTGAGCTCAGAACGCCTCGGCAAAGGTCAGATAGAACGCGGGATTGGAACCGGCGAAGCCGATGTCCAGCCGGACGTTCAGGTTTTCGCGGCGGTTGAACTTGTAGCGCAGGCCGGCGCCGCCGGCCGGGTGGAAGCCGGACAGCTCCAGCAGGGAGAAGCGCGGCTGCACCTGGGCGATGCCGGCGAAGACGCAGGCCCCGAAACGTCCCCATAACGGCCGGCGATACTCGGCCTGCAGGGCCAGCAGGCCGCGGTC
>JBGSPO010000018.1:0-15730 GCA_041738575.1 Candidatus Aminicenantia bacterium
CGTCGACGTGGTCACCACCATGCTCGACCCCTCCATCCCCCTGACCACCAGCGAGTATGACGAGTGGGGCGATCCCAACCAGGCCGAATACTACGACTACATGCTGTCCTATTCCCCTTACGACAACGTGCGGGCCAAGGACTACCCGGCCCTGCTGGTGACCACCGGGCTGCACGACTCGCAGGTGCAGTACTTCGAGCCGGCCAAGTGGGTGGCGCGGCTGCGGGCGCTCAAGACCGATGACAACGTCCTGCTGCTGCGCACCAACATGGAGGCCGGACATGGCGGCGCCTCGGGGCGCTTCCGCCGCCTGGAGGAAGTGGCTTTCGAATACGCCTTTCTGCTGGGCCTGGCCGGGATCGACCGTTGAGGGCCCGGTCGTGATCGGGATAAGAGCCAGGGAGGTCCCATGACAAAAAAATGGGGTTTGATTTTTATCTTGCTGACGTTCATTGTTTCCTGCGCGCCGGCGCTGCGCGTGAATTATTTCCCGGGAGCGAAAAGCTACCCCGCCACAAGGCCGGGATCGGTCGACCTGCTGCGCGTTGAACCGCGGCGGCCGCACGAGGCGTTCGCCGAGATCCGCTACGAACCCCCCGCCGGCATGAGCCGCGGCGAGGTGGAGCGGAAACTGCGCGAAAAGGGCGCAGCCATCGGCGCCGACGCCCTGGTCATCGAGGTGGACACGGTCTATCGCGAACAGGTCTGGGCCGGGCAGTACCGTCCTGTCCGCGGCCGCCGCGTCCGCCGCGTGGTGACCCGGGACCATGTGATCGTGGCCATCGCCTTCCGTTACCATTGACATGAAGATCGTCGGCCTTGCCCCTGAGCACGAAGAGATTTATTGCCAGTGCCTGGAGGAGTGGTCCGACGAGATCAGGGAGGCGGGGGACCACAAGCGCGAGTGGGTTGAACGGTACAAGCATCGGGGGCTGCGCGTCAGGCTGGCCGTCGACGACCAGGGCACGGTTGGCGGCATGATCCAGTACCTGCCCATCGAGCACTCGCCCGCGGAGGGTACGGGGATCTATTTCATCCTCTGCATCTGGGTGCACGGCCACAAGCAGGGGCGGGGGAATTTCCAGAAGAAAGGGATGGGCACGGCGCTGCTCGAGGCGGCCGAGGCCGACGCCCGCGAACTCGGCGGCAAGGGCATGGCCGCCTGGGGGGTGGTGCTTCCTTTCTGGATGCGCGCCTCCTGGTTCCGCAAGCACGGCTATCGAAAGGCGGACAAGCTGGGCATGATGGCCCTGATGTGGAAACCGTTCACGGCCGATGCCGCGGCCCCGTCGTGGATCCGGCCCAAAAAGAAGCCCCGGCCCGAGCAAGGCAGGGTCGTGGTGACGGGCCTGCTCAACGGCTGGTGCCCGGCCATGAGCATGGTGCATGAGCGCGCCCGCCGCGCCGCCGCCGAGCTCGGGCCGCAGGTGGAGTTCCGCGAGGTCCGCACCGACGACCGCGAGGTGTTCCTGGAGTGGGGAATGGGGGATGCCCTGTTCGTCGACGGCAAGGAAATGCGCAACGGTCCGCCGCCCAAGTACGAGAAGATCAAAAAAAAGATCGCCCGCCGGCTGAAAAAAGTGAAAAGTGAAAAGCAGAAGAAATGAAAGGATAAGAAAAAGAGTTTAAAAAAAAATTAAAGCTCGCTGAGACGCTGGTTATCGATTCACATTTTACTTTTCACTGTTTCACTTCTCCGCGGGCAGTTTTTTTATGGAAATGACGGCCACGGGAATTTTCAGCATCTGCTTTTCCTGGTCCATTCGCTGGATCCTGCGGACGATATCCATGCCCTTCACGACACGGCCGAAGGCGGCGAAGCCCTGGCTGTCGGGGTTGCGCCGGCCTCCGAAGTCGAGCTCGGGCTGCGGGCCGATACAGATGAAGAAGCTGCTTGTCGCCGTCCCCGGCTCGGCGCGCGCCATCGAGACGGCCCCATCCCCGTGCGTCAGGCCGGTCAGCGCCGTTGTCTCGTGGGCGATGGCCGGGAAGCATTTCTCCCCGGCGACGTCGCCGCCCTGGACGACCTCGATCCTGACCTTGTCCCCGGGCTGGTTGTCGGGTGTCACGACGCGGAAGAAAGACGTGCCGTCGTAGAGGCCGGCCTCGACATAGCGCAGGAAATTGGCCGTGGTCAGCGGCGCCTGCCCGGGGTAGACATGGACCAGGATCTCGCCTGCCGCGGTCGTGATGCGGCAGGCGATCCAAGTCTCCTCGCTGAACAACCGGGAGCGGATCGCCAGCGGCGCCAGGGCGATGAATACCAGGCTGAGAATGAAAAGAAATGCCTTGCGCTTGGCGTGCATGAAGAAGATGGTAGGGGAGAGCCGCAAGCATGTCAAGCGGAATGCCCGCATGCCGATCGCGCCGATCACTGGAAGAATACGTTCGTCCGGCAGCGCTGCTTGCGAGGGAACTGACACTTCCGGCCAGCCGGATGCTTGCAAGCGGGAACGATTTTATATTGCCTCCGGGGGATAAAAAACCGCGCCAACTCAGGACGGCTTCTTCCAGTAGAGGGTGAAGTCAATGACGATGAAGCCGGTGATGCCGACGGTCCGGGCGCGGAAGGGCGTTCTCCAGGGCACGTGCAGCGTGACCGTCTGATCGGCGATGAGCTCGACGGCATAATCCACGTCCTTCCTGCCGAACTCGGCCCCGACGAACACGGTCAGGGAATAAGCCCCGGGGGCCAGGCGGATCACTCGCGACATGGACCTGGTAAAAACCAGTTTTTTTACTGCGTGGTTCTGCAGGTAGCCGCTGCGGTGGCACAGATCGCCCGACACTTTCACCCTGAAGCTCACCAGATCGGTGTTTCGTAACTTGTCAGCGGCCGGCCAGACCGGCGGGGCCGCGTCCATCCAGGAGGTCATGCTCGCCCTGCCCGGCATGTTTCCCTGCCCGGCTCAGCTGGCCATCTCGACCCGCAGCAGCTTGCGGTAGCGGCCGGGCGATTCGCCCCATTGTTCCCGGAAACGCAGGATGAAATACTGGTAATCGGCGTAGCCCATGCGCCGCGCCAGCCCCTTGACGGTCAAGTCGGGATCCTGCATCAGGAAGCGCTCGGCCAGCAGCAGCTTGCGTCGCTGGATGAAGGTGGCCAGTTTCATGCCGCGCTCGTCATGGAAGCGGCGCGAGATGTGGCAGCGGCTGACCGCGAAATGCTCGGCCAGCATCTTGATCGTCAGGACGGAGATCCGGTCTTCGGGCATCTGTACCACAAAGCGGTAAATCTCGTCGGCGATGTTCCGGTTGGTCATGGCGGTTCTACTCTCCTGAGACAGTCATGCAAAAAGCGTGCCAAGCCTTGCCATTCACCTAAAGTGCCGATAAAAGGGGTTTTTTAAAAAACAGGCCATGGTTCTTGGCGGATCCATGGGCGTCCATGTCCCATTTTGGGACAGTTGCACGGGAAAGCCTTGTGGGAAGGTCTCTTCGGAGAAAATTGCCGCAGCCGAACTTGTCCCAATTTGGGACATCCTGCAGCTTCCCCGCATGGGAATCGCTTATATTACGGTGTTTTCCGGAATGGCCGCCTGTTCCAATTTGGGACACGCGGAGAAGGCTTGCGCTCCAATTGGCAAAATACCCGATCATTCTGTATAATGAACTTCAGCGGAAGGGAGAGAGCATGAATAAAAACATCCTGCTGGTCAATTGTTACCGGGAGAGGGTGGAAGAGAAGATCCAGGGCTATCACGAGTGGCTGCAGGCCGGGGCCGCCGCCAGCGGGCTGGACCTGGCCGTGCTGGACAGCGATGATCGTGAGCCGCCGCCCGGCTCGGTGGAATTCGCCGCCGTGATCGTGTCGGGCTCGCAGAAGATGGTCGGCGCCGGCGAAGTGGAGCCCGGACTGCGCGAGTTCCTGAAAAATTTCCGCCGACCGCTGCTGGGGATCTGCTACGGCCACCAGGCGCTGGCGCACTCCTTCGGGGCGCTGGTGGCCAAGGACGGGCAGCAGCACCTGGGGGACGAGGACGTCTTCACCAACAGGACCGACCCGCTGTTCGCTGCTTTCCCGCCCGTTTTTAAAATGGCCGAAAGCCACGCGGAGACCGTGGTGCGCGACAATGAACTGGAAAAGGAATTCATGGTGCTGGCCGAGAGCCGGCAGGGGCTGGTGGAAGCCATTCGCCACCGCGAGCATCCTCTTTACGGCGTGCAGTTCCACCCGGAGAAATCAGGAGTGCTGGGGATAGAGTTGCTAAAGAATTTTCTGAAAATAATCCCCTGATGCTCGGCGTACGGCACACGGCATACGGCGTACGGCAGGAAAAAGGCAAAAGGCAAAAGTAAAAAGGCAAAAGGGAAGAGAAAGCCATCGGCGGACGCAAAGAAGCAAGAGATGCTCGGCGTACGGCATACGACGGGGAAAAGGCAAAAGGCAAAAATAAAAAGGAAAAAGGGAAGAGAAGGCGATCGGCGACGATAGACGGCAAGAAACAAATTCTGTGTTTAAGCTGGTCTGGGTAAGGCTCGAAAATACGATTTTATTCCCAGTTATATTTTACCGTGTGCCGTCTGCCATATGCCGTATGCCGATCATTTCTTGATCGCCTCAAGCGCTTCTCTGGCCGCGGCGAGCAAGGGCTTGGCCGAGATCTCCTCGCCCACCGCGTTCTTCATCCACAGCTGCGGGATCAGGCGTCCGGCCCGGCACATGCGCTCCATTTCCTTTCCCAGGTTCTTGCCGCGCAGGTAGCTCTCCAGCTGGAAGGCGATCAGGTGGCCCAGCGGGTAATCGGGCAGGTAGAGGGCGGCGTCGACCATGTGCGAGTAGGCGGCCAGGATCACCTGGTCGCGGACGCCGAAGACCGGCGCGTAGTACTTGTTCCAGACCTCGCGGGCGCAGGCCATGACCGCCCGGCGCAGCGCGTCGGGGTTGGCCTCGGGGTTCTTGTAGAGCCAGTTCCAGGCCTTCATGTCGACCAGGGCCGCTCCGGCGATCTCATAGGTCATCCACAGCGCATCCAGTGCTCTCAGCTGGCGGGCGCGGGGCGTTTCGCCCGGGAAGCCCAGGATCTCCAGGTCGCGGTTCTGGAACAGGAAGGCGAAAGCCTCGGTGATGGCGGTGTTGGGCACGCCGGCCATCAAATAGGAATCGGCTTTCTGCAGCGAGAGCACCTGCTCGGCGCAATGGCCCAGCTCGTGCATGGCCACGTTGAAGCCCTGGTAGTTCATGCTGCCGGCGTCGGCGCGGGTACGCAGGTGCGAGCGTTCCGAGCGCATCAGGGCGCCCCAGGCGTGGCCCGCTCCTCGCGCGGGATCGACGGCGACGCGCTCGGAGATGAAGGCGGATCCGGCAGGGGTGAAGCCCAGTTGCTGCAGGATGGCGCTCAGGCCCTTGGCGAAGCGGCCGAGGTCCGGGTATCTTTGCCGGACTCGGCGGTCCAGCTCCGTTTCTGTGACCTTGGCCCGGGGCTTGAAACCGTTGTACCAGATGTCGAAAGGCAGCAACTCACGGCCCAGGCGCCCGGCGATCAGCCCGGCGGTCTCCTTGACTTCCGCCGACGACAGCACCTCTTCCAGGATCTTTTCAACGGCCGTTTCTTCCAGTTCCCGCTCCAGCTCGAACTTGCGCCGCGGGTGGCTGGGCAGCGAGGGGTAGAACTCGTCCATGTCGCGCATGGCCTTGAAGACGGCCAGCAGGTGCATGTAGCGGGTGTTGGGCTCCGGCGCCCAGGACACTTCCTTGTCCTCCTTGTATACCTTGTTCCTGAATGGGTTCCAGGTGTAATCGCCGCGGTTGACCATCTGCTGCGGGATGCTCTGCTGGATGATGCGCTTGAGCACTTCGTGGATCATTTCCTGGCCGGCCAGGCCGTCCTTTTCGGCGTAGAGCGCCTTGAGCCGGTCGCGCAGCCCCCAGTGGCTGATCAGCTTCAGCCCGGCGGGGAACAGGGCGTTGCTCTCGTTGTCCACCAGCCGCCCCATGTAGATATTGTACTGCGAGACGTAGGTCTCCGCCTCGCTGAAGGCGGCCGCGGCGTTCTGGCTGGCGCGGGCGGGCAGGCGGGACAGGAACAGGTCCCCGCAGCGGGCGTAGGCCCAGTCGAGCCGGCTCCATCCCGGGCCCAGCTCCGCCTTTTCGGCCAGGGTGTAGGCCGGGAAGTTGAGCATGACCTCGAAGGCGATCTTGCCGTCGAACATGTCGTCGCTGACATGGGCGGCCGGATCGAATTGGCCGAAGCGCTCGTCGATGGGGAGGATCTCGCCCTGGTCCAGGTGCAGCGGCTTCTTCAGGTCCAGGCTGACCCGGTTCAGGTGGCCGTACAGTACTTCGAAATTAACCTCGATGCGCCGATACAGGGTCTGCAGTCTCTCGGGGTCGGCAATGAAATTCAGCTTGCAGAACTTGACGAACTCCTCGGCGCCGCCGTCAGCGGCGCGCCAGAATGAGGCCGCCTGCTGCACGCCGCGCTCGATGCGGAATTTCTGGTCCTCGCCGTGCTTCCCCTGCAGGTATTCGCGGACCCCGTCCAGGGTATCCTTGTCGATGAACATGGTTTCGCCTCCCAGCCTGGCCGACAGGATAAGCAGCGATGCCGCGATGATCAGCAAACTGAGTTTTTTCACCTGGGCCTCCAAGGCCCCAAATGTAGCACGAGAGAGTCTGAAAATCAAGGCAAAAGGCAAAAGTTAAAAGGCAAAAGTAAGGAGAAACCGCCCTATGCGGTACTCTTTTCTTATGATCTTCGGAGTTCGCGTAAGGGCTTTTTCTTCACTTTTTACTTTTGCCTTTTGCCTTTTTACTTTGTCTTTTATTCAACCGGATTTCGGAACTGTTTGGTGAATTCGAGCTCAGTGGCAAAGAATAGAACTCGACTTGCTTGACGGCCGAGGATGTACAGCTGTTGCCACAGGAAAAAAACGAGGACGAGCCACGGGCGGCCCTTGGGCAGGAGGCGGGCGACCTCCAGGTAGAACAATGTCAGCAGGATGAAGGCCAGGCCGGCCAGCAGGTAGAGGCCCCAGGCCCGGAAAAAGCGCCCCCTCAGGAATTTCAAGGTCAGCCAGGCCTCTTTCAGCACGCTCTGGCGGCCGCTGGTCGCCAGCCCGATCTTGACGTAGTCGAAGAACATGGAGACCAGGCCGAGCAGCAGGAGCAGGAAAAGGATGCGGATGTTGCCGGCGACCAGGACCGGCCACTCGGTCGTCGCCCGGCGCTGGAGCAGCTGCAGCAGGATCCTGAGCAAGGGGAAGAAGATGGCCAGGGCCAGCAGGTAGACCGGGATGGAGAAGAGGAGCAACCTGAAGAAGCGCCAGAAATAGAGGCCGCCATCGTGAAAAAAGCCGGCCAGCGTCGTGCGTGCACCGGGGCGATTCAGGCTGCCGATGATGGCGCCGTTCAGGAAGACGGCCAGCAGCAGGTACAGGCATGCGGCAGCGATCAGCAAACCGACGACCGCCGGGGCGGCGTCCAGGAAGCGGGAACTGAGGTCGGTCAGCCAGTGGACATCCAGTTTATTCAGGACGCTCCCGGCGCTCAGCGAATGCCCGGCATGGCCGATGAGCAGGAACGCGGCCGGGGCCGCGATCAGGAGCGCGAACAGGAAGTTGACCGCCCAGAGGCGGAAAGCCAGTGGGTGCTTGCGCAGCGTCAGGTCCAGCCCCCGGGAAAACAGTTTGAACAGGGACATGGTCGACTCCTCAGCTCAAGGCGCTGGCGAACTGCAGCAGGTTCTGCAGCCAGAACAGCAGCTTGCCCGACCAGCGCAGGCCGCCGGCAGCCCTCGACTTGACCACATAGCTGTTGTTGCTCAGGTCGCGGTCGATCAGAAAAACGGTGTCGGGATCGACCTGGGCCTGCGTGACCTTGCTCATGCCGGTATAGGTGAATTCGATCCAGCGCCACTGGCCGTCCCAGTTCTCGATCTTCTGGCTGCCGTCCGCGAACAAGGTCCTGACCTTGAGCCGGACGTCGGGACCGGGCCGGGCTTCGCCCAGGCGCCGGACCCGGACCCGGGTGAGGTAGCGGGGTTTCTTGTCCCCGTGGTCCAGGGCGCGGGCCTGTTTGCCGGTGATCTCGACCTTTTTGCCGCCGCGGTCAAAGACGCCGCGGGCGGCGGCGATCCGCTGCGAGGACGCCCGCTCGACGGCATAATCCCAGTGAAGGCTGCCCTGGAACATCTCGGCGAAGAACCACCCCAGGTCGCGGCCGGAGACCTCGCAGGCGGTAGCGATGAAGTCGCGGGTGGTGGGGTGGCGGAAGCGGAACTGCGAATGGAAGGCGCGCATGACCCGCAGCATGGCCTCTTTGCCGATGAGGTTCTCCAGGGTGCGCAGATTGGTTGCCGCCCGCATGTAGACGTTCATGGCATAGCTCATGGGGCTGGAGAATTTCCAGGAAGCGGTCAGCACCGGGTCCAGCGTGACGGCGTGGACTCCCGCCAGGCGGTCCAGCTCCAGGTCGGAATACTTGAAGGAGCCGCTGTAGCGGGCCAGGGGGATGCCGGCCAGCACCAGGGGAAAGGAGCCGGGACCGTAGGCCTTGGCCAGCACCTTGCCGGTGGAGTAGGTGTTGATGCCCTCATCGAGCCAGGCCTCCTCGAACTCGTTGCTGGCCGCCAGGCCGTACCAGTAGCCGTGGCCGAACTCGTGGATGATCACCATTTCCGGGCTGTTCTCCTGCGGGCTGGGCAGCACGCGAGTGCCGGCGGTGAACAGGGTGGGGTATTCCATGCCGCCGCTGCCGCTGCGGAAGGGCGGGTCGACCATGGTGACCGTCTCGTAGGGATAGGGACCGTACCACAGGCCGTAGTATTTGATGGCCGCGCGCAGGGCCTTGAAGTGGCGCTCGACCTGGCCGCGGTGCTCGGGATTGATCAGCAGGATCATCTTGACATCGGGCAGCTTGACCTCCGGCAGGGGCAGGCGCAGCGTGCCGGCGATCTGGCGGTATTCCCCGGCGCTGACCTCTCGGTCGGCGATGAAGTCGCGTTCGATGCGGATATAGTCGGGGTCGGCGGTCCAGGCGAAATCATGGATGCGCTGCTGCTCGAACGTATGGGTGATCGTCCGGTTACGGGAATTCTCCAGGCGGCCGGTCTCCTTTCCCGAGGCGCCCACGACGTATTCCCGGGGCACGGTGATGTGGACCCGGAAGCCGGCGAAGTCGGCGAAAAATTCGCTGTTCAGGTGGTACTGGTGGCAGTTCCAGCCTTTTCCCTCCTGGTAGACGCCGGGCTTGGGGAACCACTGGCCGATGAAATAGCCGTTATGATAATAGCCGGAACGGCGAATGGTCTTCGGTATCTTGGCAGTGAAGGCCAATTCAAGGTCGAGCGTTTCCCCGGGCGCCAGTGCCCGGGGCAGTTTCACGCGCATGACCGTCTGGTCGTCCGCGTGCCTGGGCTCGTCGCGGGCGATGAATTCCATGGCCGGCTTCAGGTCGCTCCCGTCTTTCAGGCGGATTTTTTCGACATCGATCCAGCCCCAGTCGCCGTCCTTGACATCGGCGTCGCCGTGGTCGGTGCCTTGGGCCCCGTCCAGGCGGGCCTCGGTCATCAGGGCGCTTTTTTCATTCTTGAAGGCATTCCAGTAGAGGTGGAAGCAGATGTCCGGCACGGTATCCCGGGTGGTGTTGGTCCAGCGGATCGTCTCCCTGCCATGCAGCATCTTCCGCGCCGGGTCCAGCGTGACCCAGATCTCGTATTGCAGCGGGTCCATTGCTTCCTGGGCGCACAGGGCCAGGAGCGGCAGGAGCAACAGGGACAACGCAAGGGCTTTTTTCATGAGCGCACCTCCGGGGTATTCCATTATCGATCAAACGATGAACTTATTCAAATGTTTCAATTCAAATTTAGTGACAAGTGACGAGTGACAAGTGACAAGGAAGAGATGAATTAAGCCTGGATAGCGCTAGTGTCTTTTCTCGTCACGCGTTACGCGTCACGCGTCACGGAGCGGGGCGCTTCGCCCCTAGATCAACGGCCAGGTTTGCGTGGGCAGATAGAAGATCATCTCCACCTGCGTGCCGGTGTTCTTCTCGGAGATGATCACCAGCTTGTCGGCGAAGCGCTTCATGTTGGCGATGCCCATGCCGGCGCCGAAGCCGCGCTCGCGGACATGGTCGGGGGCGGTGGAGTAGCCCTCCTTCATGGCCTTGTCCAGGTCCTCGATGCCCACGCCGTTGTCCACCACGCGCACGATGAAGCGGTCCTCGTCCTGGTAGAAAAAGATGTCGCCCTGCCCCTTGCTGTGGATGACCACGTTGGTTTCGGCCTCGTAGGTGGCCACGCCGACGCGGCGCACGATGTCGTTGTGGAAATTCTTGCCGGAGAGGAACTGCTTGAGCATGGCGGCGCCGGTGCCGGCGGCGTCGATGTCGCTGCTGTCGATGCGGTAGTGGAAGTCGGCCTCCTCGGCGTTCAGCTTCTCGCCGGTGATGGCCGAGTACTCGGTGTTCAGGGTGCAGGTGCGCTTCTGGTCGTGGATGTAGATGAGGTTGAATTTCTCCAGGATGCCATGCAGGATGTCTTCCTTGCTGATGATGCCGCAGACGCGGTTGTCTTCGTCGACCACCGGGAAGCGGCCGAACTTGAAGTTCTCAAACTTGTCGACCACCGCGGCCAGCGAGTCCCCGCGGCGCAGGGACACGACCCGGGTGCTCATGATGCGGCGGATGGGGTCGTTGATGGTGTTGAACTCCAGGGCGTGGATGATGTCCTCGATGCTGATGATGCCGACCAGCCGCCGCTGCTCGTCCACCACCGGGATGCCCGAGATCTTCTTGATCTTCATCAGCTCCTTGGCGTGGGCGATCTTCTTGTCGGCGGAGATCTCCACGATGCGCGTGCTCATGATGTCGCCGGCTGTGATGTCCTCGAAGATGGCGGCGTAGCGGGCGAGCTTATTCTTTTCCGGCATCGCCGCCCCGCAGCCCCATGGCGAAGATCTTGCCGCACGAGGAGTAGAGGTAGCCGCGGGTGCGCAGCAGCAGGAAGTTGTTTTCGCGGGCGTAGGCGACGGTCTCGGGGGCGATGTTCTTGCCGCGCACCACGATCAGCCCCAGCAGGTCGGTGACCAGGGCTGAGCGGATCACCTGGGGGTAGGTGTAGCCGGTGAGCACGACCATGCCCGGCTTGGTCAGGGCCAGGATGTCGCTGATCATGTCGCTGGCCCCGACCGATTTCACCTCTTCGTCCAGCTTGCTTTCCCCGGAGAGCACTTCGGCGTCGAGCAACGCCACGATGTCGCGGACCTTGACCATGTTCCTTTCCCCCGCGGGCCCCGGGCCCGCTGCGTCAATTCTCGCTGTAGATCTCCTTCTCGTACTCGGTCTCCAGGCGCAGCTTGTGCTTGGCCTCTTCCTGGGCCAGGGCCAGGAAGGTCTCGCGCAGCCCCTCGTCCGGGGCCATGGCCGCCAGGTCGTTGTAGAACTTGAACGAGGCCTTCTCGCGGCGCATGGCCACGATCAGGGCCTCCTGGTAGTCCATGCCCGGGGTGGGGGCGATGTCGACCAGGTAGTCGACGATCTTCAGGTCGGTCACCTGCTTGGCCGCCGGCTTGAAGGTGCTGCCGCTTTTCACCCGCTGCAGCTTTTCCTTGTGCTTGTTCTCCTCGCCGGCGAAGATGACGAACTGCTCGCGCAGGGCCTTGTTTTCCAGCTTTTCCGCCCACTCCAGGTAGAACAGGCGCGCCTCTTCTTCCTTGTCGATGGCGAAATCCAGGACCTCGTCGACCGACTTGAAGGTGGACAGCATGCCCATGGGCTGGTCGCAGCAGACCAGCTGTCCCTTGCCCTCGGCGATCACCTTGACGATCTTGCCGCATATCGCGCACTTGTAAAATTCGCTCATGGCTACCTCCGGGATTTTGAATTATAAATTTTAGCATTGAAAAGGAAAATGTGCAAACCAAGGTGGTGCGGGCGGCGGCGCAGGGTCGCGCCTTCGAGCCATGACGCCGATCCCATGAAAAAGGATTTTATTTTTGCTAGAATGGGGGCATGGCGAAAAGGATGGTTGTGGCTTGGCTCCTGGCATGGGCATGGTTCGGCGGTCCGGCCGCGTCGGCGCTGACCCCGGCGGCGAAGTTCTTGTTCGTTGCCAGCGCCGGGGGGAAGAAAATCGAGGTGGCCGTCGGCAGGCTGAGGCGGGTCATCGATCTGGAGCGGGAGGTCTCCGGCTGCACCGAGCTGTACGATCCCGCCGGGCCTTCGCGGCGCATCCACGACAGCGCGCGCATCGGCGTCATCGACCGGGTTTGTAAAAACCGCAAGCACTACCTGGTGATCTGGGTCCTGGCCAATGGCAATTGCAACGTGCAGGGACACTGCGGCGCCGGCGAGGACTGCACCCTGGTCTGGCTGCAGCTGGACGAAAGTCTGAAGCCGGAAAAGAGGCAGGCGGTGGTGGTGCAGGAGTGCCGCGCCGAGACCGGCATCCCCGACATGGACCTGGAATTTCCCGGCCAGCGCCTGCGTCTGTCGGACGGCAAGCTGGAAGTGAAATTCGGCGACTTGATCAGCGAAACCCCGGCCTGGACGCACGTGCTCTACGAGCATGATGCCTGCGAGAAGGGCCTGGTCGTCACTGCGCCCGAAACTGGGCTTTGACATGATCCAAAACCCTGCCATGCGAATTCCCGCCAAAAAAATCCCTTGTTCCCCGGGAAAATAAAATTTCCGCGTAAATTATTTCTTGACTTTCCCTCATATTTTTTATAATATATCAATCTGAAATTAATCCAGGGCGGTCCGCGCCCGGGGTTCGGTTTTTTGGGGCTGGAGGAAGCGGGGAATCCGTGCCGCAAACCCCCGGCTCCAGGAGAAATGTGATGCGGGTCAAAGAAGTTGCCGGGAAGCTGGGGCTGAAGATCCTTGCCCAGGGCCAGGACCAGGAGGTCACCAGCGGCTACGCATCTGACCTGCTGTCCGACGTCATCGCCAACGCCGAGGAAGGCTGCCTGTGGATCACCGTGCAGCGCCACCTGAACATCGTGGCCGTGGCCCAGTTGAAGAAGCTGGCCGGAATCATCCTCAGTCGCGGCAGCGAGCCCGATGCCGCCGTGCTGGCGCGGGCGGAGCAGGAAGGGCTGTTCGTCCTCTCGACCCCCGAGGACACGTTCACCGTCGCCGGCAAGCTCTACGCCCTCATTTTCCAAGCGCAGTAATGTGCTTTTGCCTGGCTTTTTCTTAATCGATCAACATGTTCAGCTCAATATAGGAGGCGCGCATGGAAGCTCACGCGGTCCACATCCCGGATAATGAGCAGTACCGGGAACTGAAGCAATTCATCGAGGCCAACCGCGGCGTCCCCGGGCCCCTGATCCAGGTGCTGCACCGGGCGCAGAAGATCTTCGGCTACCTGCCCCTGGAGGTCCAGCACTTCGTCGCCCGCGAGTTGAACGTCCCGCTGGCCAAGGTTTTCGGCGTGGTGACGTTCTACAATTTTTTCCGCATGGACCCCGTCGGAGACCATATCGTCAACCTCTGCCTGGGCACGGCCTGCCACGTCAAGGGCGGCTCGGAGATCGGCAAGGCCCTGGAGAAAGAGCTGGGCATCAAGGTGGGCGGCACCACTGCCGACCGCTTCTATACCCTGTCCACGGCCCGCTGCTTCGGCGCCTGCGGCCTGGCCCCGGTACTGATGCTCGACGAGGAGGTGCACGGGCGCCTCAATCCCCAGAAGGCCGTCCAGATCCTGCGCGACCTGCGCGCCCAGGCCAGGGAGGCCGCGGCCGAACCGAACAAGGAGGAAAAATGAAACTCGAAGACTTGAAGAAGATCAGGGAAAAAACGGAAAAGGATATGCTGCTGCGCGCCGGGAAGACGCGGCTGCGTGTGGTGGTGGGCATGGGCACGAGCGGCATCGCCGCCGGCGCCCGCGAGACCCTGAAGGCCTTCCTGGACGAGATCGAGAAGCGGGCCTTGAGCGACGTCATCGTCAGCCAGGCCGGCGAGCGCGGCCTCAGCTCGCACGAGCCGATCGTCACCGTCAGCGAGGAAGGCAAGCCCTCGGTCGTCTACGGCAACGTCACGGCCGACGTGGCCCGCAAGATCGTGGCCGAGCACCTGGTCAACGGCAACCCGGTATCCGCATCCATCATCGAAGTCAAAGAATAATAGCGAGGGCGTCATGAACAAACGGCTGGACGTGCTGATCTGCGGCGGCGGTGCCTGCATCTCCTCCCACAGCCATGAATTCAAGAAAAAACTGCTGGAAGAAATAGAGAAGAACGGCCTGGGCGAGGAGATCAATGTCGTGGAGACCGGCTGCATGGGGCCATGCGAGCTGGGGCCGGTGATGGTCGTCTACCCCGACGGCTCCTTCTACATCAAGCTGAAGGAAGAGAACGTCGAGGAGATCGTCAGGGAGCATTTCCTGAAGGGCCGGCCGGTGCAGAGTTCGCTCTGGCAGGCGCCCGAGGCGCGCAAGATCGTCGAGCAGAAGAAGCAGGTGCCGTTCTTCGAGAAGCAGCTGAAGATCGTCCTCTCCAACTGCGGCCGCATCGACCCCGAGAACGTCGGCGAGTACATCGCCCAGCGCGGCTACGAGGCCCTGGGCATGGCGCTGACCCGGATGACCCGCGAGGGGGTGATCGACGTCATGACCCGGTCCGGCCTGCGCGGCCGCGGCGGCGCCGGCTTTTCCACCGGCATGAAGTGGAAGTTCGCCTACGACAGCCAGAACGACCAGAAGTACGTCCTGTGCAACGCCGACGAGGGCGACCCCGGGGCCTTCATGGACCGGGCCGTGCTCGAGGGCGACCCGCACTCGGTGCTGGAGGGCATGGCCATCGCCGGCTACGCCATCGGCGCCGACAAGGGCTATATCTACGTGCGCGCCGAGTACCCGCTGGCCATTGAGCGCCTGAACACGGCCATCGCCCAGGCCCGCGAGATGGGGCTGCTGGGCAAGAACATATTCGAAACGTCCTTCAACTTCGACGTCGAGCTGCGCATGGGGGCCGGCGCCTTTGTCTGCGGCGAGGAGACGGCGCTCATGGCCTCGGTCGAGGGACTGCGCGGCCAGCCCCGGCCCAAGCCGCCCTTCCCGGCGGTTAAGGGATTGTGGGGCAAGCCCTCGGTGATCAACAACGTCGAGACCCTGGCCACCATCCGCCACATCATCCTCAACGGCTGGGAGTGGTTCGCCGCCATCGGCACCGAGAAGAGCAAGGGCACCAAGGTCTTCGCCCTCTCGGGCAAGGTGACCAACACCGGCCTGGTCGAAGTGCCCATGGGCATCACCCTGGGCGAGCTGGTCTTCGACATCGGCGGCGGCATCCCGGGCGGCAAGGCCTTCAAGGCCGCCCAGACCGGCGGCCCCTCGGGCGGCTGCATCCCGGCCAAGTACCTAAATACGCCGCTGGACTACGAGTCGCTGAAGGCGCTGGGCTCGATCATGGGCTCAGGCGGCCTGATCGTCCTGGACGAGGACAGCTGCATGGTCAACATGGCCAAGTATTTCCTCGAGTTCTCGCTCGAGGAGTCGTGCGGCCAGTGCGTCCCCTGCCGCGTCGGCCTGAAGCAGATGTACGGCCTGCTGGAGAAGATCACCAACGGCAGCGGCACCATGGCCGACCTGGAACACCTGGAAAGCCTGGCCTACACCGTGCGCGCCACCTCGCTCTGCGGGCTGGGGCAGGCGGCGCCCAACCCGGTCATCTCCACCATCAAGTATTTCAAGCACGAATACCTCGAGCATATCCAGGATAAGAAATGTTCGGCCGGCGTCTGCGCCGCCCTGTTCGCGGCGCCCTGCGTCAACGCCTGCCCGGC
>JBGSPO010000032.1:0-3845 GCA_041738575.1 Candidatus Aminicenantia bacterium
CGCCGCAGCCGAGGTCGAGGATGTGGCGGCAGCCGGCCACGTTCGCGCGGCGGTACAGGTAATGGCGCGACGGGGCCAGCCAGCGGGCCTGCAGCTGGTAATGTTCGAGGTATTTGCCGGCGTCCATCCCCGGACTATAAATGCGGAGCCGGGGAAAGTCAATTGCTCCGGGCCGGGCACTGTCCCGCTTCTAGAACAACGCCCGAATACCGGGCCCAGAGCTGAGAAGCGGGACGATTGTGCCGCACCGGGATTGATGGTATCATTGGAACGGCCGGAACACCACTGGCTGAATCGCTTTTACGCCTGGAGGCGCCGAAAAATGATCCGCTTGTTTCGCCACGACGGGCTGGAGCTCTTGCTCAACGTCGACATGATCAAGGATATCCGGACGGGCCCGCTAACGGTCATCACTCTTTTTGGTGGCGAGGAACTCCAGGTGAAGAACTCGCTGACCGACGTGCTGAACAAGATCCGCGCCTGCCGCCAGGGGATCGAGAGCGAGAACCAGGAATATGACCCCGCCGAGAAGGGGAGCCATCGTTCCCGTCCGGGCCAGGCGCGCCGGACCCCCCATGCTGCGGCCGATGCTTTTTCCGCTGTTGACCCTGTCCCGGAGCCCTAACCGCGATCCTGAGCGTTGCCGGGGAGCCTTGGCCTGAACCGTGCCCCGGGGCGGACGGCCCGATCATCGTGAGCGCGTCGCAGCCGTCGGAGTTCGCGGTGTTATTACGCGCCTAACAGGGCTGCCGCGATGCGCGCCGGGAAAAAAGTGTTCCCACCGCGTCAGGTGGAGCTGGAGGGCAGCTCCAGTCCGTAGCCCTTGCGTTTATCCTCTGCCTTCAGCAGGAAGGCGAAAATGAGTCCCAGGATGCCGAAGCCCATGAACGTCAGCATGGGGATCGTGTAATTGTAGGCGACCACGACCGATCCGTCGGCCGCCACGGTGCGCGATACAACGGAAAAACGGTCCAATATCCAGCCGATGAGGAGTGGCACGCCCATCAAGCCCCAGTTCTGGATGTAGAAGATCAGCGCATAGGCGGTCCCCAGCTGCTTCTCGGGGATCAGCTTGGGTACGGAGGGCCACATGGCGGAGGGGACCAGGGAGAAAGCCACGCCCAGAACGAGCATCAGCAGGAAGGCGACGGTCCAGTGGCTGAGCAGGGGAACGGCGAACAGGAGATGGACGCCGATCAGCATGGCCGAGCCCAGGAACATGATGGAAGCCGCCTTGCCCTTGCGGTCGATCATGCGCCCGAAGAAGGGGGTCATGAAGATGTTGCCGAATGGCAGCAAGCCGGGGATGATCCCGGCCAGGGCCAGCTTGACGTGGTATTTCTGGACCATCAGGTCGGTGGCATACTTGAGGAAGGGAAAGACCGCGGAGTAAAAAAGCAGGCACAGCATCGAGATGTACCAGAAGCCCTTGTTTTTCAGGATCAGGGAGATATCGGAGAGGCGGAACGGCTCCTCGTCGGCGGATTCCGTCCTGGCTTCGGAAGCATCGAGCTTGCGGTCCATGATCCCGTAAACCAGGTAGCTGATGAAGCCGATGACAAGCAAAACCACGGCCAGCAACACCGGCGCCCCGACGGACTTGAAATGGGCGGCGATGGGGGCGGCGAGCATCAGGGCCAGCGCCGTGCCCATGCGCGCCATGGCCAGCTGTAGCCCCATAGCCAGCGCCATCTCCTTGCCCTTGAACCACTTGACGATGAGCTTGGTGGTGGTGATCCCCGCCACCTCGACGCCCACCCCGAAAATGGCGAATCCAAGGCCTGCCAGGTAGACCTGCAGCGGCATGCCGCCGATGACCGGCACGTTCTGCAGCAGGGGCTTGGGGTCGAAGACATGGGTGATGGCGAAGTACTTCAACACCGCGCCGGCGACCATCAACAGCGTGGACATCACCCCGGTGAAGCGCACGCCCATCTTGTCCAGGATGATGCCGCCGATCAGCAGCATGAACAGGAAGACGTTCAGCCAGCCGTAGGCGCTGGTAAAGAAGCCGTACTGGGTGCTGGTCCAATGCAGCTGTTGCTCCAGCATGGGTTTCAGGGGCGCCATGACATCGGCCATGAAATAGCCGCATAACATGGCCAGGCTGGCGATGCACATGGCCGCCCAGCGGGCTTTGGGAGATTCGCGCAATGACGTTCTCAAGGCTTGAGTCATGGTTCCCTCGCTTTTAATCACGCATGGATCGAGCGCTCAGCGGTTCAGCAGGTAAATGGAGATATTCAGCGCCGTGGCCAGGCTGACCCAGAGGATATAGGGGAGCAGCAGCAGCGCCGCCGGGCGCGATATTTTCCAGAAAAGAACTATTGTCAGCGCGATGGCCAGCCATAAGAGGACGATGACCACCGCCCCGGCCAGCGGCGCGCGCAGGCCGAAAAAGATCGGCGACCACAGCGCGTTCAGCAGCAGCTGGGTGGAGAAAACGGCGAGGGCAGCGCGCACGCCGGGGTGCGCGAGCCCTTTCTGCCAGACCAGGTAGGCGGCCAGCGCCATCAGCAGGTAGAGGCTGATCCACATGGGGGCGAAAAGCCAGTTGGGCGGGGTGAAAGCCGGCTTCTTCAGGCCGGCATACCAAAAGGGGATGGCTGAGCGGGTAAATACGGCGCCCAGCACCCCGGCCAGCTGGCAGGCGACCACGCTGGCCAGCAACTTCGCCCAGCTCACTTCTTGGCTTCGCCCTGGGGTTTCTCGATGGCGAGCAGCTCGACTTCAAAGATCAGGGTGGAGTTGGGTCCGATGACCTGGCCGGCTCCCTGTTTGCCGTAGGCCAGGCTGCTGGGCAGGAAGACCTGGTACTTGGAACCGACCTTCATCAGCTGCAGGGCCTCGGTCCACCCCTTGATGACGCCGTTCAGCGGGAAGACGGCCGGCTGGTTGCGCTTGTAGGAGCTGTCGAACTCGGTGCCATCGAGCAGGGTGCCGCGGTAGTGCACTTTGACGGTGTCGCCCGCCTTGGGCTGCGCTCCCGTGCCTTCGGTGATCACTTTGTACTGCAGGCCGCTGGCGGTGACCTTCACGCCGGGCTTGGCGGAGTTCTCCTTGAGAAAGGCTTCTTCCTTGGTCTTGTTGTCCAAGCCCTGGACCTGTCGCTTCTCCTGTTCGGCCTTCATCATGTCCTGCTGGAACTGGGTCATGACCTTCTGGATCTCTTCGGTGCCCAGCAGCGGTTCCCCGGTTTTCTGGGAGTCCAGCAGCCCCTGGAACAGGATCGCGTAGTCGATGTCCATGGACCTGGTTTTAAAATTCTTGCCGATGTCGAGGCCGATGGCATAGCTGACCTTTTTTTTCTGGCTGTCCAGGTCTTCCTTCTTCAGATCCTTGGCGCCGGCTGCGGCCTTCTGGCAGGCCACGAAACCAAGCAGCAGGAAAGCGAGCGTGAGCACGAGAAATTTTTTCATTGGGCACTCCTGTTTTTAAGAGATGAATATATCAGAACTTGGGGGGAAAGACAACCCGGAGCCGGTTGGGGCGCCACGGTCACGGAAATCCCTTATTCAATACTTCAGCTTGGTGAGCAGGAACTCGAGGTACCTGGACTTCATCTGCCGGCTGGCCATGGCCTGCTTGAGCGGCGGCAGCTTCAGGATGACACCGAGGATGGCCGCCATGGCCCGGTGGTTCCAATGGGCCTGGACGTCGAAAACCAGGTTCTGCAGCTTGCCTCTCTCGATGGCCATGACCACCGCGCGGTGGGTGGAATTCAAGGGCGTGATCACCCGCTGCGGCCGTGAGGCCAGGGCGATGCGCTTCTGCGCGCAGGCGGCCACGCAAACGCCGCAGCCCAGGCACTGCTCCTCGTCGAGGCGGGCGATCTTGCGCTTCGC
>JBGSPO010000045.1:0-4686 GCA_041738575.1 Candidatus Aminicenantia bacterium
GACATCGCCATCGACGGCTACTACCTGGCCGCCCTGGACAAGCAGGAGCAGACGAAGTTCCTCGGCTACCGGGTGATGGCCTACCGCGTGGCCATGCTGACCGGGACGGGGGTGATCGTCACCATCGGCGCCGCCTTCTCCTGGACGGCGGCTTTCCTCTGTGCCGGGCTGCTGCTGGGACTGCTGGCTGCCTACCACCGCTTCTTCCTGCCCGAGTGCGAGACCGAGCGGCGCCCTGTCCGCGCCATGCTCGGCCTTTTCACCCGGCCGCGGGTCCTGGTGAACACCGGCCTGGCCGCGGCTATCGTCGCCGGCGTCGCGCTCTTTTTTTATTCCCCTCTCTATGATCGGATCGAACAGGCGGTTCCCCTTTTGGAGGCCTTGACGTTTCCTCATTTGGTAGGCCTGGGCCTGCTGCTGACCCTGGTCCTGCTGGCCGTTTTCCGCAATCAGCTGGCCGCCCGGCTGACCCGCGACCCCGACTCGTTCTACGCCAAGGCCTTCCTCACCTTCATGGACCAGGAGAAGATCGGCTTGGTCCTGGCCTTCATCATCCTGGCGCGCAGCGGCGAGTTCATGGTCAGCTCCATGGCCTCGGCCTTCGTCGTCGACCTGGGCGTCAAGAACCATTACGGCTGGATCTCGGGCGGCATCGGCCTGCCGGCATCCATCGCCGGCGCCCTGATCGGCGGCTGGATGATCTCGCGCTTCGGGCTGCGGCGCCTGATCTGGCCGTTCCTGCTGGCGCAGAACCTGACCAACGTCGCCTACATGCTGCTGGCCGGGGGGCTGGCGCCCTACATGGCCGTTAACACCGGCGCCGCGCAGCCCGCGTTCATCGGCGCGGGAAACCTGGCCCTGACCGCGGGCGTGCACGGCTTCGACCAGTTCGCCAGCGGCCTGGGCACGGCGGTGCTGACCACCTTCCTGATGCGCATCTGCAAGAGCGAGCACAAGGCGGCCCACTTCGCCATCGGCTCGGGGCTGATGAGCCTGGGCGGCATCGTCGCCGGAGTCAGCAGCGGCTTCATCGCTTCCTGGCTGGGCTACAGCAACATGTTCCTGGTCAGTTTCCTGATCTCCATCCCGGGAATGGTGTTGCTGTTCTGGGTGCCGAAGAAATAACCGAGCTTCGTGACGCGTGACGCGTAACGCGTGACGCGGAAGAACAAAGACAAGGTTCGATGTTCGAAGCTCGATGATCAACGTTGCAGATAAAAGCATTGCATGGATGTCTGGCCGCGTGACAAGCTTTCCCGGATCCCCTGCCAGCACTTCTCACTTTTTCCTTTAGAGAGTATTTGCTTGGGTCACTCTAATTTGGAACTCGGGATTTGGTGTTTGGGACCTTATTCTTACCGTACGCCGTCTGCCGTACGCCGAGCAACCAACCCGCCTTACTATTTGCGAAAAATCATATAAAGAATCAATAAACCGGTTCCCGCCCAAAATACCCGCTTGGCCACCACGGGCCGGTTTTTTTTCAACCAATGCCAGCCGAGTGAGAGCGCACAGGTGATCAGGATCAGGGCCAGCGCCGCCATGAGAACCCATGCCCAGGATCGGTTCGGCCCGATCAGGAATGCCAGGCTGTGGCCGAAGGGGCCGGAAAAACCGCCGTAGATGACCGCGATGTGGAAGGCGTAGGCCGGCAGCGATTCCTGGCCGACCGCCGTCACCACGGCCGGGCGGTTCCCCTGCTTCTGTTCCCAGCTCCACAGCAGGGAGAGCAGCATGACCACGATGCCCAGTTTGAGGAAAAAGAAGAGCGGCTTGGCCGGGCTGAAAATTCCCAGCACCACCTGGGAGAAGGGCTGCAGCACGATGACCAGAAAAACAGCGACCAGCGATGCCCCGGCGAAGAAGAGCAGGCGGAAGAAGCGCTCTTCGACCTGGTTGCGCCTGGCGTCCTGCCAGAGGCGCGACACGGCCGCGCCCAGGAAGGCGTAGCCCATCCAGGGGAACAGGGGGAATTGCGAATAAGGCAGGCGCTTCAGGTAACCGGAGAATGCCCAGGGCAAGGCCTTTTCGACCGGCAGCGCGAACAACAGCGGAGTCAGCAGCGAGACGGCGGCGGCGGCGGCGGCCAGGAACACGAAATAGCGCTCCTTGCGCCGCCAGAGCGGGATAAAGAGCAGCAGCAGGAGCAGGGAGACGGCGATGGCATGCAGCACGTCGACGCCCCAGAAGATATTTTTCTCGCTCCACTTCAGGGTGTGGAAAAGGTAGCGCAGCGAAAAGCGCGGCACGTGCAGCAGGTAGCCGACCAGCAGGATCTGCAGGCAGCGCCAGAGCTGCTTCCGGAAGACCCGGCCGGGGCGCAGGAAGTCGTCCCACTTGCGTTCGGCCACGATGGCGAACGAAAAACCGGCGATGAACACGAAGGCGGGCGCGATCAGGCCATTAAAAAAATCCAGGGCCTTGTACGCCAGTGAATCGCGCAACCCGGTCTGCAGAAACGCATTGATAACATGCGTTTCGACCATGAACAGCACGGCCCAGCCGCGGAACTGGTCGATAAAGTGATAGCGCTTCTTTTCCTCGGTCATGGGACCCTCACGTCCGGTTTTTCAGAAAAAGATATAGTAGCAGAACGTTGGGCTCGACTCAACCAGCAAGAGAATAAGGGAAGACAGAGGGAAAACAGAGGGAAAGGCAGAGAGAAGACAAAGTGAGAAAGAGGTTTGAAAGAGCTTTTCCACTCTCTCTTCCCTCACTCTTCCCTCTCTCCTCCCTCTCTCTTCCCTATTGCTTATTCTGCGCTCACTATTTGAAAAAGCCCCGCGGCTGTGGTAGATGTTGGGCATGGAAGGACACTCGACCATGCGACCGCTGCCGGCCGGCTACCGGCTGGTCCCGGTGAGGACCGCCTACCTGGAGATGTGGAGCCGGCCGGAAACGGAGCCGATCGCGGCTCCTCCCGGCTGCGCGGTCGAGCGCTGGAAAAAACCGGACACCAAGGCCTATCGCGACCTGTTCTCCGCCGTGGGCGGCGAGTGGGGCTGGAGCGGCCGGTTGATCATGAAAGAAAGCGAATTGACAGCGATCCTGCACGCCGGGACGACCGAGGTCTTCCGGCTGCTCTGCGGCGGGCAGGTGGCAGGTTTTGGCGAGCTGGACCGGAGCATGACCGGCCCTGAAGGCCGTCCCGCCCCGCCCCGACGGGGCCGTTCCGCCGTGCTCCGACGCGGTCCCCAACCAGGGGGCCAGGTGGAAATAACCTATTTCGGCCTCATGCATGCCTACATCGGCCGCGGCCTGGGAAAATTCCTCCTGGACTGGGTTATGCGCAGGGCGTGGGCAGGGGAAACAACGCGCGTCTGGCTGCACACCTGCCAGCACGACCATGCCGGCGCCCTGGCCGCGTATCGCAAAGCCGGATTCAGCGTCTATGACGAGCAGGTCGAGATGCAGCCCTACCCTGAGGCCTTCATAAGGAAATTCCGGACACAGGGCGGTTGATAATTTTTTTCATTGTGATAGTATGACCTATCATCCAAAGGACAGGGAACCATGGAAAAAAGAAAGAATGCCCGCTTCGACGTTTCGGCGGAGATGAAAGGCAAGCTGCTGAATGTGGTCAGTTTCGTGGCCAACAACATCAGCGTCGAAGGCATCAACCTGGTCAGCAATTTCCAGCCGGTCATCGGCTCGACCTACAAGATCTACCTGATGCACAACCGCGACAACATCCAGCAGGATTTCGAGATCGAGATCAACCGCGCCGAGGTCGCCGTCTTCGACAGCAAGAAGTACTCCGCCCTGCCCCCGGGGCTGCTTTTTTCCATCGGCGCCAAGTTCAAGAACGTGAGCGAAAAACAGAACGAAGTGCTGGCCTCCTTCATCAGGAAAAAGACATCCGGCCACGAGGAAGGATTCATCAGCAAGAACAAGGTCCAGCCCGGTTCCTGAGAACGGCGAGGCCCCATGACGCGCGAGCCGCTGGCGGCGATCATCCTGGCCGGGGGCCGCAGCCGGCGCATGCGCCGGGAAAAGCCGCTGCTGCCCGTATGCGGCCGCCCCCTGATCGAGACGCTGATCGCCCAGGTCCGCCCCTGTTTTGAAACCATCCTGGTCAGCGCCGGCGCCAGGGACAAGTTCGCCTTCCTGGGCCTGCCGGTGATCGAGGACGAAACGCCGGGCCAGGGGCCGCTGCCGGCCATCCTGACGGCGCTGCGGGCTTCGCCCTGCCGCAGCAACTTCATCATGGCCTGCGACATCCCTTATATCGACATCCCCTTCCTGGAGACGATCCTGGCCCTGGCCCCGGCTTATGAGATCGTCGTCCCCCGCTATGGCGACGGCAAGTTCGAGCCGCTGTTCGCCGCCTACGACCGCTCCGTCATCCCGGCCATCGAAAAGCAGGTCGCCGGCGGCAACTTCAGGATATCCTCCCTGTTCCAGGCCTGCCGCACGCAATTCGTGGCCATGGATGGCCAGCGCTGGTTCCGCAACCTGAACACCCTGGAGGAATACCATGAGTACCTCAAGAATCAAGAAAAGCAAGGCCGCTGAAAAGCGCAGGGAGATCGGGCTGGTGACGCTGCCCGAGGAAGTATTGCTGACCATCGAGGTCGACGGCCGCCCCCTGAGCCGCTTGAGCTGCTCGCCTTTCGGCCACAGGGAACTGGTCATGGGCTGGCTGTTCTCCCAGGGCCTGGTGCAGACGGCGGGCGATGTCGCCGC
>JBGSPO010000191.1:0-5725 GCA_041738575.1 Candidatus Aminicenantia bacterium
TCACCGCGATCTCGTAGCCGAAGGAAAGGAAAGCCAGGGAGACGCCGCTCCACTTGGACGGTGGATTGACGATGCCGTTCTCCTCGGCCGGCAGCTGGATGCCGGTGCGGCGGCCGAAGCCGAAGCGGCCGATGGTCTGGAAGTATCTGTCGCCGCCGAGGCGCAGGCCCACCTGCGCGGCGCCGATGTTGCTCGATTGCACGATGATGTCGTCGAAAGAGAGCCTGGCGTAGGGGTGGACGTCGATGATCTGGCGGTCGCGCACGGCGTAGACGCCATTGTGGCAGTCGAAGGTTTCCTGGCGGCCGCAGGCGCGGTTCTCCAGCGCCGATGCCGCCAGCACGATCTTGAAGGTGGAGCCGGGATCGTAGAGGAAGGACAGCGCCTTGTTCTTCAGGACCGGCATGGGCGTGTTCCAGATGGTTTCGGGGTCATAGCCCGGGTTGGAAGCCATGGCCAGCACCTGGCCGTTGCGGCTGTCCATGACGATCACGGCGCCGCCGGCGGCACGGTAACGCTCGATCGCCGCCGCCAGTTCCCTTTCCACGAAAAATTGCAGGGGCGCGTCGATGCTCAGGTGGATATCACGCCCCGGTACCGGCTGCTCCAGGTACTTGAACTGGAAAATGCGCTTGCGGGCGTCGATCAGGACCTTCAGCTTGCCGCCCCGGCCCTTGATCTCGGGATCCAGGCTCGTTTCGATGCCGCCCAGCGCCTGCTCGTCGATGCCCACGCCGCCGAGGACATGGGCGGCCAGGGGCCCCTGCGGGTAGACCCGGCGATACTCGTCAAGAAAATCGATGGCCACGGCGGTTGTCCCGTCCTTGGCCAGGGACTTGACCTTCAGGTACTCCTCGTCGGTCAACTTGCGCTTGAGCCAGATGAATTTCTCGCCGCGGCGGATGCGCTTGGCGATCATGGCCTTCTGGATGCCGGCCAGCGGCAGCCGCTGGCAGAATTGCCGGAAAGCGGCAAGGGAGAGAACGCTGTCCTTGTTGCTGATGAAGGCCGACTTGGAGCGCAGCGAGATGGCCAGGATCTCGCCGCGGCGATCGGTGACGGTGCCGCGCTTGGAATGCAGCTCCTCGACGCGATGGGTCTGGGCCTTGACCTTGGCCATGTAGGTGGTGTAGTTGAGCACCTGCATGTCGAACAGCTTGAAGCTGATGGCGAAGATCCAGATGAAGAATAGAATGGACAGGAAGAAGAAGCGCTTTTTTTCCTGGCGGTTAGCGTTCATGGCCCTGCTCCACGACCTTGACGATCTGCCCCGCTTCGGGATACTGGTAGCCCAGCTCCTCGCGGGCGACCCGCTCGGTGCGCTCCAGGCTGAGCAGTCCGGCCCTGCACGCCAGCAGGGAATCGATCTCCAGCCGCAGCCGGCTCTCGGCCAGCAGCAGCTCGTGCTGCCGGTAGCCCAGGTCGACGTTCATCAGGTTCATGCTGGAATAGATGAACAGGACGAGAAAAATGAAGAAGGCGAGGACGGCCAGGCGCAGAGCGGACCGGGAGCGGTTCCTATTGCTCACGCTACCTCCAGGGCCCGCAGCTTGGCCGAGCGCGAAGCAAGGTTCTCCTCGACCTCGTCGCGGCCTGGCTTGGCGGGAAAGGGGCGCAGCAGCTCGACTTTTTCACGGCGCTGCAGTGCCTGGAAGGCATGCTTCACCAGGCGGTCCTCCAGCGAATGGTAGGTAAGGAACACCACGCGGCTGCCGGCGGGGAGGTGGCAGGGGATCTTCTCCAGCCAGGCGTCGAGGCCTTCGAGCTCACGGTTGACATGGATGCGCAGGGCCTGGAAGACCTGGGCGGCCGGGTGCACCAGCCCGGGGCGCGGATGCCAGTGGGTCAGGCCCTCGATCAGGAGCCGCAACTGCGCCGTCGAGCCCCAGGGGGCGAAAAGCCTCTTTTCGATAATGGCCTTGGCCAGGCGCCGGGCATAAGGCACCTCGCCGTAGCGAAAGAAGATATCGGCCAGGCGCTCCTCGGGAAAGGAATTGAGCACGTCGGCGGCGGTGGGCTCCGCGGAGCGGGGGTCCTTGCGCATATCCAGCGGGCCGTCCTGGGTGTGGGAAAAGCCGCGCCGGCCGTCCTTCAGCTGCATGGTGGAGATCCCCGGATCGACCAGGACCCCGGAGACGGCCGGGCGCCGGAGGTCGAAATCCTCGAACAGCGAGAGATAGGTTCCCTGATGGAAACGCACGCGCGCGCCGTATTCCCGCAGGTTCTCGCGGGCCAGGGCCAGGCTTTCCCCATCCTGGTCAAGGGCGATCAGGCGGGCTTCCGGGAACGCTTCGAGAATGCGCTGGCTGTGTCCGCCACCGCCCACCGTGCAATCGACAAAAAGTTTTTTCCGGGTGCCGGCGAAGATCTCCAGCACCTCTCTATTCATTACGGGGTAGTGCAGAAAATTCATTGAGCAACCTCGAGACCCGGTTCAGCTTCTCATCGCTGAACTGCCCACCCATGTAGCGCGCCTCGAAGACTTCCTTGTTCCAGATCACCATGTAGTCGATCTTGCCCAGGATCAGCAGCCCGCTTTCCAGCTTGCTGGCGGCCCGCAGGTCGGCGGGGATGAGGATGCGGCCCTTGGGATCGATCTCGGTCTCCGTACCCCAGTAGCTGCTGCGGCTGACGAACTCCTCCATCTCGGGATCGCGCATGGGGATGGCGGCGATCTTTCTCTCGATCTCCTGCCAGACCTTCATGGGATAGAAAAGGACATGGTCGCCGTTGACCGAGGTCAGGTAGGCCTCCCTGCCAAAGCCCTGGTCCAGGACTGCCAGGTATTTTGCAGGGATCTTCACCCGGCCGCGGTCATCGATCGTGGCGATATAGCTGCCCCTGAAGCGTTCATTCATCCCATTTTGTCCCATTTTCTCCCACATAGTAATATATATAAATACAGGTTGTCAAGAATTTTTTTCAAATAAATTTCTAAAAATCCATCTTGACACGCTACATTTAGCGTTTTATAATCTGGCATCAACTAGATTTATAGGCAAGGAGAGCCGAATGGAAAATTTTCCCGAAAATGCGCTGAAGATCCTGCGCGCCCGCTATTTTAAGAAAGACGAGACCGGCACGCTGGTGGAGAGCAAGCCATCGGAGCTGTTCCGCCGCGTCGCCCGCTTCATCGCCCAGGCCGAAAGGGGCCAAGGCGAAAAGAAGCTCTGGGAGGAAAATTTCTTCCAGGCCATGATGCGCAAGGATTTCATGCCCAACTCTCCGACCCTGACCGGCGCCGAGCGCCAGATGTGCCTTTCCGCCTGCTTCGTTCTGCCCATCGAGGATTCGCTGGACGGTATTTTTGAAACGGTGAAGAACGCCGCCCTGGTCCACAAGGAAGGCGGCGGCACCGGCTTCGACTTCTCCCGCATCCGGCCGGCGGGCAGCTTCGTGCGCAAGACCCAAGGCATCGCCTCGGGCCCGGTCTCGTTCCTCAAGGTCATCGATGCCGGCACCGAGGCCGTCAAGCAGGGCGGCACGCGCCGCGGCGCCAACATGGGCGTGCTGCGCGTCGACCACCCGGACGTCCGCCATTTCATCACCATGAAGCGCGACGGCATCACCGCGCAGAATTTCAACATCTCCGTGGCCATCACCGACGCCTTCATCCAGGCTATCCAGAATAAAATGCCATACGACCTGGTCAACCCCATGGACGGCTCCACGGCCGGCCAGGCCAGCGCCCAGGAGGTGTTCGATCTGATCGTCG
Source organism: Candidatus Aminicenantia bacterium (assembly GCA_041738575.1). Lineage (GTDB taxonomy): Bacteria > Acidobacteriota > Aminicenantia > UBA2199 > UBA2199 > UBA2199. The sequence continues at coordinate 3,716 of JBGSPO010000191.1, forward strand.
ATTCGGCCTGGAGCAACGGCGACCCCGGCCTGATCTTCATCGACAAGGTCAACCAGCAGAATCCCACCGCCCCCCAGGGCCCCATCCGCGCCACCAACCCCTGCGGCGAGCAGCCGCTCCACGACTATGAGGCCTGCAACCTCGGCTCGATCAACCTGCTCAATCTGTATGATGAAAAAGCGCCGGAAAAGCTGGACTGGGAGAAATTCCGCTCCATCATCCAGCTCGGCATCCGCTTCCTGGACGACGTCATCGACGTCAACCTCTACCCGCTGGCGCAGATCGACAAGATGGCCAAGGCCAACCGCCGCATCGGCCTGGGAGTCATGGGGTTCGCCGACCTGCTGATCCTCATGGGCATCGCCTACAACACGGAAGAGGCCCGCGCCATGGGCAGGAAGATCATCTCCTTCATGAAGGAGGAGGCAGTCAAGGCCTCGCGCCGGCTGGCCGAAACGCGCGGCAACTTCCCCAACATCGAGAGGTCGGTCTATAAGGGGCAGAAGATGCGCAACGCCTCGGTGCTGACCATCGCCCCCACCGGGACCATCTCGCGCATCGCGGGCTGCTCCTCCAGCATCGAGCCGATATTCGCCTTCCAGGTGATCTCCAAGATCCTGGACAGCGAGATCGTCGACATCCACCCCCTCTTCAGGGAATGGCAGGAAAAGCACCCGGGGGAAAAACAGCCCGCCCATTTCGTCACCGCCCAGGAGATCGCTCCCATCGACCACCTGAAGATGCAGGCGGTCTTCCAGGAAGGAGTGGACAGCGCCGTTTCCAAGACCATCAATTTTCCCAACGCCGCGACGCGCGATGAGATCGCTTCGGCCTACCTGCAGGCCTTCGACATGAACATCAAGGGCATCACCGTCTACCGCGACGGCTGCCGGGCGGTGCAGGTGCTGAACAAGGCCGGCGAGGACAAGCCGAAGCCCATGGGGCGCCCCGAGGCCATCCCCTCCACCACCCACAAGATCTCAACCGGGCTGGGCAACCTGTACATCACCGTCACCTATTTCCTCAAGAAGCCATTCGAGGTGTTCGCGTCCATCGGCAAGAGCGGCTACTCGACCATGGCCGACGCCGAGGCCATCGGCCGCCTGATCTCGCTGGCCCTGCGCAGCGGCATCTCGACCGAGGAAGTGGTCAACCAGCTCAAGGGCATCGGCGGGGCCGAGCCCATCTTTTCCAACGGCCAGCTGATCCAGTCGATCCCCGATGCCATCGCCAAGGTGCTAGAGACCCATGTGGGCAAGGTCAACACCCACCACCAGGACATGAGCGGCCTCAACTGCCCCATCTGCGGCAGCAGCGTCACCGACGAAAAATGCCCCACCTGCGCCAACTGCGGCTGGTCCAAGTGCAACGGCGTTTGAGCCGCCGGCCGCGGCGGCCATAACCGGCAGGAGCCGCGGCCGCTAAGGACCGCCCGGGATGGTTTCCGCCGCGTTCAGCGGGATATTGTTCTTCAACGCCGACAGCAGGGCCGTCCTGGCGGCGGGTGAAACGGCGGCCCGGCCCAGTCGGCTGAAGCGCTCGCCCAGCATGTCGAACTCCTTGAGCCCCGCCTCCGACGACGTCCCGCCCCGCAATTCCGCATAGAGCCCCTTCAACTCCATGAAGTCCTGCAGCAGCCCCGACGCCTGCAGGCGGATCGCCTCGCCACCGCTTTCCGTTTCCAGGAGCGCCGCCAGGCGGCTGGAGAGCTGCACCTTGGCGGCGATCGCCTCGTAGAGCTTGGCGGCGAAAACAAGGAAGCCAGTCATCCCGTTGGCGGCGATCTCCTTTTTTTTCAGGTACAGGGCCGCCTTGCGGAAATGGGCCACGATCTCGCGCGGGTCGCCCTGGCGGGAAAATGGTGCCAGCAGCGGGTCCTCGAACAAATATCGGTCGTGGGCATGGGGCAGCCGGTGCTCGGCCTGCGCCAGGAACGAGAAAACACGGAACAGGTCGGGCTCGTCACGGCCCAGCGCCCAGAGACTGAAGGCCGCCGGTCCCGGTGGGCGG
>JBGSPO010000054.1:0-6816 GCA_041738575.1 Candidatus Aminicenantia bacterium
GATCTATGGGTTTCCCGACCTCATCCTCGGGAGAATAACGACGTGGGGCTACGTTCTCTTAGTGGTGCGCACCCTGATGCTGTTCTACGTCCCGGCAGCGATAGTGCTCTTGCTCCTGCGCCTGCGAGACCGGGCTCCCAGAATTCGAGTCCCCTTTGATTTCCTCGTGTTAAGAATCCCGATTCTGGGCACGGCCATCTATCATCTCTCGATCTGCCGCTATGCCAGGGCGTTCAGCATGCTCTATAAGGCGGGTGTGCCGATCACCGAGACCACCGAACGCGCCACGCGGGCCACGGGCAATGCAATCGTGGCTGGGATGTTCGAAGGGGGATTCACCAGCGTCCGCCAGGGCGGTATGGCCTGGGAGGGATTCTCGAAACGACTGCCGGCCGAGTACCTGCAGCTCTGGCAAATTGGAGAGGAATCCGGCGAACTCGACAGGACGGTAGACAAGGTCGCGGAGATTTGCGCCGATCGCGCCGATCTGTGGTTCAAGGCATTCGCCTTCTGGATGCCGTGGTTCGTCTACGCGTGCATCGCAGTGATCATGATCATGATGATCTTCAAGTTGTTCTCCCAGGCCTACGGAAGCTTACTCACCGTCTGAAAGCTCCGCGATGGTAACCTCGGCGCCGTCGGGCACGCTCCAAACCGTGTCGCACGAAAGTCCTGCCGGATTCGTATCTTCGTTCGTATATCGACTTTCGATTCTTCCACATTTTGCGAGGATATTCGCTTGATGTACATTGGGTCATTGATACAATTCACGCGACTTGGTAAGGACGTTGGATGGCTATTCTGAATGTCAACATCGATCACGTGGCCACGATCCGGCAGGCTCGACGCGCGGATGAGCCGGACCCGGCGTGGGCGGCCGTGCAGTGCGAGCTGGCCGGCGCCAACGGAATCACCGTGCACCTGCGCCAGGATCGCCGGCATATCCAGGAGCGGGACGTCGAGATCCTGCGCCGGGTGATCAAGACCAGGCTGAACATGGAGATGGCCGCGTCCATGGAGATGGTCAAGATCGCCCTCAAGTACAAGCCGGACGTCTGCACGCTGGTGCCGGAGAGCAAGGACGAGGTCACCACCGGCGGCGGCCTCGACATCATCATGTTCGCCGACAAGGTCCAGGAAGTGGCGGGCAACCTGCTGGCCGCCGGCATCGGGGTCTCGCTCTTCATCGACCCGGGCATCGAGCAGGTCAAGGCCTGCCACCGCCTGGGCATCCGCATCGTCGAGCTGAACACCGGCGACTATGCCAGCAACGCCGGCAACAGCTATGCCAGGCTGGAACTGGAAAAGATCGCCAAGGCGGCGAACTACGCCAAAAAGCTGAACTTCACCCTGCTGGCCGGCCACGGCCTGACCTACCAGAACATCCGCCCCATCGCCGCCATGCCCGAGATCGAGGAGCTGAACATCGGGCATTCCATCGTGGCCAACGCCGCCTTCGTCGGCATGAAGGAAGCCGTGGCGCGCATGAAGGAACTGCTCTCATGCTGAGGAAGATCGCCAGGGCCTGCGCCCTCCTCGCCGCCACCGCGCTGGCCGTCACTATTTTCAACGGCTTGACCTTCCAAAAGAAAGCCAACGCCCGGCCGTTGCCGTCTTTTTACAAAAAAGGCGTATTCCATCTGCATTCGCTCTTTTCTGACGGCTTGGGGACCGTGGAGGACATATGCCGGGACGCCCGGGCCCAGGACCTGGATTTCGTCATTCTCACCGACCATGGCCGCCCCAACCCGGGCTCATCGGCCGCTACCGCCTGGAGCCACGACACGCTGCTCATCGGCGCCTCGGAATTCTCTCTCCATGCCGGCCATATGGCCGCGGCCGGCTACCGCGTCCCGGAGTATATTTTCCCCCCAGAGGCCCAAGAGGCCATCGACGAGGTTGAGCGGGACGGAGGGGTCACCTTCATCTCCCATCCCCTGGACCGCAAGATCCCCTGGACCGACTGGCAGGTACGCGGGTTCACCGGCATCGAGATCATCAGCTTGTACCAGATGGCTAAAAAAAATCTCCTTTACGGGCTGACCCTTTTCCCCTTGCAATACCTGATGAGCCCCGATTACGCGTTGACTTCGCTGCTCTCCTATCCGAAGAAGGAGCTAGAGATTTGGGATCGCTTCAACCATGAGGGCGAATATTTCGGCATCTATGCGTTGGACTCCCACGCCAAGATTCCGCTCAGCAAGAAAAAAAACCTGCATTTCCCTTCTTACGGAGCCACCTTCAAGATACTGCGCGTTTACGCGAAAGTGGATCACGAACTGGAAAAAGACCCCGGCGCGGCGGCGGCGACCGTCATCGCCGCCCTGCGCCGCGGCAATTTTTTCAGCGTCATCGAATCTCTCGCTGCCGCCAATGGCTTCGAATGCCATTACCTGGAAGCCGGCGGCCGCCGCGTGGAGATGGGCGGCAGCGCCGAGGCCACCGGGGGGAAGCTGGTCCTGAAGCTGCCATTCCAGTTCCGCACCGACATCCTGGTCCGCAAGGACGGCATGCCCTTTCGGGCCTTCAAGGGCAACCGCCGCTCCGAGCTGGCGGTGCCGATCTCCGAGCCCGGCGTCTACCGCTGCGAGATCGCGCTGCACTCCGGCCGCTTCAGCGGCCTGCCCTGGATCCTGGCCAACCCCATATTCGTCGCCCAACCACTGAAGGCGACGGCCAGGGTCACCGTCAAGCCGCGGGCCTTCCTGAACGCGGCGGCACCCTATTTCCAGGTCGAGAAGAACGCCCGCTCGTGGGGAGAAGTATCGGTGATGACCGCCAAGAACGACCGGCCGGTCACGCGCTTCACCTTCGCCCTGCGCCCGGAACCCGCTGCGGTCGATTTCTGGACGGCCCTGGCCCGCCGGGAAAACCTCGACCTTTCAAGTTACCGCGGTTTCGTCATCGAGGCCAAGGGCAGCCGGGCCATGCGCTTCTGGCTGCAGTTCCGCACCTGGGCCCACGGCGGCGAAACGGCTTACCAGCATTCCTTCCTGGTCGGGGAAGACTGGAGCCGGGCATTCATCCCTTTCGCGCGCTTCCAGCGCCTCTACGGCAGCAACGCCGCGCCCGGCCTCGACCGCGTCAGCTCCATCTTCATCCTGGTCGACAACGGCAATTCCTTCCCGGGAGCCAGCGGCGAGCTCTGGCTGCGCCCCATCGGCCTTTACTGAAAGCCCGGGGCCTTGGCCCCGGCTCACTCGCCTGCTATTTTTTTTCCCCGGCGGGGCCTTTTTTCTTCAGGCGCGCCCGCACGTCGGCCACGGCCTTTTCGATTTGTGGCTGGCTGCCGTTCAGCTTCAGCGACGCCTCGAAGGCCTGAAGCGCCTGCTCCAGGTCGTCCAGCCGGAAAAAGACCGTGCCCAGGAGGTTCAACACGCGGATATCGCTGTTGTAGGCCTTGTTGGCGGCCAGCAGCTCGTCGAGGGCGGCTTCCAGGCGCTCAAGGCCGACCAGGGCCGTCCCCTTGGCCAGGTGGTATTCCAGGGCGTATTTTTCCGAGCCGGCCAGCCCCTCCGCCGCTTCCAGGACCCCGGCGTATTTCTTCAGCCGGTTGGCGACGGCCAGTTGTGCCACCAGCCCCTCGGCGAAGCCGGGATGGTCGCGCACGCTCTGGGCGAACTGCTCCTCGGCCTTCTCCAGGCTGCCCGTCGCCTGGTACTGCTGCCCGAGGGCATAACGGAAGAGGAAGGGGTTGTCCGCCTGGGCCTGCTTGTAGGACTCGACCGGGTGGGCGAGCTTCTGGACCGGCGAGAGGGTGAAGTTGGCGCTGCGGCTGTCCAGGACGGCGCCGGCGGCGGAGCGCAGGCGCAGGGTCAGGTCATAATAGTCGGCGTGCATGCCCTCCTTGTCCAGGGGCAGGATCCAGTGCAGGTCGCGGGCGTAGGGCTGCCCGTTCAGCGCCTGCTTCAGCGTGCGGCTGAAGCGCGTGCGCTCGCTCAACCCCTTGATCTCGATCTCGACCTCCCCCTGCTCCCAGAGATCGCGGGGCAGGTCGTAGGCGCCGACCAGCAGGTACGGGACGTCGGCCAGGCCGAAGGTCCGCTCGGGGTCGACGGAGAGCTTGCGGCGCACGAACTTGTAGGCATGGTAGAACGGGTTTTCCTCGTTCTCCAGCCCGTGGCCCAGGACCGGTGCCGCCAGGTGCGGCCGGCCCCCCGGTACGGGAACGCGCAGGGTCTGGTCGAAATAGGTGAACTCCTTGCCCACCGAGTTCTCGACGAACACCACCAGCTGGAACTCGCCGGGGATGACCGGGAACGAGTCGTGGATGACCACCCCGCCGCCCTGCAGGGCCTGCACGCGGTCGGGCTCGAAATAGAACTCGAAGTTCTTGGCATACTGGTAGACGATCCGCTCGCCCTGGCGCAGGCTGACGTTCAGGTTCAGGTTGAAGAAATACCTGTCCTTCTCTTCGTTGTAGCCCATGGAGAGCTTCTTGGGGCGCACCGACACGTTGACCATGTCCAGGCCGTAGCGCTCCTCGCGGGTGAGCGATACCAGGTTGATGTTGTCGATGAAATTGGCCGAGGAGGCGACATCCACGTAGCCCTTGTACTTGAGGAAGTTGGTGGCGTAGGTGACGCTCAGCTTGCGGGTAGGCGACTGGATGATGCTGGCCAGGACGAAATTGTTTCGCAGCGAGGGCCGGTAGTTCTCCCCCATCTCGTTGGGGATCATCGAAAAAGCGGGCCCGGCCAGGGTCGGCGCGATCTGGAAGATCTTGTTATAGAGCGTACCGTAATCGTCGGGGTCGACGGGCTTGTCCTGGATCAGCAGCGCCCCCGGGCCGTCCTGGGCGGGGTTGTAAAGCTGCCACTCCCCGGTGCCGAAGCGCTTGTAGAACACGATGTTGAAATAGGTGGGCAGGCCCAGGCTGGCGTCGCCGTAATAGTACCAGACCATGACCGGGTAAAGGCCGGGTTTCTCGTCGAAGCGCTCCTGGCTGTTGGGCTTGCCCAGAATCATGTAAATGCGCCCGGGGTCGGTCATCCAGCCGGGCCGGGCGGAGCCGCGCTTGAAGAAATCGTTGACGTAGGCGAAGCGGGCCTCCACCTCGGTCTTGAACTCGTTGTCCGGGGTGCCCGGAGTGGGGTCGCGCTGCAGCCAGAAGATGGTGATGAAGGCGTCGCGGTCGCGGTCGTTGGCCAGCTTCAGGAACACCTTGCGCTCCTCGGCCAGGGTGACATGGGTGACCATGTCCAGCCAGGCGCGGTACCTGGGCGCCAGGCTTTCGTAGGAGGTTTTTTCAACCGGGCTCAGCTCCGGCTTTTTTCCGGCCGCCCGTCCCTGGGCCAAGGCGACAGCGGCCAGGAGCAGGATGGCGCTGGCGATGAGAGTGGTTTTCTTCATGGCCCGATTATAAATGCTAGCCGATGAAAAGGGAAGAGCGAGGGAAAGACAAGGGAAGGCAAAGGGAAGAGAAAGGGAAGACAAAGTGAGAACAGAAATTTGCCGGCTCCAGCAAAAAAGCCACGAAAGCTTATTCGTTTTTTTAGCGCTTTTTCCCACTTTCTCTTCCCTCTGCCCTGCCCTCTCTCTTCCCTCTGCCTTCCCTTTCCCGGTTGACTAATAGCCGCTGTTTTGTTAAAGTAATAACTAAGCCAAGCGTTCGCCTAGAGGAAAAACCATGGAAAAAACAGTCGGGATCCGCAGGGAAGACAAGAACGAATGGGAAAGAAGGGTCCCGCTGGTCCCCGACGACGTGCGCTGGCTGCGGGAAAAGCACGGCATCCGCACCATCGTCCAGCCATCGGCGATCCGCACCTTCAGCGATGACGAATACCTTGCCGCCGGCGCCGAGGTCAGCGAGGACCTGGGCCCCGCCGGGACGGTCTTCGCCGTCAAGGAGATCCCGGCCTCCATGTTCCGCGAGAACCGGACCTACGTTTTTTTCTCGCACACCATCAAGGGCCAGCCCTACAACATGCCGATGCTCCGGACCATGATCGAGCGGCAATGCAACCTGGTCGACTACGAGCGCGTGCTCAACGAGAAGAACCAGCGCCTCATCTTCTTCGGGCGCTACGCCGGGCTGGCCGGCATGCTCGACACCCTGCACGGCTACGGCATGAAGCTGCGGGCGCGCGGCGTGGAAAGCCCCTTCGCCCGCATCCGCCAGGCCTACCAGTATGCCTCCCTGGCCGAAGCCAAGGCCGGGGTCGAGGAGATCGGCAGCGAGATCGACGAGAAAGGGTTCCCGGAGGAGCTCTGCCCGATGGTGGTAGGCTTCGCCGGCTACGGCAACGTCTCCCGCGGCGCCCAGGAGATCTTCGACCTGCTGCCGCACAAGATCCTGTCCGCGGAAGCCCTGATCGAAATGATCGACAACTTCTCCAGCGACACGCTGAACCTGGTCAAGGTGGTGTTCAGCGAGGACGACCTGGTTCGCCCGCTCCAGGGCGCGTTCGACCTGCAGGACTATTACGCCCACCCCGAGAAATACGAGAGCAAGTTCGAGAACTACCTGCCCATGCTCTCCATCCTGGTCAACTGCATCTACTGGACCGATAAGTACCCGCGGCTGGTGACCAAGGAATACCTGCAGAACCGCACCATCATGGAGTCGACACCGCGCCTGCAGGTCATCGGCGACATCAGCTGCGACATCGGCGGCTCCATCGAGATCACCCGCAAGTCCACCAAGCCCGACGCCGCGTATTACACCTACTTCGCCGCCGAGGACCGTTTCGCCGACGGCGTGCAGCCGCTGGGAACGACGGTCATGGCCGTGGACAACCTGCCCTGCGAATTCCCGCGCGAGTCGTCCATCGAGTTCTCGCAGGTGCTGCGCGAGTTCGTGCCGGCTGTCGCCGC
>JBGSPO010000085.1:0-15097 GCA_041738575.1 Candidatus Aminicenantia bacterium
TCCGGGACGGTCGCGGCCATGGCGGCGGCGTCGATGCGAAAGGCCAGGTCCAAGGCCAGGCGCCGCAGCAGCGCCTCGCCGACGTCGTTGAAGGCGCAGGTGTTGTCCCAGTCGAAGACTGCGATCTCGCCTGGCCGCACCCCGGCCAGGAATTCGTCCAGGGCTTTGAAGTTCTTCTCGCTCCAGTTCCGTCGTTTCAGCTTCATGCGGCCACCATAGCCGAATGCCGGTGCGATTGCAATCCGCCGGCCCGGCCGCGGGCGGCGGATTGTATAAAAATAAGAAATTGTTATGATGGGGTTTCCCGAATCGCGTTGAGCGGAGGTCGCATGCTGGCCACGAATAAAAAATCACATTCCCGGGCCGCGCTTTTCATCCTGGTCCTGGTTTTTCCCGCGCTCACGGCCGGTTGGGCCAGAGTGGACCGCGCCCGGGCCGACAAGATCCAGTCCGGATGGAAAAACATCACCGAGCAGGCTATGATGGCTGCTGTCCGCGAGCTGTGCTCGGAAAAATACGCGGGCCGGCTGACCGGGACCAAGGGATATAATGATTCCGCCGAGTGGCTGGCCGGACGGCTCGCCGGCTGGGGGCTCAAGCCCGGCGGCGACAACGGCACCTATTTCCAGGATTTTCCCAATCCCTATACCCTGGTCCTGCCAGGAGCCGAACTCGCGCTGCACGTGCCGGCGGCGGCCGGCGCTGCGCAGGAAAAGCCCTATGAAATAGAGGAAGACTTTTTCCCGGGCTCCACCTCGGGCAGCGGCAAGGTGACCGCTGAAGTGGTTTATGTCGGTTATGGCATTACGGCTCCGGAGTTGGGTTTCGATGAATACGCCGGGAAGGACGTCAAAGGCAAGATCGTGCTGGTCGAAGTCGAAGTGCCGGTCGCTCCCGGCAGCAAGCCTGCCGAGTTCGTCCGCTGGCGCCCTTATTCCTTCCACCACTACAAGGTGCGCAATGCCCGCGAGCACGGCGCCGCCGGCTTGCTCTACAACTATCCCATCGTCAACCCCAATTGCCTGTACATAGAGGATTTGGTCATGACCAGCGTCGACAAGAAAGTGGTCGAGGATATTTTCCGGGGCAGCGGCAGGGAGCACGGCGCGGTGGTGATGGCGATCCGCAGAGGGCGCCGGCCGCAGTCCTTTGCCAGCGGCACGACCGTCAGCATGAAAAACGTGACCGAGCACCATGCCGATGGGGTCGGCAGGAACGTGATCGCTTATCTACCGGGGAGCGACCCGCTGCTGAAGGACGAGACTGTCATTCTTTCCGCCCACCTCGACCACCTGGGGATGAACCCGTCCATGATGCCCGGCGCCAACGACAACGCATCCGGGGTGGCCGTGGTCATGGCCGTGGCCGAGGCGCTGGTAAAATTCGAGCTCAGTCCCCGCCGGACCGTGGCTTTCGTCTTTTTCGGAGCCGAGGAACAGGGGGTCAAGGGGTCGGAATTCTACTTGGGTCATCCGCCTTCCTTCATGAAGCGGATGAAGGCCCTGATCAACCTCGACGGGGTGGGGCGCGGCAAAAAAATCTATGCCCTGGCGGCGAAGAACTATCCGTCGCTCTGGAAATTTTTCGACTTCGCCAACCGCGCCCTGGTGCGAGCCGACGTGGCCGGCGAATATTTTCACAACCGGGCGCGACCGCGCCTGGACGCCGCCCGCTTCATGTGGGCCGGGATCCCCAGCGTCTCTTTTTCCGCCGGCGCTGCCCCGGACCTGCCCTACCCCACGTATCATACGCGCCATGACGTCCCGGATATCCTTACCCCCGCGATCATGGCCAAGCTGGGAAGGCTGATCTTCGCCGGCCTGGCCGACCTGGCGGAGTGCCGCTAGGGGCTGCTTTTCAAATTCCCGGCCATTCTGTATAATGGCCCCTGGTCACGTATTCCCGCAGGGAGGCCCGATGATTCCCGTTGATTTCCCGCCGGTCTGTGCGGCAGCAGGCTAAGTTGGCATCGTTCAAGGTCAAGGTCAGCCGCAAGATCTTCGTTTCCGCGGACAGCGGCTTTGGCGTTTTCCTGGTCCGGGTGGAAGGGACGCGCGAGAGCCGGGTCATCGTCGGCAACCTCTTCTCGCTCAGCGAGGGAGATTTTCTCGAGATCGAGGGCGAGGAGTCGCAGCACCCGCGCTTCGGCAAGCAGATCAAGGTCAGCCGCTTCGAGTTCATCAAGCCCGAGGACGGCGAGGGCATCGCCCGCTACCTCTCCTCGGGCCGCTTCAAGGGCATCGGCAAGAAGACGGCCCAGAAGATCGTCGACTGCTTCGGCCAGGACACGTTCGCGGTCCTGGAGAACACGCCCGAGCGGCTGGGCGAGGTCCCGGGGCTGAAAAAGACGGTGGTCGAGACCATCCGCCAGAGCGTCCGCGACAGCCGGGTCCTGCGTGACCTGACCGTGCGCCTCACCCCCTTTGGCGTCGGCCAGGAGCTGGTCTACCGTATCTACCGCGAGTTCGGCGACCTGGCGCTGGCGCTGGTCGAGAGCGATCCTTTCCTGCTGATCGAGCGCGTGCGCGGCGTGGGCTTCAAGGTCGCCGACACCATCGGCCGGGCCATGGGCATCGCCAAGACCGCGCCGCAGCGCATCCGCGCCGGCATCCTCTTCATCATGGACCAGGACGAGTTCCAGCGCGGCGACCTGTACGTCCCGCGTGACGAGCTGCTGAAAAAGTGCTCCTGGCTGCTCGACGTCGTCGACAGCGACGTGGACGCCATCCTGCAAAGCCTGCTCGAACGCTCGGAGCTGCGCAGCGCCGCCATTCCCGAGGCCTGCATCCTCAAGCCCCAGAACGAGCTGATCGAAAAGGCCGCGGCCCGCAGGCTGTTCCAGCTCGCCCAGGGCCCTTATCCCGGCGGGGAGCCGGCCGTGAACTTCGAAGCGGTCTTTGAAAAGCTGGCCCTGGAGCTCACCGCGGAGCAGAAGCAGGCGGTGCTGGCGGCGGTGCGCAACCGGCTGACCATTATCACCGGCGGTCCCGGCACGGGCAAGACCACCATCATCCGCGCCATCATCGAGATCCTCAAGGCCAACCAGCGGCCGATCCTGATCGCCGCCCCGACCGGCCGGGCGGCCAAGCGCATCGAGGAGAGCTCGCTCTGCCAGGCCTCGACCATCCACCGCCTGCTGAAGTTCAACCCCGAGACGGGCCAGTTCGTGCACAACGCCCAGAACCCCCTGCCGGCGGGCGCCGTCATCGTCGACGAGTTCTCCATGGTCGACTCGTTCGTGCTCTTCGCGCTGCTGCAGGCGCTCACCGACGACACCCAGCTGATCATCATCGGCGACAAGGACCAGCTGCCCTCGGTGGGCCCGGGCAACGTCCTGCGCGATATGATCGGCAGCGGCTATTTCCATACCATCTACCTGAAGCGCAATTTTCGCCAGGACCAGGGCAGCCTGATCGTGGAGAACGCCTTCCGCGTCAACAGCGGCGAGCCCCTCTTTTTCCCCGCCGCCGACCCGGCCGCGGACTTCGTTTTCCTGGCGGTGCGCGAGGAAGCCCAGGTGCTGGAGAAGGTGGAACGCATCCTCCGCTTCTACCACGACGACTACCCGTTCAATTCCCCGGCCCTGCAGGTCCTGGTGCCCATGTACCGCGGCGAGGGCGGCATCGACCGCATCAACCAGATGGTCCAGGAAAAATTCAATCCCGGGCCGTTCCTGCTGAAGCGGGAGAAGGTCGCTTTCAAGCGCCTGGACAAGGTCATGCAGACCCGGAACGACTATGACAAGGGAGTGTTCAACGGCGACCTGGGGACCGTCGAGGACTACAACGCCGTCGACAGGCTGCTGCAGGTCAACTATGACGGCTGGATCGTCGAGTACGCCGCCGAGGACCTGGATGAGCTGACCCTCTCCTACGCCGTCTCGGTCCACAAGTCGCAGGGATCGGAATACGACATCGTGGTGCTGTGCCTGCTTCCGGGGCATGCGCGCATGCTCAGCCGCGAACTGTTCTACACGGCCATCACCCGGGCCAGGAAAAAGCTGATCCTGCTCTCGGACGAGGCGACCGTCGCCCGCGCCTGCGCCAATTCCCAGCCGGTCTCGCGCAAGACCCTGCTGCCGCTGCGCCTGCGGGAGGCGTTCGAGGCGACGCCCCCCCTCAGCGGGGACCTTCAGGGTCCCCTCAGCGAGGACCCACAGAGCCCTCCGCGAGGACCTTCAGGGTCTGTGGTATAATCGCAGCCATGGAAGACCTCGCTCCCACCCCGCTGCTGCGCCAGTACCAGGAGATAAAAAAAAGCTATCCCGACGCCATTCTCTTCTTCCGCCTGGGGGATTTTTACGAGATGTTCTTCGACGACGCCCGCACCGCCGCCCCGATCCTGGAGGTGGTGCTGACCTCGCGCAACAAGAACAAGGAGGGCGCGGTGCCGCTCTGCGGCGTGCCGCACCACGCCTGGGAAAATTACGCCGCCAAGCTGCTGCGCAAGGGGTTCAAAGTGGCCATCTGCGAGCAGATGGAGGACCCGGCCCTGGCCAAGGGCATCGTGCGCCGCGAGGTCACCCATGTCCTGACGCCGGCGACGGCGCTGGAAGTGGAGGCGCTGGACGGGGGGCTGAACAACTTCATCGTCGCCATCCGCCGCGACGGCGGCTCGCTCGCCCTGGCTTCCATGGACTTAGGCGTAGCCGACTTCGAGGTCAAGGCCTTCGCCGCCGGCAACGACGAGGCGCTGTTCAACGAATTCTACCGCAAATTCCCCAAGGAGATCGTCATTGCCCGGGAATATGAAAAGGAGTTCGCCGTCTTCGTCAAGCGCTTTCCCGAATTCGCCGGTATCCTGGTCACGCCCTTCGACGACGCGGAATTCGGCGTGCTGGACTGCGCCGAGGTCCTGAAAAAGCAGTTCCGCCTCGAAAGCCTGGAGGGCCTGGGGCTGAAGGACCATCCCGCGGCAATCGCTGCCGCGGGGGTGATGCTCAAGTACCTGCGCTCCATCCGCCCGGGAGCCCTGCCCCATATTTCGGCGCCGCGCTTCACCGCCAGCGAAGAGCACATGGTCCTGGACGCGGTCTCGTTCCGCAACCTGGAGATCGTGGCCAACCTGCGCAGCGGCGTCTCCGGCGGCTCGCTGTTCGACGCCGTGGACCTGACCGTCACGCCCATGGGCAAGCGCCTGCTCAAGAAGTGGCTCAGCTACCCGTTGCTGGACAGGGCGCAGATCGAACGGCGCCTGGACGGGGTCGAGGAATTCTCCCAGAACCTGATCGGCCGCTCGGAAGTGCGCAAGAAGCTGAAGTATTTCGCCGACCTGGCCCGCCTCAATTCCAAGATCGCCCTGAACATCGCCCTGCCCCAGCACCTGCTCAGCCTGCGCGACACCCTGGCCCGTATCCCCGAGATGCGGAACGACATCGGCGCCATGAAGGCGGAGATCGTCGGCGAGGCGTTCCGCAAGCTGCAGCCGCTGCCCGCCGTGGTCGCCCTGGTTGAAAAAGCCATCGCCGACGAGCCGGCCGGCAACATCCACGAGGGCCAGATCATCAAGGCCGGCTATGACCGGGAACTGGACGAGCTGCGCGCCATCAGCCGCAACGCCAAGGAGATCGTGGCCGCCATGGAAAAGAGCGAGAAGGCCGCGACCGGCATCCCGTCGCTGAAGATCAAGTACAACAGGGTCTTCGGCTATTTCATCGAGGTCACCAACCCGCACCTGCAGCTGGTCCCCGAGCGCTTCATCCGCAAGCAGACGCTGGTCAATGCCGAACGGTTCCTGACCCCCGAGCTGAAGGAGCTGGAGGAAAAGATCCTCAAGGCCGAGGAAAAGATCGTGGGCATCGAAAAGCGGCTCTACCTGGACGTCCTGGCCGAGATCCAGGGCTGCTCGGCGCAGCTCAACCTCAACGCCGACCTGATCGCCCTGCTCGACGTGCTGGCCGGCAATGGCGAGCTGGCGCAGCGCCGGAGCTTCGTGCGCCCGGAAATGAACGATGGCCCCGCCATCCGCATCCAGGAGGGGCGCCACCCGGTGGTCGAGGCCGCCTCGGGCCGCGGCTTCATCCCCAACGACCTGAGCATCTCCTCGGAGAGCGAGCAGGTCCTGATCATCACCGGCCCGAACATGGGCGGCAAGTCGACCTACCTGCGCCAGAACGCCCTGATCGTCATCCTGGCCCAGGCCGGGCTCTTCGTTCCCGCCGCCGGCGCCCAGATCGGCATCTGCGACCGCATTTTTACGCGCATCGGCGCCTCCGACTCCCTGATCGAGGGCAAGTCGACCTTCCTGGTCGAAATGATCGAGACGGCCATCATCCTGAACAACGCCACCTCGCGGTCGCTGATCCTGCTCGACGAGATCGGCCGCGGCACCTCGACCTATGACGGCCTGTCCATCGCCTGGGCGGTGGTGGAATTCCTGCACTCCCTGAAGGCGAAGCCGCGCACGCTCTTCGCCACCCACTACCACGAGCTGACCGAGCTGGCCGCCATCCTCGAGCGCGTGCGCAACTACCACATCGCGGTCAAGGAATGGCAGGACAACGTCATCTTCCTGCACAAGATCATGCCCGGCCCCACCGACCAGAGCTTTGGCATCCACGTGGCCAAGATCGCCGGCATCCCGCGCCCCGTCATCGAGAGGGCCAAGGATATCCTGCTCAACCTGGAGAAGAAGGAATTGAACCGCCTGGTCAAGGAGCGCATCACCGGCCGCATCGACAAGGCGCCGCCGCTGAACGCCGGCCTGTTTCCCGAGGACATGGAGCTGAAGGTCTGGGACGAGATCCGCGACAAGCTGAAGGAAGTCGATATTTCCGGGTTGACCCCGCTGGAGGCGCTGAACATCCTGCAGTTTTTAAAAACCAAAAGCGAAAAGTTCCAATAGAACTTTCATTTCTAGCCCAATATTAACCAGTATATGCACAACTAATCGTTGCTATTTCATCAATTATTTCATAAAATCACGATATAGACAAAATTGATTTTCCTAACATCTGATTTTTCTGTCAGTATTCAGTAGGGTAAAATGGCGAGAATCATAGCAGCAGTTATTTTGATTGTTATGGCAGGCGTGGGGGCCGTAGTCGGAGCGGATCGGTCTATGGGCGGCATAAAGGCCGGCCCCCTACTCTCTTTCGCCGTGGAAGATGAAAAAAGCTCGATCTCGACCCCCTCGAACATTTTCGGCCTGAAGGCTGGATTTTTTTACACGCATAAGATCTCGGACATCATCTCGCTCCAGCCGGAGATACAATTCGCGCTTAAAGGCGTACACTACTACAGCGTTTCTTCACGCCACTACAAACCCGTCCGCTTCAGCTACCTGGAGGTCCCCTTCCTGGTGAATGCCCGGGTCGTCCGCGAGATACTGGAACTCTTTGTCGGCCCCTATGCGGCGCTTCTCCTAGGCCATACGCCTCTCGACGATACGCACAAATGGACCTATGTAAATACAGAAGATCTGAAACGCTTTGATTTTGGTGTTTGTCTGGGAGCAAGATTCTGGTGGCGCGACATATCGCTAGAAATCCGGCTTATGCGCGGCTTTATTGACGTCCTCCCCGCCGACTACAACCGTGGCCATTATAATACAACCATCGCTCTCCAGATCGGATGCAATTTATTAAAATAAGGCGGCTACTTCCGCATTCATTCGAGGAATGTCGCTATGGCCCGCTCGATCACCGTGTCTTTTCACCGGTATAGGTTTCGACGGATATATTCGATACAACGCTGCGGGCCAATCTCGGCAAAAACACATCGGTCTCCAGGTTTCAGAAATCAGGTTGACAATATTACTCGATGCGTTAACGCGACTTTATAGTTCCTGGGCGCGACTCATTTAGCAGGTTTACAAAGTTAATCATTTACGATGCCCAAGCTGGTTCGATTTGTATAGAAATAATTATTGCAATTCCAGCCCGGTTTCAATACAATACATTTAAGGGGAAAGGGGGAGTATATGACCACACAAAACAAGTTTATTAGGTGGATTATTTTATTTTTTTTTTGGTTCTGGCTTATTTTTTCAGAAGCTTGCCTGTTCAAAAGCAGGGAAATTGAAATCACGGCCATTTCACCCACTGAAGTACTTGGTGACCTGCCCGTTTTTACCTTGACGGTTTTTGGCCATCATTTTAACAACGGCTGCCGCATTATCTTCAACGGACAAACGCTGGAAACGGTGTTCGTCAGCGAATCCGAATTGAACTGTCAGGTAGAGTTGGAGCCAATGACCATCACCTACTCCGTCGAGCATGAAGCCCGAATTCCTGTTTCCATCACTGACGAAAAACAGAATAATGTCGAATTTGAAAAATACTTGAGCATCAAGGAAAATCCAGTCTTTGACCCGGAAGCCAGGCTGGCTGACCCCGCTGTGCCGGCAGACTACTATTACCTACCAGAACTGGTCGTCGGGAATACCGGCATTTTGTACTTGGCCTGGTGCCAGAACGATGATATTTATTTTAGCCGCTCCACCGACCAGGGAAAAAGCTGGAGTGCCTACACCACTTTCCCCCAGCAGTCGGCAAAATCCGGGAATTACGATCCGGCAATGGCCGCCGACGGAACTGGCAACCTGTATATCATCTGGACCCAGAGCGCAAACCGGTTGTATCCTAATTCTGCACAATCGGCAATATTTTTCGCCAAGGTTGCAGAAATGGAGTTGAAATGGTCGGTGCCCAGGATTCTGGCCGAAAGCGAATCTTGTTCAAAAACCCCCCGGATCATGTTCAGCAACCAAAATCAGGTCGTCGTTGTTTTGGGTGCCAAGAAAAGTAACTTGTACCGTTTGACACTGCTTACTTCAGACGACTTTGGCGAAAGCTGGCTTCAATTCACCATCAGCGAAAATATTTTCAATAATTTTGATCCGCTGCCCATCTTGCTCTCCGGAGACAATTCCAGCATATATTATTTTACGTACAATGATTACTATAACACACGCTACGGTTATGCCGTCTATTTCCGAACTTCGGAAGATTTAGGTCAATCGTGGGGAAATGAAAACCCCCTGCTGTCTATCGGCGGCGAAACCAAGGGCATTCGGCCCGATGAAAAAGGCAACCTGTTTTGCATCGGCAGTGACATGTATCTGCCTTACATGTCTCGAACCGTTTTCATACGCTCAACCGATCGGGGCAAAAGCTGGGAAAAAACTATTCTGTCTGAGAAATATTCACGCTCCGATCTGATTTCCGATCCGGCAACCGGCATTGGCCTTGTCTACGGCAACAACTTCCGCCGTGTTTCTGAAAACGGTGGCCAGCTTTATCGCGAACAGAAATTTACCGAGAAAGCCGTTCATGATTGCCATCTGGTCGGTGATGCCGCTGGCAATATCTTTTTCCTATGGCAGGAAGATCAGTCACCCTACGGGATATACTTTTCCCATGGCCGTTTGCAAAAGTGATATGTAAAAAACAGCTCAAAAAATATAATAATTAGCAATAGAAAGAACCTGGGATGTCCTGCTCAACCTGGAGAAGAAGGAATTGAACCGCCTGGTCAAGGAGCGCATCACCGGCCGCATCGACAAGGCGCCGCCGCTGAACGCCGGCCTGTTTCCCGGGGACATGGAGCTGAAGATCTGGGACGAGATTCGCGACAAGCTGAAGGAGATCGGCATTGCCAGCCTGATGCCGCTGGAAGCCCTGAACATCCTGCAGTTCCTGAAAATCAAGAGCGACAACTTCCAATAGGGTCCGGGCGGGGTCGGCTGCGCCCGCTTTTTTTTTGCGCCTGAATATACTATAATAGTGCGTTGCCGGACCGGAAATTCCCTTGCTGCAGCCTTTTGCGGGCTGCGGCCGGGAGGTCCCGCTCTCCGGCGCCAGGGAGATGCGCTTCATGACGCCAGCGAAAAACAATGTGGCCGCAGCCAAGCCCGCCGTGCTCGTGACCGGCATCGCCGGCTTCATCGGCTTCCATCTCGCCCGCCGGCTCATGGCCGAGGGGCACCCGGTCATCGGCATCGACAACCTCAACGATTATTACGACGTGGAGCTGAAGCTGGCCCGTCTGCGGCAGCTGGGCTTTTCCCAGGAGGATACCGCTGGGCTGGCCGGCCGCGGACAGGTCAGGCTGGTGGCGCCCGGACTGGTGCTGTACAAGGCCGACCTGCAGGACAGGGAAGCCATGGCGGCGATTTTTGCGGCGGAGAAGCCGCGGCGGGTGGCGCACCTGGCCGCCCAGGCCGGCGTGCGCTATTCCCTGCAGAATCCCTGGGCCTACGTGGACAGCAACCTCATTGGCTTCATGAACATCCTGGAGAACTGCCGCCTGTATCCGGTGGAGCACCTGGTTTTCGCTTCCTCCTCCTCGGTGTACGGCGGCAACCAGACCCAGCCCTTCTCGGTGAGCCACAACGTAGACCACCCCCTCTCGCTCTACGCGGCCAGCAAAAAGGCCAACGAGCTGATGGCCCACAGCTATTCCCATTTGTTCACCATCCCGGCCACCGGCCTGCGCTTCTTTACCGTCTACGGCCCCTGGGGCCGCCCGGACATGGCCCTGTTCATCTTCACGCGCAGGATCATGGCCGGCGAGCCCATCGAGGTCTACAACCACGGCGACATGAAGCGCGATTTCACCTACATCGACGACATCGTGGAGGGAGTCTGGCGCGTGCTGAACAAGCCCCCGCGACCCGATCCGGGCTGGGACGCCCGCCGACCCGATCCCGCCACTTCGTCGGCCCCCTACCGCGTGTTCAATATCGGCAACAACCGCCCTGTCGACCTGCTGCATTTCATCGGGCTCATCGAGAAGAACCTGGGGCGGGAGGCGGAAAAGATACTGCTGCCGCTGCAGCCGGGCGACGTGCGCGAGACCTGCGCCGACATCGAGGACCTGCGCCGCCACGTGGGCTTCGCCCCGGCCACCCCCATCGAGACGGGAGTGGCGCGTTTCGTAGAGTGGTATCGCGATTATTATGGCAAGGAATAGAGGTTTCACCCCTGAGGTGCTGACATGAAGTTCAAGAAAAACATACTCTGTATCGGGGCCGGCTACGTGGGCGGACCGACCATGGCGGTCATCGCCGCCAAGTGCCCGGACTGCAAGGTGACGGTGGTCGACATCAATGCCGAGCGCATCCATGCCTGGGGCACGGACCAGTTGCCCATCTTCGAGCCGGGCCTCCTGGACGTGGTCAAACAGGCGCGCGGCCGCAACCTGTTCTTTTCCACCGACATCGCCACCGGCATCCGCGAGGCTGACATCATCTTCGTTTCGGTCAACACCCCGACCAAGACGTTCGGCCACGGCGCCGGCATGGCCTCCGACCTGCAGTACTGGGAAAAGACCGCCCACGAGATCGTCGCCCATTCCGACCGCGCCAAGATCATCGTCGAAAAGAGCACCCTGCCGGTGCGCACCGCCGAGGCCATGGAGCGCATCCTGCAGGAGAACAAGAAAGGCATTCCCTTCGAGGTCGTGTCCAACCCCGAGTTCCTGGCCGAGGGCTCGGCGGTCAGCGACCTGCTGCAGCCCGACCGGGTGCTGATCGGCTCGCGCCAGACCGAGACGGGTCTGCGGGCGGCGCGGGAGATCGTGGACATCTTCGCCCACTGGGTGGCCCCCGAGCGCATCATCACCAGCAACCTCTGGTCGGCCGAGCTCTCCAAGCTGGTGGCTAACGCCTTCCTGGCCCAGCGCATCTCGTCGATCAACGCCGTTTCGGCCCTGTGCGAGAAGACCGGCGCCGATGTCGGCGAGATCTCGTACGCCGTGGGCAGCGACAGCCGCATCGGCCCGCGCTTCCTCAGCGCCAGCATCGGCTTCGGCGGCTCCTGCTTCAAGAAGGACATCCTGAACCTGGTCTATATCTCGCGCAGCTACGGCCTGAACGAAGTGGCCGACTACTGGCTGGCGGTGGTGAGCATGAACGAATACCAGCAGGAGCGCTTCGTGCAGATGATCATCCGCGAGATGTTCCATACCGTGGTCGGCAAGAAGATCGTGCTGCTGGGCTTCGCCTTCAAGGCCAACACCGGCGACACGCGCGAGTCGCCGGGCATCCATGTGGCCCGCAAGCTGCTTGAGGAGCGGGCGGCGCTGGCCATCACCGATCCCCAGGCCCTGGACAATGCCCGCCGCGACCTGGCCGGCATCACCGGAGTGACCGGCACGGTGGAGTACGTGCCCGATCCCTACCGGGCCGCCGCCGACGCCCAGGCCCTGGCCGTCATCACCGAGTGGGACGCTTTCAAGAAGCTCGATTACGAGAAGATATTCGCCGCCATGCGCAAGCCGGCATTCGTCTTCGACGGCCGCAATCTCCTCGACCACCGCCGGCTCTTCGAGATCGGCTTCAACGTGTTCCCGCTGGGCAAGCCCAGCCTGACCCATTTCGCGTAGGCCGGGATCCCGAGGAGGACCCATGTGCGGCATCATCGGATATTGCGGTCCCAGGGCGGCCAAGCCGGTCCTGCTGGACGGCTTGAAGCGGCTGGAATACCGCGGCTACGATTCGGCCGGCCTGGCCGTGGCCGACGGCAACAAGCTGAACCTCATCCGCGCCCTGGGCAAGGTATCCGACCTGGAGAAAAAAGGCATCGCCCGGCCCCTGCCCGGGCATTGCGGCATCGCCCATACCCGCTGGGCGACCCACGGCCGGCCCTCGGAGATGAATGCCCACCCGCACAGCGACTGCAGTGAAAAGATCAGCATCGTGCACAACGGCATCATCGAGAACTACCTGGAGCTGAAGGAGGAACTGCTGGCCCGCAAGCACGTGTTCCGCTCGGAGACCGACAGCGAGGTGGTCGCCCACCTGATCGAGGAGTACTTCGACGGCGACCTGGAGACCGCGCTGCTGAAGACGGTCCAGCGCCTGGAAGGCACCTTCGGCATCGCGGCCATCCACGCCGACTGCGACCGCCAGGTCGTCATCGTCAGGCGCGGCAGCCCGATCATCATCGGCATCGGCGAGGGGGAGTACTTCGCCGCTTCCGACGCCAACGCCCTGCTGCCCTACACCCAGAAGATCATCTCGCTCAACGACGACGAGATGGCCGTGCTGCATCCCGGCGGCTACCACATCAAGAACCTGAACAACGAGATCCTGCAGAAGGAGATCGAGATCCGCGAGAACCGCGACGACCAGGCCGACAAGAAGGGCTTCGAGCACTTCATGCTCAAGGAGATATTCGAGCAGCCCGAGGCCATCGAGAACGCCTTCCGCGGCCGCTTGATCGAGAGCGAGGGCGTGTCCAAGCTGGGCGGACTGGAGCCGGTGCTGGAGCGGCTGAAGAACGTGAAGAAGCTGATCATCGTCTCCTGCGGCACCAGCTACTATGCCGGCCTGTGTGGGCGCACCATCTTCGAGAGCCTGTGCGAGCTGCACGTCGAAGTGGAGGTAGCCTCGGAGTTCCGCTACCGCAAGCTGAAGATCGACGGCGACACGGCGGTCCTGGCCCTGTCGCAGTCCGGGGAGACCGCCGACACCATCGCCGCCATCCGCGAGGCCAAGCGCAAGGGGGCGCTGATCCTCGGCGTGGTCAACGTCGTGGGCTCGGCCATCGCCCAGATCACCGACGCCGGCGTCTACAACCACGCCGGGCCGGAGTTCGGCGTGGCCTCCACCAAGATCTACACCTCGCAGCTGGTGGTGCTGACCCTGATGGCCCTGCTCATCGGCCGCTACCAGGGCCTGTCCTTCACTGAGGGCAGCGCCCTGATCCAGGCGATCAAGAAGCTGCCGCGCCAGGTCAAGAAGATCCTCACCGACATCGAGATCATCAAGAAGATCGCCCTGGAATACGCGCGCTACGAGGATTTCCTGTTCATCGGCCGCCAGCTCAATTATCCCACGGCCATGGAGGGGGCGCTGAAACTGAAGGAGATCTCCTATATCCACGCCGAGGGCTACGCGGCCGGCGAAATGAAGCACGGGCCGATCTCGCTGATCGATGAGAATTTCCCCACCGTGGCCATCGTCTCGCAGGACTCCACTTTCGAAAAGATGCTCAGCAACATCCAGGAGATCAAGGCCCGCAACGGCCGGGTGCTGGCCATCGCCAGCGAGGGCAGCGGCCGCATCGGTGACTTGTGCGACGACGTCATCCGCGTCCCCGAGACCCTGCCGATCCTGCAGCCGGTGCTGAACATCGTGCCGCTGCAGCTGCTCGCCTACTTCATCGCCCGCTCCAAGGGCTGCGACATCGACAAGCCGCGCAACCTGGCCAAGTCGGTCACGGTGGAGTAAAGGCGCCGGCATGAAGGACAAAGGAGGACCCACCCCATGAAAGGCATCGTCCTGGCCGGCGGCCACGGCACCCGGCTCCACCCGATCACCCAGGTGATCTGCAAGCAGCTGCTGCCGGTCTATGACAAGCCCATGATCTACTACCCGCTGTCGGCGCTGATGTTGGCCGGCATCCGTGACATCCTGGTCATCTCCACGCCGGCCGACCTGCCCCGTTTCCAGGCCCTGCTGGGGGACGGCAGCCAACTGGGAGTGCGCTTTTTCTACCAGGTCCAGGAAGAGCCGCGCGGCCTGGCCGACGCCTTCCTGGTCGGCGAGGAGTTCATTGCCGGCGATCCCGTCTGCCTGGTGCTGGGCGACAACATCTTCTACGGCCAGGGCCTGACCGGCATGCTGCGCCAAGCCGCGGACGCTGCCGCTGCCGGCGGCGCCACCATCTTCGGCTACATCGTCAAGGACCCGGAGCGCTACGGCGTGGTGGAGATCAATGCCCAAGGGCAGGCCCTGTCCATCGAGGAGAAGCCGGCCCGCCCGCGCTCGAACCTGGCCGTGGTCGGCCTCTATTTTTACGACCGCGACGTGGTAGCCGTGGCCCGCTCGCTGCAGCCCTCGGCGCGCGGCGAACTGGAGATCACCGACGTCAACCGCGCCTACATGGAGAAGGAAAAGCTGCGCGTGCAGGTGCTGGGGCGCGGCTTTGCCTGGCTCGACACCGGCACCCACGAGTCGCTGGTCAACGCCACGATGTTCATCAAGACCATCGAGGACCGCCAGGACCTCAAGATCGCCTGCCTGGAGGAGATCGCCTTTCAGAATGGCTGGATCGATCGCGGCCAACTGAGGAAGCTGGCAACGGCCCTGCAGAAGAGCGGCTACGGCAGCTACCTGTTGCGCGTGGCCGAAGAGCGCTCCTGACGTTCCC
>JBGSPO010000094.1:0-3925 GCA_041738575.1 Candidatus Aminicenantia bacterium
AGGGGCCGGCCGTCTCGTCGAAGCGGCCGTCGGCCAGCACCGGCGAGTAGATGTCGAGGCCGTGCGCCACTCCGGCGTGGTAGTCGTCCTCGCCGTGGCCCGGTGCCGTGTGCACGCAGCCGGTGCCCTGGTCGAGCAGGACGTAGTCGGTGTTGATCAGCAGCGAGTCGCGGTCAAAGAGCGGGTGTCGGGCCTTGAGGCCGTTCAATTCCTTGCCCTTGAATTCCTTCAGCTTGACATAAGTGTCGCCGTTCAGCGCGGCGATGGCCGGCAGCAGGGCGGAAGCGGCGATGTAAAGCGCGCCCTTCATCTCGAACAGGGCGTAGTCGAAGTCGGCGTGGACGGCGATGGCCAGGTTGGCCGGGATGGTCCAGGGCGTGGTGGTCCAGATCAGGACCGAGATGGGGCGATCGCCGAATTCCTTCAGGAACGGCGGCAGCGAGCGCAGCGGGAACTTCACCGTGATCGAGGGCGACGCGTGGTCGTGGTATTCGACCTCGGCCTCGGCCAGGGCGGTGCGGCAGGAGAGGCACCAGTAGACCGGTCGCTTCTTGCGGTAGACGTTGCCCTTGCCGACAAAGGAGTTGAAAAAGCGGATGACCGTGGCCTCGTATTCGTGGTCGAGGGTCGTGTAGGGCCGCTGCCAGTCTCCGAAAACGCCGAGGCGCTTGAAATCGGCACGCTGCGAATCGAGGAACTTCTCGGCATAGAGCCGGCATTCTTCCCGGACCTGGATCTGGGTCATGTTCTTCTTGCGCGAGCCGAGCTTCTGGTCGACCTTGTGCTCGATGGGCAGGCCATGGCAGTCCCAGCCCGGGATGTAGGGGCTGTAGAAGCCCGCCATGGAGCGGCTCTTGACCACGAAGTCCTTGAGGATCTTGTTCAAGGCCGTGCCCAGGTGAATGTTGCCGTTGGCATACGGCGGGCCGTCATGCAGGATATAAGCCCGCTCCGGGTTGCGGTTCGCCAGGATCTTTTCGTAGATCCCGGCCTCCTCCCATTTCTTCAGCATCTCCGGCTCTTTCTGGCTGAGCTGGGCCTTCATGGCAAAGTCGGTGCGCGGCAGGTTCAGCGTGTCTTTCCACTCCAGTTTTTTTTCCGACATGGTTCGGGCTCCGGTTTGATTTGAAGGGCTATTGTCCCTCATTTCGGGCGCCAAGTCAATGAAGGAGAGGGAAGACAGAGGGAAAGGCAAAGGGAAGAGAAAGGGAAGAGAGAGTGAGAAAAGCCCCAACATGCGGGATTTCTTTCCCACTTTGTCTTCCCTCATTCCTCCCTCACTCTTCCCTTTGCCTTCCCTTGAGAGGCGCGATCCTCAGCTCGATGAGAACTATCGGGGATCGCTATCCGTTAAATAAGCATCAGGAGGTGCACGTGAGCGATGAAAAAAACAAAGGGCCCCGCGAGGAGTTCAAGCTGGAGGGGAGCCAGGTGGTCGAGAAGATAAAAGAGCTGATCCATGAGGGCAATATCCGCAACATCACCTTGAAAAACGAGGAGGGGAAAACCCTGATCGTGATCCCGCTGACCCTGGGGGTGGTGGGCGCGGCGTTCCTGCCGGTGCTGGCTGCGGTCGGTGCCATCGCCGCCCTGGCCGCCAGGATGACCATCGTCGTGGAGAAGATCGAGTAGCTATTCCCTGGGCACCAGGCAAAGGAATTTCAGCACGGTGTCGCCGCTGTTCTCGAACTGGTGCTCCTCGCCGGGCTCCACCAGGGCGAAGGTGCCGGGGGCGGCGGGGTAGCTGCGTCCCTTGGCGTTGATGCGCCCGCGGCCCTCGAGGATGAATATCTCGTGCTCGGAGGGGTGGGTGTGGTAGGGCGAGTGCCCGCCGGGTTGCACCTCGAACAGGCGCAGGTAGAAATTCGGGGCAGGGGAGTCCTTGCCCAGCAGCCAGCGGATGGTCACGTTCTCGGCGCCGGCCATGGTCACATTCTCGGCGGCGACGTCGGTATAGGTTTTAACGATCATGGTGCCTCCTAGCTCTGCGGCTTTTTGTACCACAAAAAAACAAGGTGGTAAAGAACAAGCGACGAACTATCGTGACGCGAGTTGAGGGAAGGAGGAACTCGGCGTACGGCATACGGCGTACGGTAAAGACAAAATCCAATTCCCAGGCACCAACGCCCCCAAAAATCCTCGAAAGGTAAAAGGAAAAAGGCAAAAGGAAAAAGTGAAGAAAGATATCGCGTAATCGCTCGCTACTACCACAACCACTATCACTACCACTGATAGCTCGGGCATGTTCATTTCCCTGGCTCTGCTAACACTAACACTGTCACTAACACTAGTAGTTCGTTTAGTTCTTTTTGCATTTAGCGGATTTATTCCTTATAATCGCCCCTAGACCCTGCGAGGTGGCATGAAAAAAAAGGCAGCCCGAAAAAGCGGTGAAGTTCGCAAAGCAAAACCCGGAGAGGACTCCGGCGGGGAAAAAAACCGGCCACCCCGGGGCGGCGACCGCCGCAAGGTGGAAACGGAACTGAACGTCTACCGCGACCAGCTGGAGGAGCTGGTCAGTGAGCGCACCCTGGCGCTGGAACTGGCCAACAGCCAGCTCGAAGAGGAGATCAACGAGCACCGCCAGTCGGAGATCCTGCAGTCGGCCCTCTTCCAGATCTCGGAAAAGGCCAGCCAGGCCGAAGACATGAATGCACTCTACGCGGCGATCCATGGCATCATCTCCAGCCTGCTCTATGCCCGCAATTTCTATATCGCCCTGGTCGATCCCTCCGGAGAGAGGCTGAGCTTTCCCTATTTCGTCGATGAATTCGACGCCACTCCCCAGCCCAAGGAGTTGGGCCGGGGATTGACCGAGTTCGTCCTGCGCTCGGGCCTGCCGCTGCTGGCTTCGGACCAGCAGGTCGAGCAGATGGCCGCCGAAGGCGCCATCGAGCTGATCGGCGCGCCTTCCAGCGAATGGCTGGGCGTGCCGCTGAAGCGAGGCGACCGCACCTTCGGGGTCCTGGTGATCCAGAGCTACCAGGAGGATTTTCATTATTCCGAGCGCGACCGCGAGCTGCTGATCTTCGTTTCCCAGCACATCGCCGACGCGCTGTGGCGCAAGCAGGCCGAGCGCGAGCTGCGGGAGAGCCAGCGCTTCCTGGCGGCGGTCTTCAACGGCATCCAGGACGGGATCAGCGTCCTGGACCGCGACCTGAACATCCTGCAGGTCAACCAGGCCATGGACAGGTGGTACGCCCACCAGCTGCCCCTGGCCGGCAAGAAGTGCTTCCAGGCCTACCATGGGCGACAGGACCCCTGCCGCGTCTGCCCCACCCTGCGCGCGCAGCGGGAGCGCACTCCGCAAATGGACATCGTGCCCCTGGTCGGCAGCGACGGCCAACGGGGCTGGCTGGAGCTGCACGCCTTCCCCCTGCTCGACCAGGACGGCAACCTGACCGGGGTGATCGAATACGTGCGCGACATCTCCGAGCGCAAGCTCCTGGAGGAGCGCTTCCTCCAGGCCCAGAAGATGGAGTCCATCGGCCTGCTGGCCGGGGGCATCGCCCACGATTTCAACAACATCCTGGGCGGCATCCTGGGCTATGCCTCGTGGCTCAAGACCAACATCAACCGTGATCATCCTTTTTTCCGGCCGGTGGACACCATCGAAAAGAGCGCCAGCCGCGCCGCCGAGCTGACGGCCCAGCTCCTGGCCTTCGCCCGCGGCGGCAAGTACGATATCCGCCCCTCCAGCCTGAACAGCGTCATCTCCGAATCGCTGAAGATCCTGGCCGGCACCCTGGACAAGTCCATCGCCATCGAGACGCGCCTGAACGACAGCCTGCCCACGGTCGAGATCGACATCGGCCAGATCCAGCAGGTGCTGATGAACCTGTGCGTCAACGCCCGCGACGCCATGCCCGGCGGCGGCTGCCTGACCATCGAGTCGTCGGTGGCGCGGCTGAGCGAGAGCGACGCC
>JBGSPO010000131.1:0-4003 GCA_041738575.1 Candidatus Aminicenantia bacterium
CTGGCCGCCGACCGCCGCGAGACGCAGAACCTGTTTTTGCGCAAGAACATCCTCGCTCGCGACATGGACCGGCGCCTGGCCGCCTTCGTCGCCGGCCACAGCCGCAGGGGCGACGCCAAGCGGGCGCTGAGCGCCGGCGACAAGGAACAGCTGCAGGCCCTGGGCTACATCTCGACTTTTTCCAGCCAGGCGGCGACGGTCCTTGACCCCAAGAAAGGCGTGCTGATCGACGCCCGCCTCAAGCAGATCAGCCAGATGATCGGCCAGAAGCAAACGACGGAGGCCGATTCGGCGCTGCGCAGCCTGCTGGCCGAGAATCCCGGGTTGAAAATGCCCCATGTCTATAACCTGCAATACAAGTTGCATATGTCCAAGCGCGAGGTCGGGCCGGCCTTGAACTCCCTGCGCCGGGGGATCGAGGAATTCCCCGATGTCGAGAATTTCCGCCAGACGCTGGCCGTCGCCCTTTTTGACCTCGGCATGTACGACAAGGCCGAGGAGCGCTGCCGCGAGATCCTGGCCAGGAACCCGCGCAATACGCGGACGGTGATCCTGCTGGGGGAGATCCGCGAGAAGCAGGGCCGGCCGGGGGAAGCGGCCGAGCAATATGCCCGGGCCCGCGACATCGAGCCGCAGAACGTCTCCCTGCGCATCAAGTACGCCGAGCTGCTGATCACGCTGAAGCAATACGAGCGGGCGGTGGCCGAATACAACCAGCTGCTGGAAAACGAGGAAGCCGCCGGCCAGCCCGAGCTGCTGCTGAAGGTGGCGCTGCTGAACACGCGCTACGGCAGCATGGCCGAGGCCGAGCAGATGCTGGCCCGGGCCGCGGCCATCAAGCCGTCGGGCAAGTTCTTTTTTAATTATGCCCTGGTGCTGGCCAAGAACGGCAAGCTGGACCAGGCCCTGGCCAACATGCAAACAGCCCTCGAGCGCCACGGCCGGGACCTGACGCCCGAGCAGAGGCAGGTGGCCGGGAAGTTGCTGGCCGCCTGGCGCTAGGTAGAAAAAAAGGGGAACAGGAACGGTCCTGTCCCCCTGGGCTTTCCCTGTGGGATTACTTTTTCTTCGCCGCCCGGCTGCTCGAACTGCCGGAGGAGGATGAGGAGTAAGAGGAAGAAGATCCGCGTGAGCTCGCGGAAGCAGAGCTGGCTCGATAAGAGCTCCCGGAAGAGGAGGAGCGGCTTCCGGAGGCGTAGGTGCTGCTGCCTGACGGGCGGCTGTAGGAAGAGTTCGCCGCTCCCGGCCTGTACGAGCTTCCGCCGCTGGAGGAATAACTCCCGGATTCTGAGCTCGACTGCGCAGAGCCGTAGCTGCGGCTCACAGCAGGGATGCTGCCGATATATCTCCTGATGGAACTATCCGGAGCGGCATTTCCCAAGCTGCCGCCGGAGGTCGTCCCGCTGGAGCGATAGGAAACGCGGTCGCTGCTCCTGGCCGTGTAACGGCTGCCGGAAATGGAAGTCGCGGCCATCCCTGTCTCATGGGTCCCAGGTGTATAGCCGCCGTTGCGGGTAAGATAGGAGGGCTCACCCTTTTTCTTTTTGGCCGTGCTGCTGGAACTGCCGGAAGAGGAAGAGGAGGATGAGGAACTGCCTGAGCGGCTGCGGTAGCTGCTTTTATCTGAACTGCTGCCGGATTCGTCGGACTTGCTGCGGGCGCTGGTTTTGCCGGAAGAGCTGCTGGAGCCGGATGAGTAGCGGGCGCGGCTGCTGCCGCCCGACTCGCTGCTGCTGCGCGAACGGAAATCGGCGCCGTCCGCTTCTCCGGCTTTGCGGGTGGTGCGCACTCTCTCCTCGCTGTTCACGGGCTGGTCGTACTTGTAGACCTGGTTGCGGATATCGGATCCCTGGGTGCGGTATTTCTCGGCGCTGACGATGGAGCCCTGCTTGTAGGTCACCGAGCGGCCCCGGGCGTTGATCACCGTGACCTTGTTCAGGACCGGGCGGTCGCCGGGCGCCGAGCCGCGGTAGGCGATGGTGTCGTTGCCTCCCTGCCCCAGCGTGGCTTTGTTCAGGGCGACGCGGTGGATGTTGGCCGAGGAGAGCTCGTTCTTGCGGATGATGATGGTGGAGCGGGAATGGTGCGGGATGCCGCGGTGATAGTCAAACTGGCGGTCCCAGCGGTTGTTGATGATGATCACCGGCCGGTTCCACCAGCTCATGGGGCTCCAGCCGTAATAGTTGTCGTTCCAGAACCAGGAGACCCAGGCCGGCGACCAGTGGTAGGAGGGGATCCAATACCAGCCGCCGCCGTAGCTCCAGTGCCAGCGGCCGTAATGGTGGGTGAACCAGCCGCAGGTGTCGTACGAGGTCCACACATAGCCGTAGTAGGGGTTCCACACCCAGCGGCCGTTGGCGTAGGGCCTCCAGTCGGCACCGGCGTGGTAGGGGCTCCAGACGTAGGAGCTGAATTCCGACATATAGGTCCAGCGGCCGGCGCGCGACATTTCGTACTCGTAGTCCTCGTAGCCGCCCTGCAGGTAGCGGGAGGTGCCGTAGCGGGCGTAGCCCTGCTCACGGTTCTGCCCTTCGTTCCAGTTGTCGAAATCGTCCTTTTCCGAGGCATAAAAATAATATGGGCGCTCTTCCACGCTGCCGCCGGACATGACGATCTTCTGGTTCTCGCGCACGTTGCGGCTGTCCTCGCTCCCGGCCACCTCGGCGATGCCCTCGATGACGATCACTTCGGTCTGGCCGTCCGGGTCGGAATTGACGCGGTACACGCCCTTGTCCAGGAGAAAAATGCCGCAGTCGGCGGTCTGGATCTCGATGCTTTTCTCACGGTCGAGGTTCTCGATGTCCAGGTAGATGCTGCCCTGTTCCAGGCGCACCACCAGGTCGGTCTTGCGCAGCTGCGGGACCTTCTCCAGCAGGACCACGCTGTCGGTGTCCAGGCGCAGGTAGTTCAAGCGGCCGAGGTAGACGGCCAGGCGGCCGTCGGTGGTGCCGACCGTGTCTTTCTCGAACAGCGGCAGGTTGGCGGTGGCTTCCTCGTTGCCTTCGTCGTAGGAACGCTGGACGAATCCTTCGCCTTCCACGCTCTTGATGCGCACGACCTTGGCGTTGTCGTAGTATTTGGCAGTATTGGCATTCGCTTCCATGTCATCGGACCAGCAGGCGCCCGACAGCAGCAACAGGCTCACAAAGGTGATCAGGGTCTTTTTCATGTTGACCTCCTCAATTCATTGAAAGCATATTGGTTGCCAAATTCCCCTTCATATAACTGTCCTGTTTTAGTGACACTTGGCGGCGAAAAGGGCGAAATCAGGACACCGGGCGGGCCATGGGCCGGCGGTTGAACATTTCCGTCAGCTGCAGCAGGCGCCGGCCGGTCTCGGGGGTCAACGCTCCCTGGACCAAGCGCCAGCGCCAGTTGTCCTCGGCCCGGCCCGGGGTGTTCATGCGGAAACGCCCGTCGTAGCCCAGCAGATCCTGGGCGGGAAAAATGGCCAGGTGGGCCACCGATTGCATGGCCAGGCGGATGAACTGCCAGTGGAACTCGTCGCGGTGCCCGAGGTTCATGTAGTCCAGGACGGCCTGCTTGGCGGCTGCGCTCGTTTCCGGCCCGTAGAACCAGCCGTTGCTGGTGTTGTTGTCGTGGGTGCCGGTGTAGACCAGGCAGTTGGCATGCGGGAAATTGTGTGGCAGGTAAGGGTTGGCGGGCTGGCCGTCGAAGGCGAACTGCAGGATCTTCATGCCGGGGAACCCCAGGCGATCGCGCAGGGCCTCCACGCCCGGGGTGAGTTCTCCCAGGTCCTCGGCGACCAGGGGCAGGTCGCCCAGCTCTCCGCGCAGGTGGTCGAAGAAAGGCGATCCGGGGCCGGGGAGCCAGCGGCCCCGCACCGCAGTCGGTTCGTGGGCCGGGATCTCCCAATAGCTGTCGAAGCCGCGGAAATGGTCGATGCGCAGCAGGTCGACCAGGCGCAGCATATGGCGGACGCGGGCCGTCCACCAGGCCAGGGTGGGGGCGTGAAGAACCCCGCCCCGCCGCCAGCGATAGA
>JBGSPO010000132.1:0-9846 GCA_041738575.1 Candidatus Aminicenantia bacterium
TCGGCCTGGGCTACCTGGCCGGCTGGCACGGCGGCCGCCTCGGCTCCTCAATCATGCGCGCCGCCGATTTCACCATGGCCTTCCCCGGCATCCTGCTGGCGCTGTTCCTGGTCGCCTTGTGGGGCCAAAGCCTTCCTCACCTGGTCCTGGCCCTGGCCGCCGGCGGCTGGGCGGGGACCGCGCGTCTGGTGCGCGGCGAGGTCCTGAAGATCAAGGAACAGGACTTCATCCTGGCCGCCCGGGGGTTCAATGCCTCGCCGCGGCACATCGCCACCCAACACATGCTGCCGCTGATTTTCCCCATGCTCCTGACCCAGGCCGTATCCGGCATCGCCGCGGTCATCCTGGCCGAGGCCAGCCTGAACTTCCTGGGGCTCGGGATGGACCCGCGCCTGCCGACCCTGGGCGGGATGATCGATTCCGGCCGCGGCCACCTCTTCGACCATCCGGCCCTGGTCCTGGTTCCCGGCGCCTGCCTGATGCTGCTGGTGGCCGGATTTCTTCTGCTGGCCGACGGCTTCAGCTTCCGGGCCGGAACAGTTGCTTTTGAAAAAAAAAGCGAAAAAAGCTATAATATAGCCAGCCGCGATTCAAATGGCAGCGACGCGGGGAGGTTGAGCATGGAGAAGAGAAAGGAAATGCGCATCAAGAAGCGGATTCTCTCCAGTCTGGAAGACAAGCCGGCGATCATCGTCGACATGTCCCAGGGCGGCATCAAGATCTCCATGAACCGTCCCCCGAGAAACCAGAGCGTCAACATCAAGTTGCAAATCGGCAACAACAAGATCATCACCTTGAAAGGAGACGTGCGCTGGATCACGCGCATGGCCTCCAGGCAGTCATCCAGCGACATCGGCATCGCCATTCGCGAAGCACCGGAAGAATACTACCAGCTGCTGTCCATCACAAGTTGAGCGAACCCTGCGGCTGCGGCGCCGGGCGAGCCCCTTATTCTCCCTTGGCCCCCGCCAGCAAGCGCTCGGTGGAAACCGCCGCTGCGGCCGGCTCGGGGACAATCTCGATCTCGTCCTCGCGCAGGCGGCACACCAGATAGCGCGACTCCTCCCACTCCTTTTCCAGCGACAGGTAGGCGATCTTTTCCAGCAGCTCTTTTTTCAGCACGCGGTTCAGGTTGCGCGCCCCGTACTCGAGGGAATACCCCCGGGCGGCAATATGGGCCAGCACGTCCTCCCCAACGACCAGTTCCTTGCCCTGCTTTTCCAGGTCGCGGCGCACCTCGAGCAGGTGGATATCGATGATCGCCTTGATGTCGTTGTCGCGCAAGTGGCGGAAAACGATGATCTCGTCGATGCGGTTGAGGAATTCCGGCGAAAAATACTTTTTCAGGGACTTGATCAGGCTGGCGCGCGAGACCTGCGAATCTTCCGGGGCGTTCTTGTAGCCCATGTTGGACTTGGAGAACAGCGCGGTGCCGATATTGGAGGTCATGACGATGGTGGTCTTGGAAAAATCGATGACATTGCCGCGGGCGTCAGTCAGCCGACCGGCGTCGAAGACCTGCAGGAAGATGTTCAGCAGCTGCGCGTCCGCTTTCTCGATCTCGTCCAGCAGGATGACCGAGTAGGGATTGAGGCGCACCTTGTCGGTGAGCTGGTTGGCGTCATAGTAGCCCACGTAGCCGGGCGCCGCCCCGACGAAACGCGAATAGGTGAACTTCTCCATGTATTCCGACATATCGATGCGGATGAGGTAGTCCTGGCTGCCGTAAAGGGCTTCGCTCAGGGCGATGGCGGTCTCGGTCTTGCCCACGCCGGTCGGCCCGATGAACATGAAGACGCCGTCCGGGCGGTTCTTCTTGATGTCGTAGCCCAGCTTGGAAGTGATGACCGAAGAGACCATCTTGGCTACGGCTTCGTCCTGGCCGACGATGCGCTTCAGGATGTTGGCCCGCAGGCAGCCCAGGCGGCTCTTCAGAGAGATGGAGATATTGGTCTCGGGCAGGTTGCCGATATCGGCCAGCACCTCGAGCACGTCGGCCTCCTCGATCTTCAGCTGCCCGCCGCCGGCGATGTTCTTCAGCTTGACCTTGGCGATGCAGCGCTCCAGGAGCATGATGGCCGCGTCGGGGAGCTTGCGCTCGCGGACGTCGCGCTTGGCGCTTTCGACGATGTCCTCGATGATCTGGCCGGAGACCAGCAGGCTGTCGGCGTCGACCACCTGGCCGACGATGTCCTTCAGGACCTTGCGCGTCCCCTCCGGGGACAGTTCGTTGACCACGATCTTCTGGAAATAGCCCAGCAGGGAGTTGTCCTTCTCGATGGTGTTCTTGTATTCCTCGTAGTCGGTGGTGGCGATGACCTGGATGGAGTTGTCGCGCAGGAAATTCTTCAGGATGTTGACCAGGTCCAGGGACGTGCCGCGCGCGGCCCCGGTGGACATCATCAGGTGCATGTCCTCCAGCACCAGGATGGAGTTCTGCGCCTTGAACTCCTGCAGCAACTTCAAGACCTTTTCCTCGAACTGGCCGCGGTACTTGGAACCGGTGAGCAGGGCGACGAAATTGATCTCCTTGATCCGCTTCTCCTTCAGCGCCGGCGGCACCTCGCCGAAGATGATCTTTTGCGCCAGCAACCGGACCAGGGTGGACTTGCCCACGCCGCGCTCGCCGATCAGCAGCAGGTTGCGCTTGGAGTTGGAAATGAGGATCTCGATCATCTGCCGCAGTTCCTTGCCGCGGCCGATGATGCGCTGTTCGTTCTGGATCACCGCATCCGTGATGTCGAAAAAGGCATCATTCTTCTGCGCTTCCGGCCTGTTTTTGCCCTTGTCCAGGAATTCCCTGGCTTTCTTGATCTTTTCACCCAGGGCCTTGCTCTGGGAGATCAGCAGCGCCTTTTCGTAAAAGTTCATGGCCAGCTCGACATTCTCGTCACGGGCATAGACATCGCCCATCAGCTCGTGCCCCTCGGCGTAAAACGGATAGAACAACAGGAATTTCTGCAGCAGGCGCTTCATTTCCAGGCCGCGGCCCAGCTCGGCCAGGTTGCGGATCTGCAGCAGGTAGACCAGGGGCATGTTGAGTTCCTCGAAGGCGATCTCCTCCAGCCGCAACAGGCTTTCGGCGAACAGCTTTAGCAACTGGTCGCGTTGTGCCGCTTCCACCTGGCGCCACTGCCCCAGGAACCCGGCTTCGCCCCCGGGCAGAAGGCATTCGATCCGCTCCAGGTCGGCGAAGCCGAAATTGGCCAGCAGGAATTCCGCGAGCTTCTGCCACAAGCCGTCGGCGCTCAGGGCGACCGGGCTGCCTCCGGCGCCGTCGCGGTAACGCGCCCCGTTCCCCTCCAATTGCGCCAGAAAGAGGACCGCCCTCTCCTGGACCACGGCGAACGGGAACAGGCTGAAGCTCAGCGTGGCGTTGCTGTAGATCAACTCGTCGCGCAGGGCCTCCTGCGGTCCAAAAAGGTTTTTCGGCGTTACTCGCTTGCTGGCGGTCACGGCGCCGCTGATCTTCTGGTCAAAGAGCTTGAACAGGTTTTCGATCCAGAACTTGTAGTCGAAGAAAAGGTTCTTCTTTTCCTTCTCGGCATCCTGCAGGCGGCTGTTCTTCAGGTAATCGCCGATATTCTCCAGGATGAATACCAGCGTCTGGCGCTCGGTCTTGCTCATGCTCAGGACCTGGGTGTTGAAGGCCTGCAGGTAGGCAGCGACGTTGTCCAGAACGGGCAACACATCATCCGGGAAGAAGGTCTTGCCCGCGCCCAGGCGGAAATTTTTTCGCCGCGCCAGGTTTTCCGCCTTGAACAGGGCGTCCAGCACGCCGACCAGGCAGCCGATCAGGCGGTCGGCGTTCTCCTTGTTGAATTCGCGTTTTTCCTGCTTGAACTCGGGCAGAAAAATGCCCAGGAACGCACCCAAACGGGAATATTGGTTGAAAAGAGGGTCCATTTTGCGCTCCACTCGCTGTCGCTGGGAATAATTATATTTGCAAGTTCCAGAAAAGTCAATTTGAAATTGCTTTTTTCCCGGAGGTTTGCTATACTTTTTCCCTAGCAATATGGATGAAATACTGAGCAATCCCCTGATAAAACTGGCCATTATCCTGGCCGGGATGCTCCTGCTCCTGAAGGTCGTCTACCAGATCCTCCGGACCGCCAAGATTTCCGCCTTCCAGAACCGTTCTTTTTTCGAGGCTTTCTTCTACCTGCTGGCCAAAAAGGCCTACATGGAGCGCGACGCCAAGCGCGCCCGCAAGCAGAACATGTTCCTCAAGTCCGGGAAGATCTACGAGGAGATCGGTGAGTTCAAAAAGGCGCTGCAGGTCTACGAGGAAGGCCAGGAATACGACATCATGGGCGAGCTTCTGGAGAAGCTGAACAAGGAAAGCGAGGCCATCGAGATCTACAAAAAGAGCGGCAACAGCGACAACCTGGTCAAGCTGCTGCTCAAGCGCAAGAACGTCGAGGCCGCCGGCACCGTCCTGGAGAACAACAACCGCTACCAGGAAGCCGCCGAGTTGTACTACAATTACGAACGTTACGATAAAGCGGCCCAGATCTACGAAAAAAAAGGCTTTTACAAGAAGGCGGCCTACATCTATGAGAAAAGCGGCAACATCAAGAAGGCCGCCGCCAATTTTGAAAAATGGTTCATCTCCAGTTTCGATACCACCGTGGGCTACCAGAGCTCCAAGCAGCTGGACCAGGAGCTGTTCAAGGCCGTAGACCTCTACGTCCAGCTGAACGAGCTCGAGAAAGCCTTTGACCTGCTGATCAAGTACGGAAAATTCGAAAAAGCCGCCGAGATCGCCTTCAAGATGAACCGCATTTCCGACGCGGCCAAGAACTACGAGCGTGCCCAGCTGCCGCTCAAGGCCGCCGAGATGTACGAGAAGATAGACCAGCCCAAGATCGCCTGCCTGCTGCGCGGCGAGCACGCCTTCGCCAAGGGCAGCACCCTGGAAGCAGCCGAATGGTTCCTCAAGGGCGAGGACTACACCCGCGCCGCCGAACTCTTCGAGTGGGACAAGAAATTCGCCAAGGCGGCCCACTGCTATTTCATGAACCAGAACTTCCTGGGCGCCGCCGACAACTATCTCAAGGACAGCAACGAGGAGGAGGCGGCCAAGATGTTCGAGATGGGCCGGGAATGGAAGCAGGCCGCCAACATCTCGCTGAAGTACGGCAAGTTCCAGAAAGCCGGCGAACTGTACGAGAACGCCCAGGAATATTTCAAGGCCGGCGTCTCCTTCACCAAGGTGGACGACGACCGCCGCGCCCTGGCCAATTTCCAGCTCGTGCCCGTCGACTCTCCCGATTACAACTCCGCCATCACCCACATGGCCAGCATCTTCCTGAAGAACCGCAAGCCGCAGCTGGTCATCGAGAAGATCGAGAAGCTGCTCGGCGAGAACCAGATCGACAAGTCCAATATCGAGTGGTTCTATGTCCTGGGCCAAGCCTACGAGAATGCCGGCAGCTTCAAGAAGGCCTTCGAGATCTACCAGATGATCCTGACCGAGGACTATTCTTTCCGCGACGTGCACCAGAAGATCAAGGACGTGGAAAACCTGATCCAGAAATACAAGGAAATGGAGCTGATCAGCGAGGATTCCAGCGAGCGCTACCGCATCGTCGAAAAGATCGGCGAAGGCGGCATGGGCGTGGTGTTCAAGGCCGAGGACACGGTGCTGAAGCGCATCGTGGCCCTGAAGATACTGAACAAGACCCTGGTCGCCGACAAGCGCAACCTGGAGCGCTTCTTTTCCGAGGCGCGCTCCACCGCCTCCCTGACCCAGGCCAACATCGTCACCGTGTACGACGTCGGCCAGATCAAGGACGACTATTTCATTTCCATGGAATACATCGAGGGCGAGAACTTCATGAACCTGATTCGCCGCAAAAAAGCGTTCTCCCCCTCGCAGGTCATCTTTATCGCCATCAAGCTTTTCAAGGCCCTCGATTACTCGCACCGCAAGGGGATCATCCACCGCGACATCAAGCCCCATAACATCATGATCACCAAGCAGAAGGAGATCAAGATCATGGATTTCGGGCTGGCCGTGATCCTCGGCGACCAGAAGAAAGGCGAGAGCGGCGTCATCACCGGCACGCCCTACTACATGTCCCCGGAGCAGATCCAGGGCATCCCGGTCGACCACCGCACCGACATTTATTCCTCCGGCGCCACGCTGTTCCACCTGACCACCGGCCACGTCCCCTTCAAGGGCGAGAATATTTTTTACCAGCATCTCTTCGACCCCGTGCCGCCGATCAAGAAATACCGCAACGACGTTCCTGAAAAACTTTGCTATATCATAGAGAAATGCATGGAAAAGAAGCGCGAGCAGCGCTTCCAGAGCGCCATGGAAGTGCTCAACGAGATGAAAACGATCAAAATCTAATTCGCCCGCAGGAGAGGAAAATGGACTTTGCACTGACCGAAGAACACTTGGCATTCAAGGAGGAGACCCACAAGTTCGCCGAGAAAGAGATGCGCCCCAAGAGCCACGAATATGACGAAAAGAACGAGTTCCCCCTCGAGATCATGCAGAAGGCCTTCGAGGCCGGCTTTCTCACGTCGGGCATCCCAGCCGAATACAACGGCGCCGGTTTTTCGACACTGATCAATACCATCGTCTGCGAGGAACTCGCCTGGGGCTGCGCCGGCATGTACACGTCGATCATGGCCAACACCCTGGCCACCACCCCCATTGTCCTCTTCGGCAGCGACGAGCAGAAAAAGAAGTTCCTGACGCCGTTGACCGAAAAGATGACGTTCGCCTGTTTCGCGCTGACCGAGAAAGAGGCCGGCTCGGACAACTCCGCCATCCAGACCACCGCCGTAAAAAAAGGCGACCACTACGTGATCAACGGCTCCAAGACCTTCATCACCAACGGCGGCGTCTCGCAGCTGGGAGTGGTATTCGCCTCCACCGACAAGACGCGCGGCGCCCGCGGCCTCACCGCCTTCATCGTGCCCATGGATACCCCGGGCATCACCATCGGCAAGCACGAGAACAAGATGGGGCACCGCGCTTCCAACACCACCGAGATCTATTTTGACGAGGTCAAGATCCCGGCCACGAACATCCTGCGCCGCGAGGGCATGGGCTTCATCATCGCCATGAAGACCCTCGACTACGCCCGGCCCGCCGTGGGCGCCGGCGGCGTGGGCGTGGCCCGCGCCGCATTCGAGGAAGCCCTGAAATACTCCCAGTCGCGCATCCAGTTCGGCAAGCCCATCGCCACCTTCCAGCACAACGCCTTCAAGCTGGCCGAAATGGCCACCGAGATCGAGGCGGCGCGGCTGATGGTCTACCGCTCGGCCTGGATGCTGGACAGCGGCATGAAGGCCTCCAAGGAGTCGGCCATGGCCAAGGTCATGGCCACCGACGTGGCCATGAAGGTCACCGTCGACGCCGTCCAGCTCTTCGGCGGTTACGGCTACATGAAGGAATACCCGGTCGAGAAGATGATGCGCGACGCCAAGCTGCTGCAGATCTACGAGGGCACGAACGAGATACAGAAGCACGTCATCTCGCTGGAACTGCTGGGCGCGACCAAGAACATCGGCTGAGCGCGGCCGCGAACCCGGACCATGGCCATCCAGATCGACGGCGAGCGGCTCAGCCTCGATGAGTTCGACCGCATCGCCCGCCTGCGCAAGCACGTCGAGCTCTCCCCGGCCGCGGAAGAAAAGATCCGCAACTGCCGGCAGGTGCTCGAGGAATTCATCCACAGCGACAAGCCCTATTATGGCATCAACACCGGCTTCGGCGCGCTGGCCCAGCGCCGCATCGAAAAGAAGGACCTGAAGCGCCTGCAGCGCAACCTGATCCACAGCCACACCGCCGGGGTGGGACCCAGCCTGCCCGCCGGCATCGTGCGCGGCATCATCCTGCTGCGCGCCAACGTCCTGGCCAAGGGCTACAGCGGCGTGCGCCTGCAGGTGGTGCAGCTGCTGCTCGACCTGCTGAACAAGGACATGGTGCCCGTGATCCCCAGCAAGGGATCGGTGGGCGCTTCCGGCGACCTGGCCCCGCTCTCGCACCTGGCCATGGTCCTGATCGGCGAGGGCGAGGTGGTCTACCAGGGCCAGGAGCAGCATGCGGCCGCGGCCCTAAAAAAAGCCGGGCTGCAGCCCCTCGTGCTCCTGGAAAAAGAAGGCCTGGCGCTGATCAACGGCACCCAGGTCATGACCGCCATCGGCATTTTCAACCTGCTCGAGGCGGAGAACCTGGCCAAGACGGCCGATATCGCCGGCGCCATGACCTTCGAGGCCCAGCTCGGCAGCCCCTCGCCTTTTTACGAGGAGATCCAGGACGTGCGCCGCCACCCGGGGCAGATGGAAAGCGCCCGCAACGTCATGCGCCTGGTCGAGGATTCACCGCTGTGGAAATCGCACCAGGGCAAGAAAAAAGTGCAGGACGCCTATTCCATCCGCTGCATCCCCCAGGTGCACGGAGCCGTGCGCGACACGCTGAAGCACGTGCGCCGCGTCCTGGAGATCGAGACGAACTCGGCGACCGAGAACCCGCTGATATTCCCGCAAAAAAAGATCATCCTGTCGGGAGGCAATTTTCACGGCGAGCCGGTGGCCTTTGCCATGGATTTTTTGTCCATCGTCATGACCGAGCTGGGCAACATCTCCGAGCGGCGCATCGACCGCCTGATCAATCCCGCCTCCAACATGGGACTGCCCAATTTCCTGGTCGCCGACAACGGGCTGAACTCGGGATTCATGATCGCCCACGTCACCGCCACGGCGCTGGCCTCGGAGAACAAGTCCCTGGCCCACCCGGCTTCGGTGGACAACATCCCCACCTCAGCCAACCAGGAGGACCACGTCAGTATGGGCACCATCGGCGCCCGCAAGGCGCGCGAGATCATCGGCAACCTGCGCCTCATCCTGGCCATCGAGCTGATGGCCGCAGCCCAGGCCCTGGATTTTTATGAGCTGAAAAGCTCGCAGCCGCTGGAAAGCGTCAAGTCCCTCATCCGCAGGCACGTGCCTTTCCTCACCGAGGACACTCGCATGGACCTTCCCATGCGCCGCATCGCCGACCTCATCGAAAGCGGGCAGTTGGTGGCCGCCGCCGAAAAATCAGGCCTGCAGCTCCTGTAATGCTCCAACTCTTCCTCCTGGCCTGGGTCATCTACATTCTTTACAGGTGGCTGAGGCGCAGCGCCTCGCCGGCGCCAAAACCGCAAACGTACGCGCCGCCCCCGGGACAGGCGGTTGAGGAGATGGTCCAGGACCCGCTCTGCGGCACCTGGGTTCCGCTCGGCCAGGCCATCGCTTTCCGCCGCGGGCGGGAGACACTCCATTTTTGCTCGGTCGAGTGCCGCGACAAGTTCCTGGGCAAGCCAACGAACGACTAGCACCAGGATCCCCTAAAACAACCTACTCTAAAGGTAAAAGGAAAAAGGTAAAAGGTAAAAGTGAAGAAAAAGCCATGGAAGGGCTTGCTCACTTTTTCCGTTTACCTTTTACCTTTTTCCTTTAAAGGGCTTCAACTCTACCCAAGCGCCACGTCCAGAAACATCATGGCCGCGAAGCCAAGCATGGCGCCGATGGTGGAGAGGTCGGTTTCGTCGCCGCGCTGGGCTTCGGGGATGAGCTCCTCCACCACCACGAAGATCATGGCTCCGGCGGCGAACGAAAGGGCATAAGGCAGCAGCGGCTTGACCAGCAGGACCAGGAAGGCGCCAACCACGCCGGCGACCGGTTCGACGAGCCCGGACAGCTGCCCGTACCAGAACGCCTTGAACCGGGAAAATCCTTCCCGACGCAGGGGTATGGCCACAGCCGCACCCTCGGGAAAATTCTGCAGGCCGATGCCGAAGGCAAGGGCCAGGGCGCTGCCCAGCGCCGCCGGTGTCCAGC
>JBGSPO010000174.1:0-3116 GCA_041738575.1 Candidatus Aminicenantia bacterium
GGCCGATGCAGGCCACCGAGGCCTTGGCCGCGGTCTGCTCCTGCACCGCCTTCTGGGTTTGCTGCGTGTTCAACCCCCACAAGGCGGAAGCGTCGCGCACTTCGACGCTGCCGTCATGGACATGAAGATATACGGGGCGGCCGGCGCGGCCGGTGATCACCAGGCCGTCCAGCCCCGCTGACTTGAGCACGGCGCCGAAACTGCCGCCTGAACTGGAATCGCAGATGGTACCGGTCAGGGGCGAGCGCGAGATGACCTGGTAGCGGCCCGAGGTCATCACCGTGCCGGTGAGCGGGCCGGTCATGAAGATGAGGGGATTTTCCGCGGCCAGGGGGTCCAGCGGCTCGGGGCACAGGTCGCTGTACAGCTTGACGCCCAAACCGCGCCCCCCCAGAAATCGGCGGCGCGTGTCGTCACTGACGGGAACCTCTTCCTGCCTGCCGCTGCCCAGGTCGATCTTGATCACTTTCCCCATCCAGCCGTTCATCTTGTCCTCGCTATTCGTAGAATTTGTTGAAATTTTCCAGGTGCGGGCAGGCCAGGCACTTCTTCTTGTAGTAGGCGTAGACCGCCTTGGGCTGCTTGTCGATATTGGCGAAGCGCGAGGGGCAGACGTGGCAGGGGATCTCCTCCTCCAGCCAGGCCGCCGGCGCGAACTTGAACAGCGACAGTCCTTCGACGATGCCCACGCTGGCGCTCACGCCCAGGCGCGAAGCGCCGGCCTGGATCAGTCGCCAGGCGTCCTTGAAATTGCGGATGCCGCCCGAGGCCTTGACGCCGATGCCGGGGCCCACGGTCTTGCGCATCAGGCGAACGTGGTCGGGGAAGGCGCCGAAGGCGCCGAAGCCGGTGGAGGTCTTGACGTATTTCGCCCCGGCCGCGACCGACAGCTCGCAGCCGGCGACGATCTCCTCGTCGGTCAGGAAGCAGGTCTCCAGGATGACCTTGACCAGCGCCGGGCCGCTGGCGTCGACCACGGCGCGGATGTCGTCGCGCACGCAGTCGAGTTTCTTGTCGCGCAGGGCGCCGACGTTGATCACCATGTCGATCTCGGCGGCGCCGTTGGCCACCGCTTCCTTCGCCTCGCAGGCCTTGGCCGCGGAGGTGCCGGCACCCAGCGGGAAGCCGACCACGGTGCAGACCAGCACGCCGCTGCCTACGAGCTTTTCGAAGGCGTAGCGCGTGTAGCCGCCATTGATGCAGACGGTGTAAAAGCCGAAGGTTCGCGCCTCGCTGCACAAGTTGGCGATCTTCTTCTCGCCGGAGTGGGCGCTCAGCTCGGTGTGGTCGATCATCTTGACCAGCGTTTCTTTGTCCAGGTTGATCATGCCTGTCCCTTTTTCAGGTGGAAGATGAAAGGCACCAGCTCGCCGACGGAAGTGCTGCGGCAGGAGCCCTTCAGGTTGCACATATGCACCACGGCCGAGGGCGGCGCGAACTCGGCGATCACCTGGCGGCAGGCGCCGCAAGGCGGCAGGAACCCGTCGCTTTCGCCTATGACCAGCAGTTCGCGGATCTTCCTTTCGCCGTCGGCGATCATGGCGAAGACGGCGTTGCGCTCAGCGCAGCAGGTCAGGCCGTAGGAGGCGTTCTCCACGTTGCAGCCGCTGTAGATCTTGCCGTTGCTCCCGAGGACCGATGCGCCCACGTGGAACTTGGAGTAGGGGGCATAGGCTTTTTTACGGGCCTTTCTGGCCGCCAGCAAGAGCTTCTTCTTATTGTTCGCCATGGGCCTCCAGAGGTCGGTCATGTAAGAACAAACAAAGATTTTAAATTAATGGTGGGAATTAATCAATAGATTTTGGCATTGATTGGGTCTGAACTCGGCCCGCGGCGTACGGCAGAGGGCAAAAGGTAAAAAAAAAAGGCAAAAGGCAAAAGGCGAAAGGCAAAAGGTAAGAAAAGAAATATTTCGAAATGACCAATAAAATATCTTAAAATGGCTTTATTCTTTACTTTTGCCTTTTTACTTTTGCCTTTTGCCTTGGATTTATTCTTATACATCGAACCTCGAACTTCGAACCTTTTCCTACGTATCAAGCTCCTTTGCTTTATGCTAAAATGGATTTTCTCAGGTGGAGCCCTATGAAAAAGATCCTCTTTTCGATCATTGCTGTCCTGGCCCTGGCGGCGCCGCTATGCGCCCAGACCCTGGACGAGGTGCTGGCCAAGAACTACCAAGCCCGCGGCGGGCTGGACAAGCTGAAGTCGCTGGCGGGCTGGAAAATGACGGGCAAGATCGTGGTCCCGGCGCAGGGGCTGGAGTTGCCCGTGGTGATCTGGCAGAAAACTCCCGACAAGATGCGGGTGGAATCGACCTT
This sequence comes from Candidatus Aminicenantia bacterium, assembly GCA_041738575.1. Taxonomy (GTDB): domain Bacteria; phylum Acidobacteriota; class Aminicenantia; order UBA2199; family UBA2199; genus UBA2199. The sequence continues at coordinate 2,322 of JBGSPO010000174.1, forward strand.
CCAGGGCCGGACGATCGTCCAGGCCTGCGCTGGCCTCAAGGCGTGGTGGATCATGCCCTTCCTTTCCGATGAGGCGCAGGAGATGCCGCCGGAGCAGGGCCGGCTGTTCCGCGACCAGGCCGATTTTGCCGATCCGCTGGTCGTTTACAAGGAAAAAGGCTATTCATTGGAGCTGCTGGGGAAGGAAGAGTTGCAGGGCACTCCGGTGTTCAAGCTGAAGCTGACCCGGGACGGCGGCAGGGAGATCTATTTTTTCCTGGACGCCGGCAGCGGCAGCGAATTGAAAAGCATGCGGCTGATGAAGATGGGGGAGAGTGAAGCCCTGGTCGAGATCCTCTACGGCGATTACCGGGAGGTCGGAGGCCACCTGCTGCCTTTCGCGATCGAGAACAGGCTGAACGGCGAGCCGCAGATGAAGATGACCCTGGATGCCATCGAGATCAATCCGGTCCTCGAGGACGCTTTTTTCGCCATGCCCGAAAAAAAGTGAGCGCCCGCGGCCGGGGAAAAAAAATAGAACAGGGGGTTGCCCATGAAAAAAATGTTTTTCCTGATCATTGTTGCATTGCTGGCCTCAGTTCCTGGCCCGGCCCAGGAGGACCTGCACCGGCAGTTGTCCGCGGCCGGCACGGCCAAGGAGTTCCCCGGCTCTTCGCACCTGGTCGTCTTCGACCGCACCGCGGTGCGCGTCGAGGAGTCGGGCCTGAGCCATGTCGACAAGGAAGTGCTGTATAAAGTGCTGGACAGCGCCGGCGCCAAGGAGCTGCAGTCGCTGACCTTCGGCTACGACCCGCT
>JBGSPO010000219.1:0-3009 GCA_041738575.1 Candidatus Aminicenantia bacterium
GATCAAGCAGCCGCCCATCGTCCGCCTGTACCGGGTCAAGGCACTGGCGGCCAAGAGGGTATCGGCCGCCCTGGCCCGCGAGCTGATCGAGGAGATCACGCCGGCCGCCGAGCTGGAAAAGCTGGCCCTGGCCCGGCGCGATCCGCTGGGGCTGATCTTTGCCGCCAGGGACAGGGGCAGCGGCCGGCCGACCAAGAAGGAGCGTCGCCAATTGGAGAGGCTCAGCGATCAGGCTCCCGAAAAGCACGAAGATTCCCCATGATTCAGAGCAACCGCCATCCTTCTTCCTTTCGCGCACGATGCGTTATCCTGTTTCTGGGAATCGCCGTCTTCGCGGTCCAAATTGTGGTGGCGACTCATACGCATGCCGACGGGGCGGATCACGCGGATTGCCCCTTGTGCCTGCTCAGCGGCACGCTGCAATCGCCGAGCGTCAGCCGCTTTATTCCCGAGAATCCTCTCCAATTCAGTGAAAAAGCTTATCCGGCCATACCCTCTTTCATTGGCATCACTTTCCCCGGTTTTCATTATCCCTCCTGCGGACCACCTCAAGCCTGAACGACCACTGGCTCATTCATTCCCATCAAGGAGGTTTCATGAAAATCTTGCATGCCATTGTTTTATTTTCCTTCCTCTTGGTGCCGGCTTCGTTGCCGAGCGAAATCGCGGCGATGCCCGAGCATAAGGTTTGCGGCCGCATCATCCAGGCGGGCACAAAGAAACCGGTTGCCGGAATCCTGGTTGAACTGGTCGAGATGAATCGCTCAACGGTTTCCGATTCCAGGGGATTTTTTTGTTTTGCTGGCATCCCGGCGGGAAAATATGCCCTGATGCCGAACAGCCCGAGGTTCTTTCCCGATCGCTTTGCGATTGAAATTCCATCGGCTGCCGAGATCCAATTGTCCATCCGGCCGTTGCCAATCGTATCCGAGAATGTTACCGTGACCGCCGTTCCCTGGGCCGGCGATCCGCTGGATGCGGCCCAGTCGACGCATGTGGCTGCCGCCGGCGACATCCAAACCCGCTCCGGCCTTTCTCTGGGGGAAGCGGTGGCAGACCTGCCGGGGGTGCGCAACATATCCACTGGAGACGCGGGTGGCGTTCCCGTCATCCGCGGTCAAGCCAATGAACGGGTGCGCGTGCTCAGCAACGGGATATTTCACGACTATTTCCAGTTCAGCCGCCGCCATATGCCCAACATCGAGACCTACGAAGCAGACCGCATCGAAATCGTCAGCGGTCCCGCCAGCGTGCTGTACGGGCCCCAGGCCAACAGCGGTGTGGTCAACATCGTTTCCGCTCCCTTGCCATTTGCGGTCGATGATCAGCCCAGCTTTTCCGGGCGCGGCCTGTTGGCCTATGCGGGGATCAATCAAGCTGAATCTTTTTACGCTCAGGTCCAGGGCGGGCAGGGCGGGTTTGCCGGGCGCGCGGCCATGACGCACAGGGCCGCGGGCGACATGGGCACTCCAGCCGGCGATCTCCCCAACACCGACTATATCCAGCAATCCGCTTCGCTGGAGACCGGCTTTCAGTTCGCCCCGGACATCGTGGCCCGCCTTTATTTCCGGCATTGGGAAAACGAGCTGGGATTCTACATTCCCGCGCAGCCGCATTTTCGCTTGGGCCTGCAGAACGACGCCGGCGGGGCGGCCGTTACCCTGCCCCTGGCGTGGGGAAAATGGGATCTGAGCGCCAACCTGTCGCAAAACGTCCGCCGGGCGTTTCCGCTGGGAAGAAGTCAGGGGGCGAAGGTGGATCTCGAGCTGGACACGCAGGTGTTCCGGCTCTCCTTTCAGCATCATCCAGTAGGTCCGCTGCGACAGGGGGTGATTCGCCTGGAGCACAGCCGCCAAAGCAACGAAACGTTGGGGCCGGTCAAATTGCTCCCAGGCTACGACGCCAGCACATGGTCACTCATGGTTTTCGAGGAATCCCGCTTCATCAGGAAGAAGATCTTTGACCGCTGGGTCCTGAATGCCGGGCTCCGTTTCGATCATCGCGTCCTGAATGTCCCGGCTGACCCGGGACTGAATATCGCCAAAGACCTCAGCCGGACCTGCCAGGCATTGACCGGAGCGGCGGGGCTTGTCTATCGCCTCAATCGGTTCGTTTCGTCGGGCGTCACCATCAGCCGGGGCTGGCGCAATCCCTCCGAGTTCGAGTTGTTCGCCAATGGGCCCCACGACGGCGTACAACTCTTTGAAAAAGGGAATCCGGATCTCCGGGAAGAAACCAACCTGAACACCGAGATCGCGATCCGTTTGGAGCACGAGCGCATCCGGGGGGCGTTGTCTTTATTTAGAAATGCATTCGCAAATTACATCTATCTCCGCTTGACCGGCGAAACCATTGACGGCCTTCCCGTAAGCACCTTTGATCAATGCGCTGCCGTCATCCAGGGCATCGAAGGGCATCTCGACGTGGACCTGACCCGATGCCTGACTTTGAAGGTGCAAGGCGAAACCCTGCAGACACGGAATGACAAGACCGGAACGCGGCTCCCATTCACCCCTCCGGATCGCGCCGCCTTCGGAGTTCGCTTTCATGACTTTTTTTCAAACCAGAAGTGGACTCCCTTCGCTGAAATCAGGTCCACCTGGACCGGGAAAGGCCGAATCGCCGGTCCGGACGAACCGTTCCCCCTGGAAACGGGAAGTCATGCGCTCTATGATCTCGGAGCCGGAGTCAAAGCCCAATTGCAGAGTTGCGCGCTCCATTTCGATCTCTGGATCGGCAATTTGGCCAATAAGTCTTACCGGGACTTTCTGGACACCTACAAACAATATGCCCTGAGCGGAGGACGTAACGTTCGCCTGACGATCAGCATTCATTTTTAAGCCGGATCATCGACCCTGAACAGCGAAGAAATCAAGGGGTTGGCATAAAGCGCTCTATCCCTTCAAGAACAGCCGAAGCGCCGCCCGCCAGGCCGATCTGCCCGGAGGGGACATCGGCTTCTCGGGCATTGATCCTGACCAGCCGGGTGCGCGGGCCGATCATGGCGAT
>JBGSPO010000232.1:0-7468 GCA_041738575.1 Candidatus Aminicenantia bacterium
GCGCGGGCGTTCTCGAACCGGGCGTTGCGGCGCGCGACCGGCCCGGGGCCTCCCCAGGGGATGTAATTGCTGGGCAGGACGATGTCGAGGCCGAGGGCAAGCTCCAAACCACGCTTGGCCAGCATCTCCCGCAGCTGGACCAGGGTGCGGGAAACCTGGCCGGCGTTGACCGCCAGGGCGAACAGGTACGTTCCGGGGGGCAGCGACACCTTTTCGATGAATTCCACCACCGGGCGTGGCATGCCCCACATGTGGACCGGGAAGACGAAGCCGATCGCCTCGGCTTCGCCGGCAGCCAGCGCATCGGCTCTCTTCATGGGGTGCAGCCTGGCGCCGCCGAGCTTCTCGGCCAGTGACCTCGCCGACCATAACGAATTGCCGGTCCCCGTATAGTAAAAGATGGCTGTTTCCATTGACTTGCCTCGGATCATCACATTGTAGGGGAAATCCTGGCACAATTCAACCGGCGTAATTCATGCCCGCAACTCTTTTTCCATGAATTCGTTGTATAATGCCAGCGCATGAACGACTAGGAGGTGCTCATGAGTAAATTCAAGCAGATTTTATCCCTCCTGCTGCCCATTTTGCTGGTTTTTCCCCTTGCGGCACGGCTCGGGGCCCATGCCCCGAAAACCGACAGGAAGTTGGCCGATGAGATCGACAAGGTGATGAATGAGGTCTACAAGCCGGGCGAGCCGGGGGCGGCGCTCATCGTCCGCCAGGGCGAGCGCACCCTCTTCCGCAAGGGCTATGGCCTGGCCGACATCGAGCTCGGAGTGAAGATCGAGCCCGACATGGTCTTCCGCCTGGGTTCGATCACCAAGCAGTTCACCGCGGTCTCCATCCTGATGCTGGCCGAGCAGGGCAAGCTTTCCCTCCAGGACGAGATCGGCAAATATATCGCCGATTTTCCCACCGGGGACAAGAAGGTGACCATCGAGCACCTCCTGGCCCACACCTCGGGGATCAAGAGCTATACCAACATGGAGGAGTGGCTGCAGCTGTGGCGCAAGGACATGACCCCGCCGGAGATCATCGCCATGTCCAAGGACAAGCCCTTCGAGTTCGCCCCCGGCGAGAGCTGGAACTACAACAACACCGGCTACGTCATGCTGGGCGCCATCATCGAGAAGGTGGCGGGCAAAAGCTACGAGGCGTTCCTGCAGGAGAGGATCTTTACCCCGCTGGGCATGGCACGCTCGGGATACGACCACACCGAGCGGATCATCCCCCGCCGCGTCCGCGGCTACCACAAGGACAACGACGGCTTGGTCAACGCTCCCTATCTGAGCATGACCCAGCCTTACGCCGCCGGCTCGCTCTTCAGCTCAGTCGACGACCTGGCGCTCTGGAGCGACGCCATCTTCGCGGGCAGGGTCCTGAAAAAGGAGTGGCTGGAAAGAGCATTCACCCCGTTCCGGCTGGCTGGCGGTGAGTCATCGGGCTACGGCTGCGGCTGGTTCATCTCCGACCTGCGGGGGCACCACACCATCGAGCACGGCGGCGGCATCAACGGCTTTTCCAGTTACGCGCTCGCCCTGCCCGATGACCAAGTCTACGTGGCCATACTGACCAACAGCGCCATCGCCGGCCGCGATCCCGAGCCCCGGGCCGTGCGCATCGCCGAGCTGGTTATCGGCCTGGCACCCGAGGTGCGCAAGCCGGTCGCGCTTTCCAGCGCCGAGCTGGACGCGTTGGTCGGCGTCTACGTCAACCAGGCCGATGAGGAGCGCTACATCACCCGCGAGGGGGAGAAGCTGTTCTCGCAACGAGCCGGCGGCGCCAAGCATCCCATCCTGGCCGCTTCGGCGACCGAGTTCTTCTTCGAGGACACGCCCTCCATCATCCAATTCAAGAGGAATGCCGAGGGAAAGATCGACGGATTGCGCGTCAAGGCCCGCGTCGGCCCGGCCGAGATCTACCGGCGGACTGACAAGCCGTTGCCAATCGCCCGCCAGGAGATCACCCTGGACCCCAAGCTGCTGGATCGCTTCGCGGGCGAATACGAGCTCATGCCCGGGTTTTCGATCGTCATCACCGTAGAAGGGGGCCGACTGCTGGGCCAGGCCACCGGCCAGCCCAAGGTGGAGCTCTTCGCCGAGTCGGAAACGGCGTTCTTTCTCAAGGTGATCGACGCCCAGGTCGTGTTCGCCATCGACGCCGCCGGCCAGGTCGCAGGCTTGACCTTCCTGCAGGGCGGCCAGAAGCTTCCGGGTCGGAAGATCAAATAACCGGCGGGGACGGTCGGGGATTATTCCGGCGGTTGCTTTGCGAGTACGGCCTGCTTCAGCTTCTCGTTCACCGTCACGCCGTTGGTCTCGGCCTGCTCCAGGTATCCCAGGGCGCCGGCCGTGTCGCCGCGGGCGAAGCAGATGTTGATCAGGTTGTTGTAGGCGTTGGCATGATGGGGATCGGCCTTGACCGCCTCCAGGTAGAATCCCTGCGCTTCTGCGACGCGCTTCCGCTTGAAGAGGATATTGCCGTGGATGAAATGATACTCGGCAGGAATCTCCAGGGTCGGTGGGATGGGGTCGCGCAGCCGGATGTCGATCGTGGTTAGGTCATGCTTGGCGTTGCTGATCTGGGTCTCTATGCGCATGCGCTCGGTGCTGTTTTTCGCACCGGATGCCGCCGCGGCCAGTTGGTTGATGTATTCCTCCTTCTCGTCGCGCTGCTCGCGAAGGCGGTCGAGATATTCCTGGTAGGAGAACGTGTAGAGCCTGCTGAAGGAGTTGAAATCGGTTTTGGCGGTCTCGATCTCCTCGAGGGCTTCGTCATACCGCCCCTGCTGGTAATCCAGCTCTGCGAGCAGCAATCGGGCCTCTGCGTAACGGGGAAAGATCTCCAGACCGGTCTCCGCTTCTTTTTTTGCTTTCTCCAGCTTCCCTTTCTTTAAATACTCTCCGCCTTTCAGAAAGTGGGGCCTGGCGCGCTTGTATTTCTCGATGGTTTCCTTTTCATCCTGGTTAAAATCTTTCTGCGCTGCCAGCGGCAGCACCAGCGCCAGGATCACCGCCAACGAAGCCTGCCACGGGCCCGGCCGCCCTGCCCGATTTTTTTTGCCTCTCACGCAACCTCCTACCCGACGGATATTCCCGCCGCCCCATTGTGGCCCAAGCGGCAGCGATTGTCAATCGCGGCGAGGCGGTGAGGAAGTTCAGATACATATTGGACTCTTAAGCTAACTCACGAAGTGAGTTACTTGAGGCGCGCGGGAGTCCAAGATGAAGGTATTTGATCTATTTTACGGATGCCGCAGTTATAATTGGCAGATGATGCGGATCCAAGGAACCAGCAACCATCCACAGCGGGAAGAGATTGAGCGGCGCATGAAGGCGATCTATTTACTGGATCGAGGCCTGCTGCAGGAGCTGAAAGTGGTCATGAACGTGTCACGCTCCACTGTTTTTGGTTGGAAAAAGCGTTTCAAAGCCAGTGGGGGCAATGTGCTGTCGTTGGCGCCACGAAGCCGAGCGCCCCTGAACCGGCGGCAGAGGGAGGTCGACCCGCAGCAGGTGGCGTTCATCCGTAAATACCGTCTGGCGAAGCCGGGGATCGGCAAAGTGACCGTGCAGATCGAGCTGAAGCGCTATTGCGAAGAGCGGGGGCGGAAGGTGGTATCGGAATCGACGGTGGGCCGAGTGATCGCCGATCTGAAGGCAGCCGGACGATTGCCTGGCCGTGGCTTGCGACATGTTGTCGTCAACGGGAATGGCCGTTTGTACTGCAAAAAGGGCAAGCCCAAGCAAAAAAAGATCCGTCGCAACGGCTACCAGCCGCAGGACCCAGGAGACCTGCTGCAAATGGACTCGCTGCACATCTTTCAGGACAAGGTCAAGCGCTACATGCTTACCGCCATTGATCTGAAAGGGCGCTTCGGCTTCGCCTATATCTATGACCGCCTCAACAGCCGCAATGCATCCGACTTCCTGGATAAGCTCCTCAAGGTCGTCCCCTTTGTGATCCGCCGCATCCAGACCGATAACGGCAACGAGTTCGAAAAGGACTTCGCCACCGCCATCCGCGCCAGCCCCATCCAGCACTTCCATAATTACCCCAGGCACCCGCAAGCCAACGGCCATATCGAACGGTTCAATGGCACGATCCGATCCCAGTTACTCAAACATTACCAGGGGGATATCGAAGACACCACCGCTTTCAACCGTGACCTGATCGACTACCTGATCTGGTACAACTTCACCAAACCTCATCGCGGCCTTGGAAATCTCTCCCCAATGGAGTATTATGTGCAATCTAAGCGCCCTCATAGACTTCAGTCCAAGATGTACTGGACTCCGACAGGCGGTTGCCCGCGGCCCAGAAATGCGCTACAATGCATGTTCCATGAGGTGAGGCCATGGGCTGGACGACCGTCAAGACAATCTTTGCCGAATCCGACCGATTGCTCAACCAGGAGCTGGAGGTGCGCGGCTGGATACGCACCCAGCGCGAGTCGAAAAATTTCGCCTTCATCGAGCTAAATGACGGCTCCTGCTTCAAGAACCTGCAGGTCGTCTACGGTGGCGAACTGGCCAACTTCAACGCGGTGGCGAAGTTCCCGCTGGGAACCTCCTTGAAGGTTTCTGGCACGCTGGTATCGTCACCGGCCGCCGGCCAGCCCTTCGAGTTGAAGGCGACAGCGATCGAGGTCATCGGCCTCTCGGCCCTGGACTACCCGCTGCAGAAGAAGCGCCACTCCTTTGAATTCCTGCGCACCATCCCCCACCTGCGGCCGCGCACCAACACTTTCATGGCCGTCTTCCGCGTGCGCAGCCTGGTGGCCCAGGCCATCCACCGCTTCTTCCATGAGCGCGGCTTCGTCTACGTGCACACGCCGATCATCACCGGCAGCGACTGCGAGGGCGCGGGGCAGATGTTTCGCGTCACTACCCTCGACCCCGTCAAGCCCCCGTTGAACGAGCAGGGCGCGGTTGACTACAGCCAGGACTTCTTCGGCCGCGAGACCAACCTGACCGTCTCCGGCCAGCTGAACGTCGAGGGCTTCTGCCTGGCCTTCGGCCGCGTCTATACCTTTGGCCCCACCTTCCGCGCCGAGAACTCCAACACCCAACGCCACGCCTCCGAGTTCTGGATGATCGAGCCCGAGATCGCCTTCGCCGACCTGGGCGACAACATGCGCCTGGCCGAGGACATGCTGAAGTACATCATCCGCTTCGTCCTGGAGGAAGCGCCGCAGGAGATGGAGTTCTTCAACCGCTTCATCCACACCGGCCTTTTGCAGCGGCTGCAGCTCGTGCGCGACGCGAAGTTCGAGCACATCACCTACACGCGCGCCATCGAGCTGCTGCAGAAGGCCGACCAGAAGTTCAGCTTCCCGCCCGCGTGGGGCAAGGACATCCAGACCGAGCACGAGCGCTACCTGAGCGAGAAGGTGTTCCAGAAACCCGTCTTCGTCACCGACTACCCCAAGGAGATCAAGGCCTTCTACATGCGCCTGAACGACGACGGCCGCACCGTGGCCGCCATGGACCTGCTGGTGCCCGACGTCGGTGAGATCATCGGCGGCAGCCAGCGCGAGGAGCGTCAGGACGTCCTGAGGCGGCGCATCGAGGAGATGGGGCTGAGGACCTGCGACTACGAGTGGTACCTCGACCTGCGCCGGTTCGGCGGCGCCCCGCACGCCGGCTTCGGCCTGGGCTTCGAACGCGTGGTCATGTACCTGACCGGCATGGAGAACATTCGCGACATCATCCCCTACCCGCGCACCCCCAAGAGCGCGGAATTCTAGCGGCGGCGAGGGCCATCCTTCCCGCGACCGGAGGTAGGACATGGGCAAGGTCATCGCCGAAGTGACCGTGGTCCCATTGGGGACCGCGTCGCCGTCGTTGAGCCGCTTCGTCGCCGAAGTCGAAAAGGTCTTGAATAATTTTCCGCGCCTTACATCCCTGCTCACCCCGATGTCGACCATCCTGGAGGGGGAAATGGACGAGGTCCTGAAGGCGGTCAAGGCCATGCACGAAGCGCCGTTCCGCATGGGCGCCCTGCGCGTCTCGACCACGCTGCGCATCGACGACCGCCGCGACAAGAAGATCACGATGGTTGGCAAGCTCGCCGCGGTGAGGGGCAAGATGTGACGGTGGGCCCTCAGCCGTTGTCGTAGACCTTCAGGCGGCCGTACATGGAGAGAACGACGCGCCGGACCCGCCGCTCCTTCTCCACGGTGATGGTGCACAGGGGCGAGACGAACCCCAGCGGCGAGAACACCGGCCGGCCGTTGGCCCGCACCGCCACCTTGCCTCCCAGCTCGAAGCGGTGGATCACCCGCCAGCCGTGGCCATCATCCCGGCTGAGCTGCAGGCAGTTGTCCACGACTTCGGCCCGCACGGGCAGGTTATCGCGGATGGCCGTGGTGCGCGCCGTGCTCAGGGCCACGGTGACGGTGCGCAGGGCGGCATGGATCTCCATGCGCAGGAAGAAGGACCGCAGGCCGGGAACCGTCACCACGATTACAAGCGCGAGCAGGGCGACCGAGACCAGCAGTTCCATGACCGTCAAGCCCTTGCTATTCTTCATCGTTTCCCTCCTGGATGAAATGGACGCGGAAATTCTTCAGAAACTTGAAGCCGGGCAGGCGAACGCCGCTGCCGAAGGCGAACTGCCCGCTGGCGCCGCCGACCCGCAGCCGCCCCGAGTTCTCGATGTCTCGGGAAAACACTCCGCCCGTGATCTCCACCTGGGCGTCGCCGTTGACCAGCGCCCCGGCGGCGATCACCTGCGCCTGGATGGTCTTGCTCCCCTCCGTCTCCATGACGACATCGGCATTGACGGCTTCGTCGGTGAAAAAATCACGATCGCTCGTCATGAGCAGCACCCCGGGAAATTTCTCCCTGCCGATGGCCAGGCTCTCGCTTTCCAGCCCGGAACGGACAACCAGGCGGCCGCAGACCAGAAGCTCGATCCGCGAGGCGGCCAGGAACGCCGCTGTTCCCGCCTGCCGGATGTCCCATACGCTGCCATGGACGATGACCTTCTCCTTGAACGACAACCCGGCAATGTCCTCTCCTCCGTTCCAGGTCATCGCTCCCGAACCGGGCTGGTAGCGGAGCTCGCTGCGGCGGCCGTCCTGGTCAAACACGATGGATTGCCAGCCGTCTCCGGCGCTGAACTCCAGCTTCTGCAGGTCGCCTTCGACAAAAACCGCGGTCACCTCCGCCTCGCCCCGCGCCAGGTAGATCCCGGGCGGGACTGGGGCATCCGCAGGCTCCAAGCTGAATTTTTCACGGATGCGCCGCCAGTCGGGAGCCTGGACCGGCACTCCCAGGGCCTCGCACAACAGCCGCCGCGTCTCGGAGCTCGCGGGAAAATCCCCCACCAGCGGCAGTTGCGAACCCGAATAGTCAACTTCCCGTTCGGCCAGGAAAGAGGCGGGCGCCTCCCCGCTGCGGCGCGCGACCAGAAGCCCGAACTCGCCCGCGGGGACATCGCCGGCGACCAGGTCCACGCCGGC
>JBGSPO010000243.1:0-7605 GCA_041738575.1 Candidatus Aminicenantia bacterium
GCCGGAAACCGGGACGACCCGGTGCGATTCCCGGGCAAAGAACCCGGCCGCGCCGTTGTGCACCTGGAACTCGGTCTTGACGCGATAGCGCTCCGGGGGGGAGGCCAATGACTCCGGCGCCGACGCCGGCGTGAACTTGGCGATCCTCTTGAGGTTGTCGGCCAGGATCCCCTGCTTGACGCGCAGCTGCTCGTCGTAGCTCATGTGCTGCAGGTTGCAGCCGCCGCAATCTCCGTAATGCGGGCAGGGGGGCTCGACGCGCTGCGGCGACGCCTGCACGACGCGCAGCAGCTTCCCCTGCCAGGCCGAGCGCAGGCGGCCAGTGGGGGCATACTCGACCGTTTCGCCGGCAATGACCCCGGGGACGAAAACGGTCTTCTCCCCGTCGCGGATGATGCCGGCGCCGCCCTTGGCAATGGCGAGGATGGTGCCGATCAAGGCCATGTTGCTCCCGATAAAAAAAAGGCCCGCCTGGGGGCGGGCCCATGGACTCGTCCTGGTTAATCGACGGCGATGGCGAGCTTCTCGCTCATGAATTTCTTGACGTCGAGGAACGTGATGGTCGCGTTCTGGCTGGTCTCGTCGATTTCGACCTTGAAGTCGATACCCGCCTTGAAATAGGCCGGGTAGATGGTGATGTCCTTGATCCTGGCCAGCTGGAGAGCGGCGGCATTCACGGTGATCCGCGGGTCGCCGCGCAGGTCGAGCGACTTGTCGAACAGGGTGTGGTCGACCTTCTGCAGCTTGGTGGAGCGCAGGAAACCGCCCTTGATGATGCCTTTCTCGGTCAGGATCTTGGGCAGGTCGAGCGCGTAGTATACCGAGTTGAGTTCGGTCTGCATTTCCTGGTTCTGGTCGTTCAGGTCGCTCATGCGGGTCAGCATGTTCTGCTTTTCCTGGTTGAGCAGGTCGAGCTGGGAGATCAGCTCGACGCGCCGGGTCTCCATCTCATCGATGTCGCTCTGCAGCTTGTCCTTCTCGGCGACGGCCTTGTCCTTGGCGTCGACCAGCTCCTTTTTCACTTTTCTCTGGATCTGGTTGGGGGAGATGGGCGCCGTGCCCTGGGTGATGAAGGTGCCGTATTCGTCTTCGGCGTAGAAGTTCCAGATCTTGAACCCGGGGACGATGGGCTCGAAGAGGGCGGTGCGCTCGACCAGCTCCATGGCCCGGGCCTTGTCCACTCCTTTTTCATTCAGCAGGAAATTCATGGCGATCTGGTAATGGTTCTCGCCCTTTTCCACCATGTGGGGCTTGGGCAAAAGGGTTTCCAACTCCTGGACGCGGGCGTTCAGGTTCTGGATGTCGCTGTTCTTGTCCAGGATGTCCTGCAGCAGCGATTTGATCGAGACGTCCTTCTCGTTCTTGATCTTGTCCTCCAGGACCTTCTTCTGCTCGGGTGAGAGGTTCATGATATTGACTTCGGGCAGGTCTTCGCCCGTCTTTTTCTTGTACTCACTCAGGACCGTGAAAACTTCGTTCTGCTTCTCCTGGATGCTCGACTCCAGCTGCTGGATCTGCTGCACCGTCTCTTCCATTTGCTTCATCTTCGGGGAAGCTTTCGGCCCGGCCGGGCCCTTCAGTGCGAAATAAGCGAGTACGACGATCACCAGCGCCAGGGCGCCGATGACATAGTAGAATTTCCTCGATTTTTTTTCGGTTTGCGCCTCTGAGAATGGGACCTTGGGTTGTTCTTGGATCATGGTTCCTCCTTTTTTACGAATACGCCCCTTGCCAGTACCTGGCCGCAGAATATTCTATCACAAACATTTCCGCGAAACAATCAAGGACAGGCTTGCATTGCCGGCCCGGCCGGCATATAATTCTGCCTCGAGGAGCGAGCCATGACCCGTGAACAAGCCCTGGAACTGCTGCAGCAGCATTTGCATAACCAGAACCTGGTCAAGCACTGCCTGGCCGTCGAGGCCTGCATGCGCGGCCTGGCGGTCCATTTCGGGCAGGACCCTGAGCCCTGGGGGCTGGCCGGGCTGCTGCATGACCTGGACTACGAATACACGGTCGAAACGCCGCAGGCTCACACCGAGAAGACCGCCGAGATGCTGGCCGGGCAGGGGTTGGACGAGGGGATCATCCATGCCATCCAGGCCCACAACCTGCGCGTCGAGCCCGCCTCGCAGATGGATCTCTCCCTGCTGGCCATCGACCCCGCCAGCGGCTTCATCATCGCCTGCGCCCTGATGCACCCCGAAAAAAAACTGGCCGCTTTGGACCTGTCCTTCATGAAGAAGCGCTTCAAGGAGAAATCGTTCGCCAAAGGGGCCTCGCGCGAGCAGATGGCGGGCTGCGCCCGCCTGGGCCTCGAACTCGACGGGTTCCTGACGCTCTGCCTGGGCGCCATGCAGAAGATCTCCACCCAACTCGGGCTGTGATGGACCGGCTCGAGACCCGCGACCTGACCAAGGTCTACGAAGGCGTGGCGGTGGTCGACCGCATCCGCCTGGATTTCGCCTCGGGGGCGGTCACGGCCCTGCTGGGACGCAACGGCGCCGGCAAGACCACGACCTTCCTGATGATGGCCGGCATCGTCAAGCCGGACGCGGGCGGCGTGGAGTTCAACGGCGAATGCGTCAACGACATCCCCTCCTATGAGCGCGCGCAAAAAGGGCTGATCTACCTGCCCCAGCAGCACTCGGTCTTCATGAAGGCCACGGTGTTCGACAACCTGAACATGGTCCTGCAGCTCTATGCCCCGGAAGCCGAGGCCGGGGACAAGGCGCTGGAGCTGCTGGGCGATTTCGGCCTGCTGGAGATCAGGGATTCCATGGCCTACCAGCTGTCCGGTGGCGAGAAGCGACGCCTGGAGATCGCCCGCTCCATGATCATGAAGCCGCGCTTCCTGTTCCTGGACGAGCCCTTCACCGGCATCGACCCCATCACCATCCTGGATATTCAGAAGATCATCCTGAAACTCAAGGCCAGGGGCATCGGCATCGTCATCACCGACCACAACGTCAAGGATACGTTCTATATCACCGACACGGCCTACATCATCCACAAGGGGCGCATACTGAGCAGCGGTACCCCGGCCCAGGTCGTGCGCGAGGAGAATACCCGCCGGGTCTTCCTGGGCAAAGACTTCGAGTGGAACGGCTGAGCGGGCCTTGCTACCGCGCCCTGGGCCCGGCCGCCTGGGCGCAAAAAAGGGAATTTTTCGCCACCCGCTTCAGCCCCTGCCGCCTGTGCCCGCGCCAATGCGCCAGCGAGCGCCTGAACGACCGGCCGGGGGCCTGCCATGCCGCCCGGCAGGCGAAGTTCGCTGCTCACAACCTCCATTTCGGTGAAGAGCCGCCCATCTCCGGAGTGCGGGGCTCGGGGACGGTCTTCTTTTCCGGCTGCACCCTGAAGTGCCTCTTCTGCCAGAATTTTCCCATCTCGCAGCTGGCCCACGGCGAAACCTGCAGCGTGGAGCAGTTGGCCGGGGTATTCCTGTCGCTGCAGAAGCGCGGCGCCCACAACATCAACCTGGTCTCGCCGACCCCCTACCTGCACCACGTGGTCGACGCCCTGGAGATCGCCTGCGCCCGGGGATTGAACATCCCTTTCGTCTACAACACCAGCGGTTACGAAAGCGCCGAGGTGGTGGCCCAGCTGGAGGGGATCGTCGACATCTACCTGCCCGACCTGAAGTACGGGCCGACGGACGACTCGCGGCGACTCGGGCTCGCCTTGTCGGGCATACGCGACTACTTCGAGCAGGCTTTCCCGGCGCTGCAGGAAATGTTCCGCCAGGCCGGTCCCCTGCAGCTGGACAGGCAGGGGATCGCTGTGCGCGGCATGGTGATACGCCACCTGATCATCCCCGGGCATGCGGCCAACTCCATCGCCGTGCTCCAGGCCATGGCCGCCAGTCCTTTCCGCGGGGCCTGGCTCAGCCTGATGAGCCAATATTTCCCGGCCCACCTCGCCCTGCGGCGGCCGCCTTTCGACCGGCGCTTGCTTCCCGAGGAGTATCGCGAGGTCAGGGACGAAGCACTGCGGCTGGGGCTGGACGAGGGATGGTTCCAGGAGCTTGAATAGAATAAGAAGTCAGATGTTAGACGTTAGACGTTAGCAAGAAAAAAGCATTCGCAGCATCTTATTTGCATTGATCCTGATACTGTATTCAACAGGCTCTTCTTTTTCTTGCTAACTTCTAATGTCTGTCGTCTCTGGCATTCAAAATGTCTTTTCTTCCTCCGGCTAACATCTAACGTCTGCCGTCTAATGTCTAGCATCTAACGTCTAACGTCTATTTCTTGTTTGAGGGCAATTCCAAGCCGTATCCCTGACTGTCGCTGGCTTTTTTCAGGTAAAAGGCGAGGAAGATGGCCACCACGCCACAGCCGACCAGCATCAGGATGGGAATGGTGTAGTTGTACACCGGGATGGTCCCGGCCTGGCGCATGGACTCGATCTTCTCGCTGATGGCGGCGTTGTCCAGCCCCTGGGCGGCCAGGTCGCCACGTACCTGCTGGATCCTGGCCACCACCTCGGGGTTCACCTTGTCCAGCAGCCAGCCGATGCCCTTGTAAAAGAGGCCCAACCCCCAGTTCTGCACGGTGAACATGGCGGCGTACGCGGTTCCCAGGCGCCGCTCGGGGACGATCTTGGCCACCGAGGGCCACATGGCCGCCGGCACCAGGGAAAAGGCGATACCCAGCGAAAGCAGGCCCAGGTAGCAGAGGATCTCCGAGTTGAATACCGAGAGGGAGAGGTGGGCGAAGATGAGCAGCAGCGAGCCCAGCATCATGATCGACGCCGCCTTGCCCTTCTTGTCCACCATGCGGCCGAATATCGGCGTGAACAGGATCGTGCCCAGCGGGATCAGCCCGGCCGCCTTGGGACCGTTGTGCAGCCAGACGGCGAGGGTGCCGCGCAGGAGGTAAAGAACGGCGGCGAAGAGGGCGACCATCCCGGCCATCGAGGCGATGCGCAGCGACTTCTTTTTCAAGTAGGTCGGCACGATGGAGAAGAAGATGCCGAAAAGGAAAAAGAGAACGTAGATGGAAACGTTGCCCAGGCTGGCGGAGCCGAACAGGACAATCTTGGCCGACTCGGGCAGGGTATAGGAAAAACCGAACTTGTTCACCAGCAGGTCGGGGGCGTACTGCATGAAAGGGAAGACCGCCGAGTAAAAGGCGACGCACAGCAGGGCGATGGCGATGAACGAGCGGTCGGTTGCCAGCTTGCCCAGGTCGGAGAAGCGGAACGGCTCATCCTCGCAGGCCCCGGCCTCGGCCTTGAGCTGCCGGTCGATGCGCACGTCGAAGATGAGGTAGATGAAATAGAACAGGACGCCCAGCACGATCAGGCCGGCGGCGAAGGTGATGGCCGTCGGCGGGTTCTTGCCGGCGATGTCGGGCGAGATGGCGGTTCCCAGGGCCGAGCCCAGGCGGCCGATGCCCATGTTGATGGCCATAGCCAAGGCCAGCTCGTAGCCCTTGAACCACTTGACGACCGTGCGCGTGACCAGGACGCAGGTGGTTTCCAGGCCCACGCCGAAAAGGACGCGGCCGATGATCATGGCCGTCAGCTTGGCGTCCGGGGTGGCGGCGATGACGCCGTTGGCGCCCAGGGCCATGATCACGGTGCCGAGGATGGTCACGCCGCCGAAGATGAAGGCGGTCAGGCGGATGCCCCACTTGTCGAGCACGATGCCGCCGAGGATGATCATGCCGAAAACGTTGGCGAAGGTGGTCATGCCGATGAGGGTGCCGAACTGGCTGGAAGTGATGCCCATCTGGCTTTCCATCAGCGGCTTGAGGCCGGAGAGGAAATCCTGGAACCAGTAGGTGGCGAACATCAGCACGCTGACCATGACCAGCATCAGCCAGCGGGTGGGAGCGGAATCGCGCAGGGTCCTTTTTATGGCATCGGTCATCATAAACCTCCCAGGCGGATTTTTTCGAATTTGCGGCCGGCGGAAACGTCTTCATACCATTAAACGCCCGTGAAAAGCAAGGGGGTTTGCGCCCGGCCGCGCTTTTGATTATAATCGGGCTTCCCCCCCGGGGAATACACTGAGGTGCCGCTCATGCTCCTGGCCGCGAAATTCCTGCTGTTGGTCGTCCTGCTCATCCTGCTGCTGCGCCGCAAGGTCGACCTGGCGCTGGCCGTGCTCATTATCACCCTGTTCACCGTGGTCCTGTTCGAGGTCAACCTGGCCAAGGCCGGCAGTAGCGCCTGGGAGGGATTGCGCGATCGCGAGACGCTGGAGCTTTTCCTGATCATCATGCTGGTTCAGTACATCGGCGCCGTGCAGAAGAGCCGGCAGATGTACGACCGCCTGGTTGATTCGCTGAACACCATGATCCGCGACAAGCGCCTGGTGGCCATGGTCGCGCCGGCCATTATCGGCTTCCTGCCCATGCCGGGCGGGGCACTGCTGTCGGCGCCATTGGTTCAGGTCTCCACCGACAGGATGAAGCTGAAGCCGGCCTTCAACGCCTTCCTGAACTTCTGGTTCCGCCACGACTGGGAGCTGATCTGGCCGCTCTATGCCGGCCTGCTCCTGTTCCAGGCCATGTCGCGCATCCCCATGCGCCGTATCATCCTGTTCCAGCTGCCCTTCTCCATCCTGCACATCGCCATGGGGCTGGTCATCTCGTTTCTGTATTTTCGCCGCCACGGCATCGGGCGCGAACACCCGGGGCCGAGCAATAGGCTCCACGCCACGCTGCGCGACTTCATCGCCGGCACCTGGCCGATCCTGGCCGTCATCCTGCTGTTCTTCGTTAAGCTGCCGCCGCTGCTGCCCCTGCCCCTGCACTGGGCGCTGCTGCTGGTTGCCGTGATACTGAGCCTGTGGAAAAGGGTGGGCCCGCGGGAAATGGCGGCCATCGTTTTCAGCAAGACCACCATCCGCAGCCTGCTGGTCATTGCCGCGGTCATCGTTTTCCAGCGCGTGCTGCAGGTCTCCTCGGCGTTCGATACCCTCAAGACCATGGATATCCCGCTGGGCCTGGTCGTGGCCTTCATTTTCCTGGTCTCGTTCACCGTGGCGTTCCTGACCGGCGTGAACACGGCTTATATCGCCATCGCCTTCCCGGTGCTGCTGCCCCTGATCCAGCACCTGCCGAATTATTTCTATCTCTCTCTTTACATCTATGTCATCGGTTTCGCCGGCATCCTGGTCTCGCCGCTGCATCTTTGCCTGGTGCTGACCAACGAGTATTTCGGCGCCTCGCTGCTCGAGGTCTACCGCTACATGGCCATACCCATATTCGTCATGATCGCCGTCGCCACCGGGCTGGTGCTGGTTCTGTAACAACCAAATCCTTGGTTTACGGCAGACGGCGCACGGCTGACGGCAGGAAAAGACAAAGTAAAAAGGCAAAAGAAAATAATTCTCGAAATGGCCTTAATCAGATCGGCCGGGAAAGATGATTTTTCTTGCCGTTCGCCGTCAGCCGTGTGCCGTATGCCGAGTACGCCCTATTCGATTATTCCCTGTTCCTTCAGCACCTTGAAGAACCTCTGCACGCCCAGGCCGTCGACCAGCGCCCTGCCGGCGGCGCCCATTTTTTCGCGGGTCTCATGCTCCAGCGGCGCGATGGCTTCGCGCACGGCCTGGACCGACCAGTCCACCAGGTCCGGGGCCCTGACGCC
>JBGSPO010000011.1:0-4748 GCA_041738575.1 Candidatus Aminicenantia bacterium
GCAGCGCCACGTCCCGGCAGGCCGCCGCCTCCGCTTCCGGCACCAGGGCATATTGCACCAGCTCCTCGTATTTTTCCTTGTTCACGTAGGAATAGGCGTTGGCCTCGGCCTCGGGCTTCAGCAGCACCTCCATGACGCCGATGGCCTCGGCCTCCCTGCCGCTGCCCAGGATGCCGACGGTGAACTCGCGCCCGGGCAGGAAGGTTTCCACCAGCACCGGCTGGTTGAACTTGGCCAGCAGCTCGCCGCAGACAGCGGCAAGCTGCTGCGGGGAATCGACCTTGGACCTGGAGTCGATGCCCTTGCCCGTGCCTTCGGCCAGGGGCTTGGCGAAAAGGGGGAAGGGCAGCGAGACGGAGGCGACATCCTCCGGGGCGGCGACCACGGCGAAATCCGGGGTGGGCACGCCGAACGAGCGCACCTGCGTCTTGGTCATGGCCTTGTCCAGGGCCAGGGCAAGGACCAGCGGGCCGGAGAAGGTATAGGGGATCTCATAGGCGTCGAGCAGAGCCGGCACCTGGGCTTCGCGGCCCATGCCGAACAGGCCCTCGCAGATGTTGAAGACCATGTCCCAGCGCTCGCCGGCGGCCAGGCGCCCCACCAGGCGCTTGACATTGCCGATGCGCTGCGTCCGGTGCCCCAGGGCCTGCAGGGCATTCTCGATGCCCTCGATGGTGTCCACGCGGTCGAATTCGGCCGTTTGCTCGCGGCTGTAGCCGGCATCCAGGTAATCCTGCCGGAGGTCATAGGTCAAACCGATGGTCATGGTGTTTTCTCCGTTACGCAACGCAGTGGGATTTTATGCCAATCAGGACGGATATGCAAGCGGTCCCCGCAGGCCCCGGCGCTACTGCTGCGTTCCCTCGGTGTCGGGATAGCGATAGGTCTTGTTCTGGTAGTTGCGCAACAGCACGTCGCCATCGGCGCGCCCCTGGTAGTAGTCGGGCAGCAGCGGGATCTTGCCGCCGCCGCCCGGGGCGTCGACGACGTAGTGCGGGACCGCGTAGCCGCTGGTGTGCCCGCGCAGGCCCTCGATGATCTCCAACCCCTTCTCCACCGGCGTGCGGAAGTGCGAGGAGCCGAGAATGGGGTCGCACTGGTAGAGGTAATAGGGACGGACGCGGATCTTCAGCAGCTCGTGCATCAGTTTCTTCATGACCGGCACCGAGTCGTTGACGCCCTTCAGCAGGACGGTCTGGCTGCCCAGGGGGATGCCGGCATCAGCCAGGCGCTCGCAGGCCTGCGCCGTCTCCGGGGTGATCTCGTCGGGGTGGGTGAAGTGCAGGCTCATCCACAGGGGCCGGAAGCGCTTCAGCAGGTTGACCAGGCCATGGGTGATGCGCTGCGGCAGCACTACCGGTACCTTGGAGCCGATGCGCACGAACTCGACGTGCGGGATATGGCTGAGGCGGGTCAGCAGGTATTCCAGGCTGCTGTCGGGCAGGGTCAGCGGGTCGCCGCCGGATAGCAGCACGTCGCGGATCTCGGGGTTCATCTCGATGTAGGAGAGGGCGCGGTCCCACTGGTCGCGGTTGAGATGGCGCTTGTTCTGGTCGCCGACCAGGCGCGAGCGGGTGCAGTAGCGGCAGTAGGTCGAGCAGAAGCCGGTGACCAGGAACAGCACGCGGTCGGGATAGCGGTGCACCAGCCCGGGGACGCGGCTGTGCGTGTCCTCGCCCAGCGGGTCGGCGGCCTCGCCGCAGGAGATCTGCTGCTCGGCGGTCACGGGCACGACGCTGCGGCGCAGGGGCTGCAGGGGGTCGTTGGCATCGAGCAGGCTGGCGTAATAGGGGGTGAGGCGCAGCGGCAGGTTGCCGCTTTCGTCGGCCATGGCCCGGACTTCCTCGTCGGAGAGCCGCAGGACCTTTTGCAGCGCCTGCCAGCTGGTGATGCTGTTGCGCAGCTGCCATTCCCAGCTGTTCCAGTCGGCGGTGGTGGCCAGCGGGAAGAATTTTCTCTGGAACTGCAGCGAGCGGGCGCCGATCTTGAGAAAAGTCCTGTCGGGTTTGGAATTTGGGAATTGGATCAACTCGGGGAACAGCAACGACGGGGCAGGAGAGTTGCTTTCCTCCAGCAGCGCACTGCTTGGAGGTTCGGCCTCCTCACTGGTGATTTCAGCTTCCTTCAGCGCAATGGCATGAATGGCTTTTTTCAATTCTTGTGCCTCCCACTTTTCAAACCCGAATATAGTGCAATTTTTCCCACGTGTCAATAGATTGAAAATATTATTTAAAAAAATTCCGGCAGCGGGGGGATCAGTTGCCGCAGATCTCGCCGGTGACCATGAAGATGATGCGCTCGCAGATGTTGGTCACGCGGTCGGCGATGCGCTCCAAGTTGTGGCTGATCCAGATCAGGTAGACAGCGCGGGTGATGGTCCGGGGATCCTCCATCATGTAGGTCAGCAGCTCGCGGAAGATCTGCTCGTAGAGCGCGTCGACCTCGTCGTCCATCGCCATGATGGCCTTGGCCGCGGCCACGTCCTGGGTGATGAAGGCGTCCAGGCTCCGGCGGATCATCTCGCCGGCCTTGGCCGCCATGCGCGGGATGTCGATCAGCGGCTTGAGCAGCGGCGTCTGGTCGTGCATGACCACGATCTTGGCGATGCCCTTGGCGTGGTCGGCCATGCGCTCGAGATTGGTGATCAGGTCCATGAAGGAGACGATCTCGCGCAGGTCGCCGGCCACGGGCTGCTGGGTGGCAAAGAGCTGGACGCACTGGTTCTCGATCTCCCAGCGCTTGCAGTTGATGGCGGCATCGTCGCGGATGATGCGCTCGGCTTCGGCCTTGTCGACATGCTGCAGGGCCAGGACGGAGCGGTCGATGGCCGCGATGACCATCTCGCCCATGCCCGCCAGCTCGTGCTCCACCTCGCGCAGCATGTTCTGAAAATGTTCCCTGGACATGGGGTTCCTCCTGTCCTCAGCCGAAGCGGCCGCTGATGTAATTTTCCGTAAGTTCCTGTGCGGGCTGGGTGAATATCTTGGCCGTAGCGCCAAACTCGATCAATTTACCCAGGTACATGAAGCCGGTGCGGTCCGAGGCGCGCGCCGCCTGCTGCATGTTGTGGGTGACGATGACGATGGTGTATTCCTGCTTCAGTTTCTGCATCAGCTCCTCGATATGCAGGGTGGCGATGGGGTCGAGGGCCGAGCAGGGCTCGTCCATGAGCAGCACCTGCGGCTTCAGCGGCAAGACGCGGGCGATGCACAGGCGCTGCTGCTGCTCCAGGGAGAGCGCCAGCGCCGAGCGGTGCAGCCGGTCCTTGAGGTCGTCCCAGAGCAGCACGGCGCGCAGCGCCTGCTCAACGATCGAGTCGTATTCCCGGCGCGGGGCCAGCTGGTGCACGGCCAGGCCGAAGGCGATGTTCTCGAACACCGACAGCGGGAAGGGGTTGGGGCGCTGGAAGACCATGCCCACTTTCTCGCGCAGGCGCAGCAGGTCGGCGTCCGCGGCATAGATATCCTTGCCGTCGACGAGGACCTGTCCGTTGACGCGCACGCCGTCGATCAGGTCGTTCATGCGATTGAACACGCGCAGCAGGGTGCTCTTGCCGCAGCCGCTCGGGCCGATCAGGGCCGTCACCTCGCGCTCCGGAACCTTCAGGTCGACGGCGGTCAGGGCCTGGAAATCGCCGTAGTACAAGTCGAGCCGCCGGGTTTCGATCGCGCTGCCGCTCATGCTCATCCGAACTTGCCGGTGATGTAGTCGCTGGTGCGGCCGTCGGCCGGCGTGGTGAACATCTTGCTCGTTTCGCTCACCTCGACCATGTCCCCCATGAGGAAAAACGCCGTGCGGTCCCCAACCCGGGCCGCCTGGGCCACGTTGTTGGTCACCAGCACGATGGTGTACCTCTCCTTCAGCACCAGCATGGTCTCCTCGATCCTGGCCGTGGAGATCGGGTCGAGCCCCGATGTCGGCTCGTCGAACAGCAGGACGTCGGGCCGGCCGGCCAGGATGCGGGCCATGCACAGGCGCTGCTGCTGGCCGCCCGAAAGATTCATCGCCGGCGTGCGCAGGCGGTCCTTCACCTCGTCCCACAGGTATGACTCGCGCAGGCTTCTCTCCACCGCCTCGTCCAGGAGCGCTGCGTCGCGCACTCCCTGCATGCGCATGCCGTAGACGATGTTCTCGTAGATGGAGATGGGCAGAGGCAGCGGCAGGGCGAAGACGATGCCCACCTTGCGCCGCAGGTCCTCGACCTCAAGGCCGCGGCGGATGTCGACGCCATCGAGGCGGATCTCCCCGCTCAGGCGGCTGGAGGACACCAGGTCGATGAGGCGGTTGAGGCAATTGAGGAACGAGGACTTGCCCGAGTTGGCGGGACCGATGACGGTGAATATCTTGTTGGCCTGGATGTCCAGGTTCAGGTCGCGCAGGACACAGAGTTTTCCATAATGCACATGCAGGCCGGCGATGGAGAACTTGGCGGGCGCGCTTACCATTTTTTCTTCCTGCGGAAGCGGGAACGGAGAAGGATGGCGGCCAGGTTCAACAGCAGCACCAGCGTCAGCAGCACCAGCGCCGTGCCGTAGCGGATGTTCTCGGCGATACCCGGCACCTGGGTGGAAATCACATAGAGGTGGTAGGGCAGGGCCATGGTCTGGTCGAAGACCGACTGCGGCAGGCGCGGCAGGTAAAATGCGGCCACGGTGAACAGGATGGGGGCGGTCTCGCCGGCGGCGCGGCCCAGGCCCAGGATCATGCCGGTCAGGATGCCCGGCAGGGCGTGGGGCAGCACCGAGTGG
>JBGSPO010000023.1:0-4890 GCA_041738575.1 Candidatus Aminicenantia bacterium
CCGGCCGGCGGCGAAGCGGCCGCGGATCGTTTCCCGGGCCAGAGCCAGCAGCGCTTTTTTTTCCAGGTCGGTCAGGTCGGCCATTATCCCTCCTTGCTCTCCAAAAGCAGCTCCAGGCGCGCCCGCGGCCCGGCGGCGCAGGTGAGCAGCTTGAGCTGGGAGGGACCGACGGCCAGCACCAGGTCGCCGATGAACCCGTCGCGGGCGAAGGGGCGCTTGCGGCAGAAGAACACCCCCAGCATCCGCTCAGCGTATTTTTCGCAGGCCGCGGCATAGGCGACGGCGCTCCCCCGGGCGTCGAAGTCCAGGGGCAGCAGGCGCTCGACCAGCGCGAAATGGCCGATCTCCGATCCCAGCAGGAACCCCGCCCCGCGGTAGCCCGAGGCGCGCAGGACGGCGATCTCCTCCAGGGCCGCTGGCAGCAGTTGCACGTTCATAGGAGATTCTTAGCACATAACAATCTTAATGACAATATCTGCTCTAAGCGAAATATCGTGACGCGTGACAAGTGAAAATCCTCCAGCGAATTTAAAAAAACCGGGCTGGAGATATTCGCCCCCTCGTTCTGCTCATTGCGATGTAGGGGCCACCCATCGCTTTAGTTCATTAAATTGCAGCGACTCGTTACGCGTCACGGTAGATCATGGTGCTTTTTCTTGAGCTCTTCTTTTAATTTCTTCCAGTACGCCATGCGCTCCCTGATGTTCTTCTCGAAGCCCATGCTTCCCGGTTCAAAGAAGTTTTTTTCCTTCACTCCCTCCGGCAGGGTCTTGAGCAGCGAGGTCTTCTCGGGCAGATCGTGGGCGTAGATATAGCCGTCACCCGCCCCCTTGCCGGCGGCGATGAAGTTGTCGGGATTGACGATCTGCAGGGGGACGGGCAGCATCTTGTACTTTTCCGCGAGCTTTTTCATTTTGCCGCCGGCCAGGTACAGGGCGTTGCTCTTGGGCGCCAGCGCCAGGTAGACGACCGCCTCGGTCAAAAACAGGTCCCCTTCCGGGGAACCGAGGAACTCGTAGGCTTGCTTGGCGCCAAGGCAGAGGCGCAGGGCGTCAGGGTCGGCCAGGCCGATGTCCTCGACCGCCATGCGCACCAGGCGCCTCAGGATGTACAGCGGGTCCTCGCCTCCTTCCAGCATGCGATAGAGCCAGAACAGCGAGGCGTCGACGTCGGAGTTGCGCACGCTCTTGTGCAGGGCCGAGATGTACTGGTAGCGGTCGTCGCCCGTGCGGTCGTAGCCGGCGACCTTGTTCTGGATGACGTCGAGGACCAACGCCTCGTCGATTGGCTTCGCGAGGTCGGACGTCTGCATCACGATCTCCACCAGGTTGAGCAGCCGGCGGCTGTCGCCGCTGCTGTAGCCGATGACCACGGCCTCCGCCGCCGGGGTAAAACGCATCTCTGCCCGGGCATGCTCGCGGATAAAGGCCAGGGCCTTGGCCAGGATCTGCCTCAGGTCGGCCTCCTGGAGCGGGAACAATTCCAGTATCTTCAGCCGCGAGAGCAGGGCGCGGTTGATCTTGTAGGCCGGGTTCTCGGTAGTGGTCCCCAGCAGGATGACGTCGCCGCGCTCGACGTAGGGCAGGAAGGCGTCCTGCACGCTGCGGTTGAAATGGTGGATCTCGTCGACGAACAGCGCCAGGGGCTGCTTGGCGCCCAAACGCGGCCCTTTCGAGCGTTCCATCAGCTTCTTGATCTCGGCGATGCCGGAAACGGTGGCCGAGAACTCGGTAGACGGGTAGCCGGCCTCGCGCACCAGGATGCGCGCCAGCGTGGTCTTGCCCGTGCCCGGCGGACCCCAGAAGATCATCGAGGTGAGGTTCTTGCCCTGCACCAGGGCCTGGACGACCTTCTGACGGCCGGTCAGGTGCTCCTGGCCCACGAACTCCGAGAGGCTCTGCGGGCGGAGCTTGTCGGCCAGGGGGAAAAAGTCGTGGCGGGCTTCCATGCGGCGAACGCCCGGCCTAGGGGTTGCGGTGCAGGATCATGGCCGCCAGCAGCGGCACCATGATCTCGTGGGGGCCGACGAAATAGAACCCCTTGCCGCCGCGGGCCGTCGGCCTGCGGCAGACGTTCTCCAGCGGGCGGTAATGGCGGTTGAAGTCGAAGACGGCGGTATGGAAGTTTTCCAGGGCGATGCCCTGGGCCGAACAGTAGGAAACCGCCTTGAGGAACACCTCGGGCAGGATGACGGCCGAGCCGATGTTCAAAAAGATGCCGCCGCCGTCCAGCTCGGAGACGATGGAGGCCAGCAGCTGGAAATCACGCTCGGCCAGGGCGCCGGTGACCTCGCCGGAAAACACCGGGTGGTAGTGGATGAAGTCGGTGCCGATGGCCGGGTGGATGGTGACCGGGATGTTCAGCTTGTAGGCGTTGAACATGACGCTCTGCTCCAGGTGGGGCAGCTTGCCCTGGATGAGGTAGTAGCCCACCGCCTCGCCGGCTCCCATGTTGCGGTCCCGCCCCTCCTTGAGGGCCAGGTTCAGGAAGAGCCCGGTCTCCTCGGTGTTGCCGTAGGTCCCCTGCAGCAGGTTCTCGCCGACGTCCTCCGACGTGTGGCCGCAGAGGGCCAGCTCGAAGTCGTGGATCATCATGGCGCCGTTGCTGGCGATGGCCGATATCCAGCCGCGCTGCATCAGATCGATGATCAGCGGCCCCAGGCCGAGCTTGACCGCGTGCGCCCCCATGCCCCAGATGATCGGCTTGTTTCTCCGCCGCGCCTGGGCCATCAGGTCGACGAGCTCGCGCAGGTCGCGGGCGGCCAGGTAGGGGGGCAGGGAGTCGGCGAACTGGCGGAAGTCGGCGTCGGGAAGGCAGGGGCGGGGGAAGTCGGCCAGGTGGACCAGCGAGCGCCTGTCCTTGATGGAGACGGTCTTCAGCTTCTTCTTGTCCAACGGCCGGTATTTCGGGTAGGGCATGGCTATATTTTTGGCTGGCGGCTCAGGCGGATGACGTACTCGGCCCCGCTATAGAGGGTCAGGAAGACGGCCACATAGAGGACGACGGTCCCCAGCAGGCCCAGAGATTCGGCGAAGGGCAGCTTGCGGTAGATGATCAGGATGGCCAGGGCGACGATCTGGAAAGTGGTCTTGAGCTTGGCGGGGAGGGACGCCGAAAAGGAGGCGTTGTTGACCAGGTAGTAGAAGCGGAAAACCGAGATGAACAGCTCGCGCAGGATGATGATCGCCGCCACCCATGTCTCCACTTCCTGCAGGTAGACCAATGCAATGAGCGCCGCCGTCACCAGCAGCTTGTCGGCCAGGGGATCGAGGAACTTGCCCAGGTCGCTGACCTGGTTGTACTTGCGGGCGACGTAGCCGTCGATGGAGTCGGTCACGGCGGCGATGACGAAGATGGCGAAGGCAATGAATTCCTTGTTCTGCATCTCGGTCAGCAGGATGACCAGGACGAACGGGACCATGATGATGCGCACGATGGTGATGATGTTGGCCTTTGTCATTTGCACCCCGGCCTATTGTAACCCGCGGCGGGGCGAAAAGCAATCGGCCGCGAACGGCCCCGGGGTCTACAAGCCGAACGGCTCGGTGGCGCCGGCGCCGTGGCGGATGAGCAGCGGCGCGGGCCCGCTCAGGTCGATGATCGTGGAGGGCTGGTTGGCCAGCACGCCGGCATCGAGGACCAGGTCGACGTCGTGGCGGAAGGTTTCGGCGATTTCCTGCGGGTCGGTGCAATAGTCATTCTCGCCCTGGGGCACCGAGGTGGAGAGCAGCGGCCGGCCCAGCTCGCGGGCCAGGCCCAGGGCCACCGCCGAGTCGGGGATGCGCACGCCGACCGTCGGCCGCTTCTGCAGCAGGATGCGTGGCACCTCCTTGCTGGCGCGCAGGACAAAGGTATACTTGCCGGGCGTGACGCGGCGCAGGATGCGGTAGGAGCTGGTGGGCACGTAGGCCCAGTCGGCGACCTGGGCCAGGTCCTGGCAGATGAAGCTGAGCAGCTTCTGCCGCGAAGTTTTCTTCAACTTGAAGATGCGCTCCATGGCGCCCTTGTTGAACAGGTCGGCGCCCAGCCCGTAGATGGTGTCGGTCGGGTAGACGATCAGGCCGCCGCCCTGCAGGATGCGCGCGGCATGCTGCAGCAGGCGGCGGTGCGGGTGCTCCAGGTCGATCTGCTGGATCTCGACGGCCATGGCGCTCCTTTCGCCCCGCTCTCCCGGCGGCCCTATTTCAGCTCGCTCAGTTTCTTGTAATATTCGTGCTTGTCCTTCTTGAAGGCCACGGCCTGCTCGTAGAGGCGGTCGGCGACTGCGGGGAACTGCAGCTTGAGGGTGGCGAAGCGGATCTCCTTGGCCAAGAAGTCCTGCATGCCCAGCGTCGGGTCCTTGCTCTCGTAGACGAAGGGGTTCTTGCCCTCGGCGGCCAGAGCCGGGTTGTAGCGGTAGAGCGGCCAGTAGCCCGCCTGCACGGCTTTCTTGGCCTCCTCGCTGGAGAAGCCCATGTCGATGCCGTGCATGATGCAGGGGGAATAGGCGATAACGATCGCGGGCCCGGGGTAGGCCTCGGCTTCCAGCATGGCTTTGACCACCTGGTTCATGTTGGCGCCCATGGCCACCGAGGCCACGTAGACATAGCCGTAGCTCATGAACATCAGCCCCAGGTCCTTCTTGCCGGTGCGCTTGCCGGAAGAGGCGAACTGGGCCACCGCCGACAGCATGGTCGACTTGGAGGCCTGGCCGCCGGTATTGGAATAAACCTCGGTATCCAGCACCAGCACGTTGATGTTCTTGCCGGTAGCCAGCACGTGGTCGAGGCCGCCATAGCCGATGTCGTAGGCCCAGCCGTCGCCGCCGATGCACCACACCGACTTGTCGACCAGGTAGTCCTGCAACTCGCTGATTTTACGCAGATCGGCCAGCTTGGCGGGTGCGGCCGT
>JBGSPO010000050.1:0-4781 GCA_041738575.1 Candidatus Aminicenantia bacterium
CCGTCCTGGAAAACGTCAAGCCCGGCATGCCGGCCTACGATGAGGAACTGTTCGGCCCCGTGGCCGCCCTGATCGCCGCCGACGACGAGGAGGACGCCCTGCGCATCGCCAATGACACGGCTTTCGGCCTGGGGGCTTCCATCTGGACCGCCGACCGGGCCAAGGGTGAAGAACTGGCGGGGCGCATCGAGGCGGGATCGGTATTCATCAACGGCATGGTCAAGTCCGACCCACGCCTGCCCTTCGGAGGCGTGAAGGCATCGGGCTTCGGCAGGGAATTGTCGGAGTTCGGCATACGCGAGTTCGTTAATATAAAAACTGTAGTGATCAATTAGCTAAGTGTTAGTGATCGAACAAAATCTTAACCGAGCAAAATCTAAGTGTTAGTGTTAGTAGCCGCATTCAAACGAACCATTTATTTCGGTTTAGTGCTGTTGCTAACACGAACACTGTATTTCGCATACTGATTGAGGTATAATAGCGCTAGACCCTAGGAGGAACCACCATGAAAAAAGCAATTCTGATCGGCTTGTTTATTTTTGTCCTGGCCGCGAGCGCGTTCGCCGGCGTGCAGTGGAAGTCGCAGACCGTGACCACGGCCGAGGCCAAGGGGCAGAGCAACACGGTCGTCCAGCAGGTTTTCGCCCAGGGCGGCAACGTCAAGATCGTGTTCGAAAGCGTGGCCTATGAGAACGAGATGTTCAAAAAGGGCGCCTACTGGCTGTTCAAGGCCGCCGACGAATCCCTTTACATGGTGAACCCCGAAGAGAAGACCTATTCGCGCCTGCCCATGAACGCGGTGATGCAGATGGCCGGAGTGGTGGGCAAGCTGGTCAAGATCAAGATCAAGGACCCCGTGATCAACATGGAGAAACTGGGGACGGAAATGATCCTGGGCTATCCCTGCCAGCACAGCAAGATGCTGATGGAATACGACATGGAAGTGAAGATCGCCATCATCAAGAGCAAGAGCCACGAGAAGGTGGAGAAGGAAACGTGGTCCACCCCCAAGTTCGGGGGCATGGCCGAAATGGCCGAATCGTTCCGCTTCCGCGACTTCAAGACCGGCATGGAGGACCTGGACGACCTGATTGAGAAGCAGATGAAGGCCGAGGCCGGCCTGGGCTTCCCCTTGAAAATGGTCACGGTCAACACCTCGGTCGACAAGAAGGGGCGGGCCAAGGAAAAAAGCCGCCAGGTGATGGAAGTGCTCTCGCTGGGCAGCAAGAACCTGCCCACTGCGTTCTTCGATATCCCCGCCGGCTATACCGAAAAGAACATGGGCTTCGGGGGCGACGAGGAATAACGAGGCGAAGACTCCGTGACGCGTAACGCGTAACGCGTGACGCGATAAGACAATAATTATACATTGCTCTGCCTGAAACCAGGCATGAAAAAGTATATCTGGAAATAGTGGAAAAGAATCCTATCTAGGTTTATTCTTAAAAATACGTTCTTTTTCTCCTACATGTCACGCGTTACGCGTCACGCGTCACGTAGTTCAATTATACCAGCGCGGCAGCTAAAACGATCGAATAATACTTGGAATCGTCGTCGTCGGCGCGCGAGGTGAGGATGGCCGGGAAAGGCGCCCCGGTGACCACGGCGGCGAGCATGCCCTTGGCCAGGATCGTGGTTGCCTTGTAGAAGATGTTCCCGGCCTCGATGTTGGGCATGATCAGGATGTCGGCGTAGCCTTCCACCGGCGACTTCAGCCCCTTGACCTCCAGGGCGTGCCTGGAGATGGCCACGTCCAGGGCCAGCGGGCCGTCGACGATGGCGCCCTTGATCTGCTTGCGCTCGGCCATCTTGGAGATGACCGCCGCCTCCATGGTGCAGGGCATCTTGTCCGAGACCTTCTCGTTTGCCGTCAGGATGGCCACCTTGGGGTTCTCGATGCCCAGCTTGGCGGCGATCTTGACGTTGTAGTTGATCATCTGCACTTTCTGGTTGAGGTCCGGGTAGGGGATCATGGCCACGTCGGAGACCAGCAGCAGCTTGTCGTAGGTCGGGATTTCCAGGATGGCGGTGTGCGACAGCGCGACGTCCTTGCCGACCAGGTTGTATTCCTTGTTCAGGATGGGCTTCAGGTAATAGGGGGTGGAGATCAGCCCCTTCATCAGGATCTGGGCCTTGCCTTCGATGATCAGGCGCACGGCCTTGTCGCCGCTTTTTTTCTCGTCGGGCTCGTTGACGATCTCGAACAGGCCGGGGTCGACCTTGAGCTTGGCGCAGACGTCACGGATGACCTTCTCGTCGCCGATCATGACGGCATCCACGATCTTCTCCTCGACGGCGCGCTTGACGGCCAGGATGGTGTCCTCGTCCTGGCCGTAGGCCACGGCCATGCGGCAGTTCTTCTTGGACTTGACCAGGCTCTCGATCTCGCTCAGCTTTCTCATCGCTTTCATGCGTTTCCTCCTGCATGCTTCCATTGTCTGGGCTTTTCCTCTCCCTGCAACACCCGCAGCGCCCCCTGGGCCAGCGCCGACATCTCGTCCTCGCCGGGCAGGATGATCAGCCGGCCCATGAACTCGACGCGGCGGCGGATCAGCTCGACGAAATAGGTATCGAACGCGATGCCCCCGGTCAGGACGATGGCGTCGATCTTCCCTTCCAGGACCGCGGCCAGCGCGCCGATCTCCTTGGCCACGTTGTAGGCCATGGCCTCGAAGACCAGGATGGCCTCGCGGTCGCCCGCCTTGACCCTCTCTTCCACCTTCCTCATATCGTTGACTTTGAGATGGGCGACGATGCCGCCCTTGCCGGTGATCATTTTTTTCATCGTGGCCAGGTCGTAGCGCCCCGAGGTGGCCATTTCGACCAGGCTCCAGCTGGGCAGTGAGCCGGCGCGCTCCGGGGCGAAGGGGCCGTCGCCGTTGAGGGCGTTGTTGACGTCGACGACCTTGCCGTCGATGTGGGCCCCGACCGAGATGCCGCCGCCCAGGTGGGCGACGATCAGCCGGCAGCTCTCATAGGGCTTGCCGAGCTTCTTGGCCGCTTCGCGGGCGGCCGCCTTCTGGTTCAGGGCGTGGAAGATGCTGATGCGCGGGATCTCCGGCAAACCGGTGATGCGCGCCAGGGGGATCATCTCGTCCACGGTCACCGGGTCGACGATGAAGGCGGCGACGCCGACGGGCTTGGCGATGTCGCTGGCCAGCAGCGCCCCCAGGTTGGAAGCGTGCTCGGTCTTGGTGCTTTTCAGGTAGGCCGTCATCTCGTCGTTGACCAGGTAGGTGCCCGAGGCCATGGGGCCGAGCAGGCCGCCGCGGCCGACCACGGCAGCCAGCAGGTTGACATCGAAGGCGTGCTCCTTCAGGAAGCCCAGGATCACCTTCTGGCGGAAGTGGTGCTGGTCGATGATCCTGGGGAAGGGAGCCAGCTCCTCGGCGGTATGGGAGATGCTTTGGCCGAGGATCTTCTCCTCGTCACGGAATATCGCGATCTTGGTCGAGGTGGAACCGGGGTTTATCGCCAATACGTGTTTGTTTGCCATTTCTAAATCTACCTCAAAATGCGGTTGAATGCAAGGGGGGTGGCGTTCATTTTTTATACTTTTTCAACAGTTTCGCCCCCTCCAGCTTGTCTTTTTCGGTTTCCGGTACCCATAGCGGATCAGGCTCCATGGACAGGAGGTTCTCCAGGGCTTGTACGGCGAGCTTTTTTTCGCCGAGCGCCCAATAGGTTTCGGCCAGGAAAAGCAGGTTGACCGAGCTCTTCGGGGCGATCTCGCGGCACTTCTCCAGGTTCTGGCGCGATTTCCTGTTGCTGCCGCCGAAAAGGCCGGGGACCTTGAAGTAAAGCCGCCCCAGGACGCAATAGGCGCCGCCCATCTCGTAGGCGCCATCGATGGCGATGGCCTTGTTCATGGCGGCAATGATGTCGTTCTTGAGGAACAGCGACTTGAGCACGCCGCGGGCCTCGCCGTAGCTGCCGGTATGCACGCCCAGCCAGTAGTGCCCATCGACCCGCTCGGGGCGCAGGGCGATCATCTTCCTGGCGAGCTCCATGCCCGCCTTGAAGATCTTCTGTTTTTCATCGTTGCCGGCCGCGTTGTCGCCGATGTAGAACATGGCCTGCATGTTCTTCACCAGCACCGCGAAGTCGGTGGGTGCCAGCCTGAGGGCTTCCTGGTACTTGGCCAGCGCCTGGGCGGCCTGCGACGGATCCTGGCGCCGGGCGTAGAACGCGTCGCCCTGCAGGATCAGCTCTTCCGGCGTTTCGCCCGGGAGACAGAGCGCCAACGCCATGAGAAGTATGATCATATGAAGAAAGTGAGATTTCATTTTGCCTCCGGGGGGATTCTAGCATAGAAAAAAAACGAACTGAACAACAATAAAAGTGTTAGTGTTAGTGATAGTGTTAGCAGCCGCAATTAAACGAATTGTAAGAATTTCGCATATTTTCTTGCTAACACTAACTCTGAGATTTAGTTCGGTTGAGCTACAGTTCGGGCACTAACACTTGTACTCTATTTCGCTTCGAGCTCTTCCAGGTCATGCATCAGCTTTTCCCAGCGGGGAAGCATGGTCTCCAGCTGGCGCTCGGCCTGTTTCAGCTCCTTCATCAGGGCCTTGATGCGCGGGGAATCCTGCAGCACCTCGGGATCGCAGAGCAGCGCCTGGTCCCGGGACTTGAGCTCCTCCAGCTTCACGATCTCCTCCTCCAGACCATGGAGTTCCCCGGCGAGATCTTTTTTGATCGAGCCGCGCCGGTTCCGGTCCTCCGCCTCCTGGCGGCGCTCTTCCCTGGTCCGGCCGGTTTTCCGCGGCGCCTCGGCT
>JBGSPO010000108.1:0-10920 GCA_041738575.1 Candidatus Aminicenantia bacterium
GTGGCGCGGCTGAGCGAGAGCGACGCCCGCAACCAGCCCGATGCCAAGCCGGGATGGTTCGCCGTGCTCGCGGTCAGCGACACCGGCGTCGGCATGGACGACAGCCTCAAGGGGAGGATATTCGAGCCCTTTTTCACCACCAAGGAAAAAGGCAAGGGCACCGGCCTCGGACTTTCCATGGTCTATGGCGTGATCAAGAACCACGGCGGCTTCATCAACGTCTACAGCGAGGTCGGCCAGGGCTCGACCTTCAAGATCTACCTGCCCCTGAGCGGCAAGCCCGAGATCCTGGAATGCGTTTCCGACGGGGAAATGGCCGGCGGCCATGAAACGATCCTGGTCATCGATGACGAGGAAGCCATCCGCCAGGTGGCGGCCGATATCCTGGACAGCTACGGCTATCGCGTGCTCCTGGCCGCCGACGGCACGGAGGGGGCTGCCATCTTCCGCCAGCAGGCCCGCGGCATCGACATGGTTCTCCTGGACATGGTCATGCCCCGCCAGGGCGGCCGCGAAACCTTCCTGCAGCTGAAACAGATCGATCCCAACGTGCGCGTGCTCTTTTCCACCGGCTACAGCCAGAATGAGAAGGTGAACGAGATCATGGCCCTGGGGGTGCGCGGCTTCATCCAGAAGCCCTACCAGGTCAGGGACCTGCTGGCCAAGGTGCGGGATGTCCTGGATGGCGAGTCCTGAAGGACTGTGCTTCGGGCCGGCCGGCTGGAGCTACGCCGACTGGCGCGGGACGGTCTATCCCGAGAAACTGCCGCCCCGCTTCAACCATCTGGCCTTCCTGGCCGGGCAGTTCGATTTCGTCGAGGTCAACACCAGCTTTTATCGCGTGCCATCCCAGAAGCTGACCCGGGGCTGGGTGGACAAGACCGCCGGCTTTGCCGATTTTCGCTTCTGGCTCAAGCTGCACCAGTCCTTCACCCACGAGCGCCGGTTGGACAAGCCCATGCTGGAGGATTTTCGCGGCTGCCTGCAGCCCCTGGACGCCGCCGGCAAGCTCTCCGGGCTGCTGGCCCAGTTCCCCTATTCATTCAAGTACGAGCCGGCCAACCTGGACTACCTGGGCGAGCTGGCCGGGCATTTTCGCTCCTGGCCGCTGGCCGTGGAATTCCGCCACCAGAGCTGGCTCGAGGAAGAGGTGCTGGATTTTTTCAGGGTGAACGGCCTGGTCTGGGCCAACATCGACCAGCCGCAGATCTCCCAATCGCTGCCCCTGACGGCGCTGGCTACGACCCCGGACACGGCCTACCTGCGGCTGCACGGCCGCAATTACCAGGATTGGTTCTCCGGCCAGGGGCGCGACGCCCGCTATGATTATTCCTATTCCGCCGCCGAGCTCGGCCGTCTGGGTGAAGTGGTGGCCCGGCTGCGGGAGCAGGCCAGGAAGGTGTTCGTGGCCGGCAACAACCATTACAAGGGCTCCGCGGTGAAAAACCTGCTGCAGCTGAAGGAGATCCTGCTCAAGCGCCGCCTGGATGGCCGGGTGCACCCGTCCCCCTGGGGAACGGGGCGGGACAATTAGTCCTGCAAAAAGGGAGCGGCATGAAACGGCTCGCTTTCGGGTGTGCCATCGCGCTGCTCCTGTTCATCTTCGCTTTCTTCGCTCTGAACCTTTTTGATTCCGCCCCGGAATCCGCTCCCGGGGTTCTCTCCCCGGTCGTTGCCGCCGCAGGTCGGCCGCTCGCCGGGAACCTGGATCCCGGCAACGGCTTTTTCCTCGTCTGGGGCTTCGCCGAGCCTCCGGGGACCGACCCGCTGGCTCCCGGGTACCGCCGCCAGGTGCGGGATCTGTTCAGCGCGCGGCGGTCCGGCAGATCTCTTTTCCGTTCGCCATACGGCCGCTGGCTGGCCCGGCTGAACGCCGACAGCGCGCGGCACTGGCAGGGGTTGAACGTGTATTTTCCCCAATCCCAGGACGATGATCCGGGCGCTTATTTCATAGCCCGCCGCACCCAGGTCGCGGCATGGCTGGAGCGCTTCGCGCCGCTGCTCGGACGCTATCGCCAGGTGCTGCGGGCCGGGAAGCTGGAGGATTTTACCCCCCTGGGCTGGGCGTGTCCCGCCCGCAGCGTGAAGCTGACCCTGCAAACGGCCAAGCTTTTTGCCGCCGCGCAGATGCTGGCAGCCATGGACGGGCTGTGGCCCGAGGCCGGGAACGATCTGCTGGACGCGCTGGCGGCCGGTTTGCGTCTCATCGACAGCGGAGGCACCTTTGAGGTCAATGCCCTGGGCCGGACCATGGTCGAACTTTCGCTGCGCTCGCTGGCTTCATTGCTCAACCGCCCGGATTGCCCCCCGGACTTCGCGCGGCTTGTTGAAGAAAATCTGTTGCCGGCAGAAAGCGCCCGCTTCGGCACGGGCGCCGTAAGGTCCTTCAATTTGCTGAGTTTTCGCCGCGCCATCGGCAGGGTCAAAGAGGAAAAGGTCGTCGATCCCTTTCTGCTCAAGGATTATTTCCGCGAGCCGGCCGCGTTTTACGCCATGGAAAGGTTCGTGGCCCTCTCCGGGGCGCGCGTTTTCACCGTCGTTCATGCCCTGGCCGCCTTTTTCATCAAGGAGAATGAAACCGTCGCCATGCTGCGGGCAGCCTGGGAGCGCATCGGGCAACTGGAGGAGACGCCCCCCTGGAGGTGGAACCGGGAAGCACGCCCGTCCTCGCGGCGGACGCCGGTCCCGGCCGGGGACGCCTCCTTCTGGTGGCTGCGCAATCCGCTGGGAAAAATGATGGTGCGCTCGGCCATGCCTTACACCTGGCCGATCCTGAGGCACTACGTCTACCGCAGCCACGAATTGCATGCCCGCTACGATTTGGTCCGCCTGCTGGCCCGGGCCCGGCGAATGGCTGGTGCCGGAAGCAAGTTGGACGAAGCGGCGCTGCTGGGGCTGCTCGCCGCCGCCAAGGAGCGTGATCCCTTCAGCGGCGCGCCTTTCCGCTTCAGCCGGGAACAGGAAGCTCTTTACGGCATCGGCTCGAACCGCAATGATGACCACGGGCGCGAACAAGCCGAGATATGGCGGGATTCGGATATCGCCGTTCCTATCAAGTTCGTGGTTAGTGATTAGTGATTGGTGATTGGTTAAGAAAAAAAACAAGGCATTATATTTCCGAACCAGATTCAGTCATTATCAGGTTCGTAATTCTTGATTACAATAAGACTGATCAATCTAGAAGGAATCGCCTTTGCTTTTTCTTATCTAATCACTAATTACTACTTACTAATTACTAAAGAATCTTCTCTCCCTTGCTGCGCAGGATATCACGGATATCGCGCAGGATCATTTCCTGGACCGGGGGCGGCGCGGGCGGCGCCTCCTCCTTTTTCCGCTTCAGGGCGTTCAGGCCCTTGATGACCATGAAGATGGCGAAAGCCACGATCAGGAAGTCGAGGATGGTGCTGAGGAAGGCGCCGTACTTCAGGGCCACGGCCGGCTCGCTGCCGGCGGCGGCCTTGAGCGTGACGGCCAGGTGGGAAAAATCCACGCCGCCCATCAGCACCCCGATGGGAGGCATGATGATGTCGTTGACCAGCGAAGTGACTATTTTCCCGAAAGCAACGCCGATGACGATGCCCACGGCCATGTCCATGACGTTGCCTCGCATGGCGAAGGCCTTGAATTCCTTGGCGAATCCCATTTGTCCCTCCTTAGATTGTTTTTTCTGAACTTGATCCGGTTTGCCAATAGGTCCGCAGCCTGGTCAGTTCGCGGCCGGATGCCGCGTCCCGCAGGCTTTGCAGCAGGGCGGAACCGCCTGCACCGCGCCCAGTCTCGGTGTAACAGGCGACCTCGTCGCCCAGGCGCGCCTCGCCCAAAAATGCGGCCTCCAGGGACAGCGGTCTCCAGGTGCGGGCGCTTTCCGGGGCTGAACGCAGGGCCCAGTCGAGGTAGACGGTATTGTTGACGTGGTCGTTGAGATCGATGTCCCCGGCCTGGGCCCGGTACGAGGCCCGGGGGGCCTGAGCGCAGGGGGGCGGCAGGGGAGCGAAGTCGTCCGCGATCATGCGCTCGGGGTGGCGGCTGAAAATGGGCAGGTGGGGATCCAAGCGCGAGGGTCGCCGCGTCTCCATGTTCATCATGGCCCAGGCGCTGCTGGCGCGCAGGACCTCGTTGCCCGATGCGTCGCTCAACTTGAATTCGCGCACGGCGAACAGGCGGTGCCGCCCGGATGGCCAGGTGGCGATGTGCACGCTTCGCCCGGCCCCGGGAACGTCGGTGATCTTGACATGCAGGCGGGCCAGCACCCAGGTCAGCCCCTTGGCGTGCAGGTCGCGCACGCCCACGCCCAGTATTTCGGCATGGCGGCCGGCCGTCTCCATCATCTCCTCGAGCACGGCCAGCAGCCGCCGGCGAGGGTTGTCGTCTTCTCCGGCCGCGGGCATGGTGAACGTCTCGTTGAATGGGTTGGCTTCCATTGGCTTGGAATTATAGCGCAGCGGGATGAAAAAGAGAATATCGTCTTCTTGTTGACGAATAACGGAAATTAGGTTAAAATAATAATACGGAAAATTAGGAGTAATATAATGATCGCATATGCCCGTAATGAAATATTCTCGGCCACCGAGGCAGCCAAGCGTTTCGGCGCGATCCTGGAGAAGTTGCAAGAGAGATCATTGTCGCGCGCCGTCGTTTCCAGGAACAATCGCATCGAGGCGGTGATCCTGCCGGTGGAGGCCTACGAGGAGATGCGGGAGATCTTCGAATGGATCGAGATGATGGATATCGCCGAGGCGGTGGACAAGAGGAAGAATTCAATCAAAACCCATTCCCTGAAGGACGTTCTGAGGGAAAATAAAATTGGCTACGAAGCCTTATAGTGTCCTGCTGATCGAGGAGGCCCGCGAAGACTTCCATCGCCTGGACCGGAGCCGGCAGTTGCAGGTGGCCAAGCTGCTCAAGCAACTGGAGAGCAATCCCTACAAGGGGGAGCACCTGGGCAACAAGGCCGGGATCGACCTGACCGGGTATTACAAATTATACGCCGACAAAAAAAGGATCCGCATCGTTTACACGGTTATGGAAAAGGAGATCGTGGTCAAGGTGATCGCCATCGGCCCGCGCCGGGAAATGATCGTTTATCACGAAGCGGTGCGGCGCCTGGGCAGGGGAAAATAAAACCACACGCGCTATTGCTTCGAGGGGCCGCTATAGGGATCGAACTCGGCAGAGTAAACAACAGACCCAGAACCATCGGTTATTATGCGCGTGGAGTTGATCTGGTCGGAGGTGTAATAGTAGGTCTTGCCGGTGGCGGGGTAATACTCAGCGAGGAGATTATTACCCATGTAGATATAATCCTTCACACAGGCGCCGTTGGCATCATACTCGGCCAGCAGCTTGCCGTCGAAGGAGTGGATATAGTAAATTGTGGAGTAGACGGTGGCAAAGGCAACGACCGTGTATATCGCTTCTTTTAAAAAATGAAACCGAGGCCAGCGCCAATTTGCAATCCCCCCAGCTCGATTTTGCCCGCTTCCACCTCATCACTGGCCTGGCTGTATGAGCTTGTCAGTGTCACAAACATTTTGTTATTTATGCGATAATCAAGATCAATCCCGATATTCC
Organism: Candidatus Aminicenantia bacterium; assembly: GCA_041738575.1. GTDB lineage: Bacteria > Acidobacteriota > Aminicenantia > UBA2199 > UBA2199 > UBA2199. The sequence continues at coordinate 5,575 of JBGSPO010000108.1, forward strand.
AGCCCATTCCCGAACCTTTCTGGATCACATCCAGAGCCTCTTCCTTGAAGGAAATGTGCGCCAGGCCAAGCTCCCCGCGCAAGCGCAATGGAGCACTCAATTTTTGCATAAACCCAAGTCCAAGGCTGAGCATGGTCTGGCGGATATGGGTTTTTTCATCCACTTCTTCGATAAATCCATTGTTGGCAATCCAGCCGAAACTGCCCCAGATGGCAATGCCCCCATAAACCAGGCGCGAGATTTTGATTTCAGGCATGAATGTCGATTGGCCGTAGACCGAACGATAATCGGCATTTGCACTGCGGAAAAGGCCTGCGCCAACCGTGACCATGTTCCTGCGAGTTGCTGTTTCTTCACCGAGGCAGCACACGCTAAAAAATGTAAGCAAGCATACCAGAAGGAACATTGACCGAAAGCTGTTTTTTGTTGCAGGTTTCATTTTCATTTCGACTCCACTATATTGACCTTTCCATGGATATTCCGATCAACTGTCCCGAGGCGTCGCAGGCCTCGACTCGATAGGAATATGTGCTGTCTTTTTCCAGATACTTGTCCTGCAGATGGATCTGGTTGTTTTGCAGTTCGGAGGGAGCGATCGTTCCGAGTAATGAAAAATCAGCAGTGCCCTTGCGGCGCATGATATTGTACCGGGCTACCTGGAGGCCGGAAGTTTCAACCGTGCACAGGATCTGGGCATATTGGCGCAAAATGCTGAAAGCCTTGATGTCTCGCCGTTCGACCTGCAGGTTCAGGCTCACTTTTAGCACATGGACGGTTACGCTGTCCGACCCCATGGTTCCAGCTTCGTCATAAGCCACAACCCGCAGAACATGCGCACCCTTGGAGGCGTCCAGGGTGTTCCAGGTGAATGTATATTGAGAATTCCCGACGAAAACATTGACTCCCGGATCCAGATCGATGGTATTCAAAAATGCTTGTTTTGCCATTTTCAGATTGTCGATCGTCCCTGGAGAATGACCGGGCTGCTTGGAATCTGCCTGCGCTGCTGCAGCCTGCCCTTTCCGTATGCCATCAACGTAGAATTCGACCCGGGCAATTCCCGTATCGTCGGTCGCATTGGCCTTGACGGTTACCACCCCGTAAACCGAGGCGCCGTTTTCAGGGCTGAGGATTTTAGCTTGCGGGGGGGCGTTGATGATGGAAAACACGGCTCTGCTGGTGTCTCTGACGGCTGCATCGGCGGCATCGCTGATCCTGATCCGGCACCGGCTGGAAGGAGTGTTAGGGACGGTCCAGGCAAAACGGCCGTCGTTGGCGGTGCCGGCGACAACCAGGTCCCAGCTGGAGCCATTGTCGAGCGAAAGTTCGATCCGCACCCTGGCCATGGGGCCGGTCGAAGTCCAGGTGATGTCATGGTTGGTTCCGCTGTTCCAACTCTCGCCGCCGTTGGGCGAGGTTACTGTGATGCTTGACAGCGGCAGGGAAAAAATCACTCCCAGACCCCGATCGCCACCACCAGGGGTCATGCCATAGAGGGTCGAGTCCGAAATGATCATGGATCCAAATGGCCAGGCACCGTCATCAGTCCCATCAGCAAATGAGTGCAACAGGGCGAAACCTGATCCAGTAATTCCAATTTTGAAGATCGTTCCAACATTACTAAATGCATCATCTGGCTGGGTCATTCCATAGAGAGTCGAGCCGGAGAGGAGCAATGATCCCTTTGGATACGCTCCATCGGAAAGGCCACCGGCAAATGAGTGCAGCAGGGCAAAACCTGTGCCATTGGCATCAATTTTAAATATTACGCCCATATCCTTATCGCCGCCAAACTTGGTCATACCGAAGAGCGTCGAATCAAGGAGGGTCAGGGAGCCTTCTGGATTTGCCCTGCCGGTTGCATAGCTGGAGAATTCATGCAATAGTGCGAATCCGCTGCCATTCATATCTATCTTGAATATTGTACCTGCTTGATTGTCACCGCCGCCAATCGTCATGCCATAAATGGTCGAGCCGGATAAGAGGAGTGATCCGAATGGCTGGCTGCCATCGTTTGCACCACCGGAAAAATCGTGTAGAAGAATAAAGTCGCTGCCATCCGCATCTATCTTGAATATTATTCCCATGTTCATGCTGCCACCCTCAATGGTCATTCCATAAAGGGTAGAATTGGAAATAATCAAGGAGCCATTTGGGAATTTGCCATCGTAAGTGCCACCACCAAATTCGTGCAAAAGGGCAAAACCCTCGCCATCTGTATCAATCTTAAATATCGTACCCATGTCACTGTCGCCACCATGCCAAGTCATACCATAGAGGGTAGTGCCGGAAAGAATAAGAGATCCATTGGGCCGCGCCCCATCGTCAGCGCCGCCCGCAAATTCGTGTAGCAGGGTAAAACCAGTGCCATCAATCTCAATCTTGAATATTGTTCCATTAAACCCCTCGCCTCCGTACCAGGTCATTCCATAAAAGGTAGTGCCGGAAAGGATCAGGTCTCCATTTGGATATGCTCCATCGTCAATACCCCCGGCAAATTCATGCAGCAGGTTTATCTGGCTCCTACTGGTAAGGCTTGCATTAATAATCCGACTACAATGAATAATGCCAATTTTTTCATAGTTCTCTCCTTGAATGTTGGATTGAAACCGGCATGCGGATAAAACATTTCATGATCTCTCTCGCATCGAAAGCAGAATAGTGCTCCCCATGTTCGTATCTTGCAAAATATTTGCCTGCAATGTCAATTTACCTGTCTTTTTTTTATTCAAGTAAAATCAATGCAATTTCTGTGCCAAAACTTGCTTTCCCCCCCCAAAAATGTTTACTGACAATGGTTTTGGATTCTACTTCAATTTCAGCGACGGTTCCGAACGCCGTAGCTCTGTTCCATTTTGGGACACAGCCACTAAGAAAAATACCTGGAAAAGCAGATTGGGATTAGGTTTAAAGATGTTGCTGCTGGTTTGTCCCATTTTGGGACAATTCGACTGTTTAAGATAAAAAGCCTTGTCAGTTCTTGCTTTTAAGCGTTGTTGCCCTGTCCCAAATTGGGACATCCGGGATCTGGACGAACCATTATTCTTTTATTTCGCTCAGGTCGCGGATGATCATGATGTCGTAGTCGCCCAGGCGCTTGAAGCCGGCTTTTTCATAGAAGTGGATGGCCCGCCCGTTCTCCTCGTGCACCTCGAGCTTGACCTGCAGGCCGATCTCCCTGGCGATCTTCAGCGATTCTCGCAGCAGCGGCTTGGACAATCCCGCCCCCTGGAATTTCGGGTCGATGGCGAAATGGTGCAGGTAGAGGCGACGGCCGTCGTTGGTCAGCCAGGAAGTGCCGATCACGGTGTCGCTGGCCTTGTCGACCAGCACCAGCAGGCGGCCGTTGCGGCGCAGGGTATTCTCGATCACCTCGGCCGTGTCGCCCCGCCCCGGGGTGCTGATGCCCGTCCGCTCCCAGATATCAGCCACGTGGGGGTAATCCGCGGCCCAGTAATCGCGGACGAGAAAGGTCTCATCGTTTTCCATCGTGACAGTTATAGCGGGTTTCTTGATTAAAATCAACAAGCGATGAATTTTTGACCCCTGGCCAGCGCCTACGCCGAATTCTTTTCTCCCGGCGGCTGGAGTTGATTTTTGATATTTTGTATAATCGGGGCGAAACCCCAAGGAGAACCCATGAGAAAGCATGTTCTTGAGATCGCCGTCGTCATGTTGCTGGCCTGGTCATTCCCGGCCGCGGCGCTGGCCGCGGACGAGCCGCTGCCGCAGCCCCCGGTGGCCAAAATAGTCCCCCGGGAGCTGACCATGCACGGCCACGCGCGCAACGATGAATACTACTGGCTGAACCAGAGGGAAAATCCCGAAGTCATCGCCTACCTGCAGGCGGAGAACGCCTACACCGACGCCGTGATGAAGCCTGCCGCCGGGCTGCGCGCGGCGCTTTACAAAGAGATGGTCGGCCGCGTGCAGCAAAGCGACATGTCGGTGCCGTATTTCGAGAATGGCTTCTGGTACTACACCCGCTTCGAGAAAGGCAAGGAATATCCCGTCTATTGCCGCAAAAAAAAGTCCATGAAGGGAACCGAGCAGGTGCTGCTGGACGGCAACCGCATGGCCGCCGGCGGGAAATACTTCCATATCGGGTCGTTCGCGGTCAGCCCCGATAACGCCACCCTGGCCTACAGCGTGGACACGGTCTCGCGCCGCCAGTACCGCCTGCGCTTCCGCAGCCTGAGGACCGGGAAGGACCATGCGGAGGAGATCAGGATGACGGCCGGGCGCATGGCCTGGGCCGCGGACAGCCGCACGGTCTTTTACCCGGTGATCGATCCGGAAACCCTGCGCGCCTACAAGGTCATGCGCCACGGGCTGGGGACCCCGGCCGCCGGCGATGCCCTTGTCTTCGAGGAAAAGGACGAGACGTTCGACGTGGGGATCGGCCTGAGCCGTTCGCGTCGGTACCTGATCCTGGCCAGCCGCAGCACCCTGAGCGACGAATACCGCATTCTCGACGCCGCCAGGCCCCAGGGCGATTTCGCCGTCTTCCAGGAGCGGGTGCGCGGCCTGGAGTACAGCATCGATCACCTCGCCGGCCGCTTTTACGTGCTGACCAACGACGGGGCCGTCAATTTCCGGCTCATGGAAGCCGGCGAGGACAAGACCGGCAGGGAGCACTGGCGAGAGCTCGTCGGCCATCGCCCCGACGTCCTGCTGGAGGACTTCGAGCTGTTCAACCATTTCCTCGTCCTGAGCGAGCGCCGCTCCGGCCTGACCCGGATCCGCGTCCTGCCCTGGGGCGATGCGCAGGGCTACACGATCGATTTCCCCGAGCAGGCCTTCATGGCCCATCCCGCTTTCACCGCCGAGCCGGCCAGCGACCTGATGCGCTTCAACTACACGTCGCTGACCACGCCGTCCTCGGTCTACGAATTCAACATGAAGACCCGCGAGCGCAAGCTGCTCAAGCGCCAGGAGGTGCTGGGCGGCTACGATCCCGATGCGTACGCCAGCGAGAGGCTCATGGCCCCGGCCTACGATGGCACGCTGGTCCCGGTCTCGCTGGTCTATCGCAAGGACACGCCCAAGGGCGCCGGCACGCCGCTGCTCCTGTACGGCTACGGCTCCTACGGCGCGTCCATGGACCCGTCCTTCAGCACGGTGCGCCTCAGCCTGCTCGACCGCGGCTTCATCTTCGCCATCGCCCATGTCCGCGGCGGCCAGGAAATGGGCCGTTCCTGGTACGACGACGGCAAGCTCTTCAAGAAGATGAACACCTTCACCGACTTCATTTCCTGCGCCGAATACCTGGTGCGCCGCGGCTACACATCGCCGGCGAAGCTCTTCGCCTCGGGCGGCAGCGCCGGCGGCCTGCTGATGGGGGCC
>JBGSPO010000140.1:0-6771 GCA_041738575.1 Candidatus Aminicenantia bacterium
TGACAGCGGCGACCATGCCCGGCCGGGCGGCGCGGGCCACGATGCGCCAGGTGGTCTGCCATTTCGTGGCCCCCATGGCGATCGCCGCTTCGCGATACTGGCGCGGCACGGCGGTGATGGCGTCCTCGGCGATGGAAACGATGGTCGGCATGGCCATGAAGGCCAGGGTGACCGAACCGGTCAGGGCGGTCAGCCCGGTGGGAATGTGGAAGAGGTTCTTGATCCAGGGGCCGAGGGTGATCATGCCGATGAAGCCGATGACCACCGAGGGGATGGCCGCCAGGAGCTCGATGCCGGCCTTCAGCCCCTCTTTGAGCCGGCCGGGAGCGATCTCGGCGATGTACAGGGCGGCGGCGATGCCGATGGGGATCGAAATGGCGGCCGCGCCCAGCGTCACCAGCAGCGAACCGAGGATGAGCGGCAGGATGCCGAAGCGCGGCGGCTCGGAGATGGGGTACCAGCTCTTGCCGAAGAGGAAGTCGCCCACGCTCACGCCGCGGAACAGCGAGAAGCCCTCGCGGAGCAGGAACAGGAATATTAAAAGGACGAAAATGACGGAAAAGAGCCCGCTGAGCAGAATGGCCTTCTCGATTGACCATTCTTTGAGCTTGCGCAGGCGGTTGGGGGTCATCGCGTGTCAGTTATTTTTAACCGGCACGAAATCTATTTCCTTCACGATTTTCTGTCCTTCCGGGCTGAGGACGAAACCGAGGAAGTCGGCAACCGGGCCCTGGGGCTGGCCGCGCGTGACCATGAGCAGCGGGCGCGAGATGGGATAGGCCTGGCTGACCACGTTCTCGATGGTCGGCTGCACATAGGGCGAACCGGCGTCCTTGGCGATGGCCAGCGCCTTCTCGCGCGGGGAGATGTAGCCCATGCCGTAATAGCCGACGGCCCCGGGGTTCTGGGCCACTTCATCGGCGATGGCCTGGGAGCTCGACAGCATCAGGGCGTTGGCGGCGAATTCCACCTGGCCCTCGCTCCCCGTGCCGCGCAGCACGTGCTCCTTGAAATAGACATGGGTGCCGGAGTTGACCTCGCGCGACAGGACCACGATGGCCAGGTCGTCGCCGCCGATCTCCTTCCAGTTCGTGACCTTGCCGGAGAAGATGGCGGCCAGCTGCTCCATGGTCAACTGCGACAGGGGGTTGGCGGGATGGACCACCACGGCCAAACCGTCCAGGGCCACGGTGATCTGCCGGGGATCGAAGCCCTTCTCCTTGGCCATGGCGATCTCTTCAGGCTTGAGTTCGCGGGAGAGTTCGGCGATATCGCAGGTCCTGGAGAGCATGGCGGCGATGCCGGTGCCCGAGCCGCCGCCGGTGACGGCCACGGAAACCTTGGGATACATCTTCATGAAAGCCTCGGCCCAGGCCTGGCCCAGGTTGACCATGGTGTCCGAGCCCTTGATCTGAAGAGAACTTGCCTGGCGGTTCTCCCGGCTGCAGCCGCCCAGCACCAGAACCAGCAGCAGGCAGAGAACGGTCCCCGATAACACCCGATTTTTTTTTGCCACCTTATCCTCCTCTTTTCGAATTGCGCTGAATTGAAAGTGGATTTTGCAGGCTGGAACAATAGTCATTTTACCAACTATGGTTTTTTTGTCAAGTTCCCGGGCGTCTCGCTTCCCAGCGGCATTGGAGAGGATCGGGATGGTTCCCGTCAGCGCCGGCAGGATTCGATTCCCGGGAAACGACCGCATTCAGCGAGCGGAATGAAGCCTCGATTCTCCCTGGCAAGTTCCTGTGGATCCAATGAACGCGAATAGGATCCGTAACGGTCGTATTTATTGCTCGAGCGGCGAACTCCCTTCGCTGCAGGCGCCGGTGCGGATGAGTTCCTCGATCTTGTAAGTCCCCAACTTGCGGGCTTTAAGGAATCCGTCCCATGCCGCTTCGGCCAACCGGCCGTTTTCCAGCAGGTCGAACAGCCATTCATGGGTGCAGGGCAGGGGGCCTGCCGGCTCCACGCCCGCATGGATCTCCCGCAGCCAGCAGCGATTCAATTCCTCCTGGATGCCGATGGGCGGGGCCATCAGGATGGGGATGCCCAGGGCGCAATAGAATGAAAGCTCGCTGGGCTTGGTCCACAGCACATCGGTCGAGCGCAGGACGCGGTTGAATTTCTCCAGGTAAGCATAGACATCGCGATCATAGACAAGCCCGATACGGCCGTTCTCCACTTCCCCGCCCAGGTTCAGGCGGTTGATGAATCCCAGCAGGCGCTCGTAGACCCGCTCGTTGATGCCGGCGGAAACGGTGACATGGATGCGGTTCGCTTCGACGGCGGCTTTCAGGCTCTGCAGGATGACCCGCGCCATCTCGCACTGCGCTCCGGCGCCGCCGATGGCAAAGGTTAAATTGAAATGGCCGGGTCCGGCTGGCGGCACCTCCTGCTGATCCAGCCAGCCCAGCACCGAGCGCAGGTGGTAGGAGAAAAACTTGCGCTTGGGGTCAAGGCGCAGCAGGCGCTGAAAAAGATCCTCGCGCAAGACTTCCAGGCGTTCTCGGCTGCCGATGTTCTCCTTGGGCAGGGGAAACCCGGCCAAAAAGATGCGCTCCGAGGGAACGCCATAAGCCAGCAGCCGATTGCGCACCTGGGTGCAAGGCGCCAGGTACTTGAGCCGCCCGGCGCGCGGATCGCGCGGCACCCACACGCGGTTAATGTCGCTGTCGCAGATCAGCAGGTAGTCTTCGGCCGGGCCCGGCCGGCGGGCGGCGGCCAAGGCCGTGGCAAAGAACGAGTGGACGCGCGGCAGGGCGACCCCATCCAGGCGTTCCAGCAGACCGGAGCACAGCCCCTTGCGGACGATCAGCCGATTGAGGTAGCAGACAGCGGTGTTCGGTCCGGAGAGGTCGCGGCGCGGGTAATAGGGTTGAATGCGCTGAATGGCCAGCAACAGGTTCAGCAAAGGCTTTCCCAGGATGGGCACCTTGCCCACATTGGAGGAAAAGTAATATATTTTGCGCAGCCGGCGCCATATGCGGTATTCCCTCGGTGGCGTCGAGCGCCTGGAGCCGTAGAGAATGATGCCGTCGTGGGCGATTTCTCGGAGCGGATAGGCGGCGCGCAGGTGCCCCAGTCCCATCAGGACCGAAACCACCCAGGCCCCTGCCGTTCGCATGCTCAGGCGCCTTCGAAGGCCAGGCGTTCCCGATGACCGCCAATGCGCGTGCGGCGGCCGATGGTGATCCCGCCTCCCTGCCAGACGATAGTCCGGCTGAAGAATGGGACAAAATAGACGGCCAAAAGGATAAGGTCCTTCAGGATCACGACCAGCGGCAGCAGCGCAAGATGAAGCAGCGGCTCTCCGGAACGCCAGGTGAGAACGCGATAGCTTGCAAATTCGATCGCTGCTTTCGCCGCCATGACAGCGGCCAGGAGGAGCCAGCCCCGGGCCGGGCAGAACAGCGGCAGGGCCAGGGAGAGGGCAACAGGATTCAGCAGCACCTCCATGACATAGAAACCCGGCTTGAGTCGCAGGCGCAGCTTGGCCCAGCGGACCATGCGCCGGAAGAAAGCGCGCGTCGTCGTCGAGCAGCTGACGTTGTCGATCCAGACGGAGCTGCAGGCCAGCTTGAAGCCGCCGTCTTCGAAGGCTTCCCCGATCACGAAATCCTCAGCCAGGAACTCGGAAAAATAGCTGAAGCCGCCGAAGTGCGTAAGGGCAGCCTTCTCGATGAGCATCGACTTACCGACAATGATCTGCTGGCCGAACATCTTCCAGGCGGTGAGAATATTGCCCGACGTGAACAGGTTCAGGCTCATGTTCTCCATCAGGCTGGCCAGGGTGCGGCTCCCCACCCCGCGGATGGGCGAGAACAGGACTTGGGCCCCGGAGCGCCGGCATTCCTGCTCCAAGTAGTTCAGGGTGTCGGCGGTGACCCGGGTATTGGCGTCGGTAACCCAGAGCAGGTCGCCGGTGGCGGCCGTCTCCATCCTTGCCAGCTTGAAGATCTTGGGATTCTCGGCATCAGAATGGCCCGTGGCCATGACGGTGACCGGGACATCGGGAAAACGCGACTGCAGGGAGCGGATCAGCGGCAGGGAGACGTCATCCAGGGTGTCCAGGCCGAAGATGATCTCGTAGTTCGGGTAGTCCAGGGTGAAGTACGATTCCAGGTTTTCGGCAAGATCATCCACCAGGTTCTTCAGCGGCTTGAGAATGGTGACGCGAGGAAAGCGTGAACCCAGGTCGATCCGCGCCTCCTTCCTGGGCCGGAAGCGCAGGGTGAAGGCCAGAAATACGCCATAGACAACCAACGAGAAGACCGTTAGCGACAGAAAGGCGATTTTGATCATTTTCTTCCTCGCCTGAAGTCTATTAAAATAGTGTTAATCCTGGATAATGAAAGAATGAAAAATTGGTTAACATAACCCGGAGCACGCGGCCGCCTGCCCAAGGGCACGTCACGCCGGCTGGCACTGGCGGATGCTCTCGGCCATGAGGTTCTGCGAGCGGATGTAAAGGGAGTGCGGGATGCGTGAACCGGCCACTCCGGTCATCACCCAGCGCAGGACCTTCTTCAGGCGGCTGTTCTTCCGCGCCGGATCAAGGAGGAGCGGCTGCAGGTGCTCGTCCAACAGGGCGATGCCCGTCTCCATGTTGAAGCCGGGCTTGGCGAATTCCCAGCGCTCCAGCTCGAACAGACAACGCAGGCGGTCGAACACCTCGGCGGCTAGGCGGTCGAGGGTGAGATCCTGCGCCACTACCAGCGAGTGGCCGGCGGCGATTTCTGACATGAACTCGCCGAAGGTCGCGCCGCAGGCCAGTGTATAAGCCTCGGCGATGCGGCCGGAATGAGTGTCGGTGGAGCCGACCAGCCCCTTGCCCAGCCGGCGGGAGGCGTCGGCGGCGATCAGGTTCAGGGGCAGCACCCGGCCCATGTTGTATTCCAATACCGGGAACAGCGACATCAGATTGAACACTTCGCGGACATTCAGCTTCTCGTAAGGTTCGTGCCAGAAGGGATGATTGTAGCTGTAAGGAAGGCAAAGGGAGCGCAGGGCCTCGACGAAGGCCTCGATGTTTCCGCAGGCAGCCAGGTCCTCGAGTTCTCCGAAGGCCTTGCGGTCGAGCCCGTAGACATTGACGTGCACGGTATGGCCCACGCGCCGGCAATCGAGGATCTTGATCTCCACTCCGGGCACGACTCGCTCGCGTGTCCAGCCGACGCGATCGTAGGCATCCATGGTGTCGTGGTCGGTGAAGGTGACGAAGCTCATTCCTGAACGCAACGCCTTCTCGTAAAGGCGCAACGGGTCGTTCTGCGCCACAGGCGGCACATCGTAGGAGCACCAGGAGTGGACGTGGAGGTCAGCGGCGGCCCAGCCCGAGGCGATCATTTCCTGGCCCTCCTCAGGCGTGCGCAGCATAGGGCGCACCCGGCGCGCGACATCGGCGCCTCCTCCGACGGCCTGCCCGCGTTCGCTGGGGGCAATCTCCTTCATGTTCATCCTCCTTAACTGCCTGCCGGTTGCTTGCCGGCAAGCGACATCTTGGCGCAAGTTGATGAATTTACGATGAAATTCCGGTGAAATCCCGGTTTTCTTCATGAACGCCTGTTTAACCTCTTTTTAACCGAAAACAAAAACCGGATTAACCTCCGCCCTTCATGATGACCGGATCATGAACGAACTTTCGGGAACCATGTTCTACCTGGGCTCTTTCGCCGGCGCATTTGCCTTCGGTTTCCCGCTGGGTCCAAGCAGCCTGGAAATGCTGCGCCTCACGGCGCTGAAACGCCACCACCAGGCATGGTCGCTGGCCGCGGGTGTCGCTTCCGCCAACGCCGCCTGGGCCATGGCCGCGCTTACCGGCCTTCAGCCATGGCTGAGAATCGCTTATTCCCGGCACCAGGGCCCTCTTTTTTCTCTCGCGGCGCTGGTCTGCTTTTTTCTGGCCTGGCGCGACACGGGCGAGGCAGGCGGACGCCGGCGCCGGCATGAAAATGGCAAGCGCCTTTCCCGGTTCTGGCTGGGCGCGCTTCTCAGCGCATCCTATCCCTTGACCTTCGGATCCTGGGTAGCGGCCTTGGCCGTCCTGCGCGGCCTTGGCTGGGGAGTTCCTCACGGCCCGGGCTGGCTGATGTTATTTTTCATCACCGTTTTTCTCGGTTATTTCGGCTATCTCGCCCTACTGCGGTTCCTCTTCGCCCGCCTGCGCGGCCGGCTGCCGGTCATCCTTGAGAACAAGCTGCGCCGGCTGCCGCGCTTTCTTCTGTTTGGGCTGGCCATTCTCTTCCTGGGACTGGCCGCGGCCGAGTTCTTGAAAAATCTATAAACCAGGAGGCGCCCATGCGCGTCGCTCTATATGCCGGTGCGTTCAAGGAGAACCAGGACGGGGCCACCCGCAGCCTGCACCAGTTGGTCCGCTCGCTGCAGACGGACGGCATTCAGGTCGGAGTGTGGAGTTACGACCGGGCCCCAATGTCAGGGGAGAACTGGGTGACGCACTTCACCGTTCCTTCCCTGCCGCTGCCGCTTTATCCGGCCTATCGCATTGCGATGCCGGGGAACGAGACGTTGCGCCAGCTGGACCGCTTTTGTCCCGATCTCTTGCACATCGCCGTGGCGGACATGGCAGGCCGAGCGTTCCTGCGCTACGCCCAGGAACGCCGGCTGCCCGCGGTCGCCACCTACCATACCGATTTCGCCTCGTATATGAGATATTTTCGCCTGGCCTTTCTCACCGGACCCTCACAGCGCTCGCTGGCTGCCTTCTTCAACCGCTGCCGCTGGGTCTACGCGCCCACGCCATCGGCGGCGCGC
>JBGSPO010000206.1:0-9654 GCA_041738575.1 Candidatus Aminicenantia bacterium
GGCGGTTGATCAGTTCCTCGGTCTTGACGCCGCCGACGGCGGCCGCCTGCTGCAGCGAGGCGACCTTGGCCACGGTCCGGCGCAGCGCCGGGTTCTGCAGCTTTTTAAAGGCCGGGACCATGCCGATAAGGACACTCTCCAGCTGCGGGTAGGCCTCCAGCAGCTGCAGCACCTTGGTTTTCGGGGTGATCAGCAGCTCGTCGCCCACGGCTCACTTCCCGTAAGCGAGGATGCGCCGCTCGCCCTCGAGCCGGCGGTAGCGCTCCACGTCGTGCGATACTTCCAGGGTACCCAAATACTCTCCCTTCTCATCGCGCAGGGCGAAGTACTCGATGTGCACGAACTTGCCGCCCATCCGGATCCAGAACGGGGCGCGGCTCTCCCGCCCGCTCTTGAAGTCCTCGATGATCTTTTCCACGATGTGGGCGCTGGCCGGCGGGTGGCAATGGCGCACGTCGCGGCGCAGGATGGCGCGGTTGCGCTGGAAGATGCGCTCGCTGCCCTGCGAGAAGTACTTGACCTTGTCGTTGCGGTCGACGAAGGTCATGTCCACGGGCAGGGTGTTGAGGATGGCAAGGAGTTCTTCAAGAGAGAAGCTGCCTGAGGGTAATTGGATTTGCGCCCCCCTCGCTGCATGGTCCTCTGCCGAAGCGGCAGGGCGTGGCTTTTCCGCCACCTCCTCGGCGGCGGAGTCCCTAGCAGCTCGGGGTGGCCAATTCGGGGGATCGAAGAGGCAAAAGCCGAATTGGCCAGATTGGCCAGCGATCTCCAGCCAGTCGTTCTCGCCCAGCTTGTCCAGGGCCATGGGCAGCAGGATCTCCTCCTCCTTGGTCGTCATGTCGTCGATCCCCTGCAGGGCGGGATTCAGCAGCATGGCGGCCACGGCCAGCAGCTCCTCGCGGTCGGCCTCGGCGACCTGCAGCGCCTCGATGCCGCCCTTGAGCAGCTCGCGGATCTCGTCGTGCTTGCCCCACATCACCTTGGGCGGGCCGGTGACGCCCAGTTTCTCCAGGAACGGGAACAGCAGGTACTCCTTGCGCTGGTAATGCTTGTCGACATCGAACAGCTGGTTGAACAGGCCGCGCAGCAGCAGCTTGGCTTGGTCCGCGTCATCCTCGCCTTTTTCGATCGCGGCCAGCGCTTGGCGGGCCTGCGCCGTCACCTTGCGCAGTTCGGCGTTCTCCCGGCGGAAGACATCGACCGGATGACCCTCCGGCACCGGCTTCTGGCCGCTCAGGTCGACGCGCCCGTGCAGCACCGCCGAGTGGGCGTCGCAGAGCTTCAACACCTCGGTTTCGGGCAATCCCTCGCCGATCAGCTCCTGCTCCACCTCGACCACCTCGCCGTAAGGGATGCCGGCCAGGCTCTGCAGCAGCTCCTGCCTGACATTCTCCTCGCCGTGGCCGGCGTGCAGCTTGAGTATAAGCTCCTTCAGCTTGGCCTTTCTATTTTTGGAATTGCTGATGATCGTGCTCATTTTTGCCTCCTTCTTCGACCCCTATAATCGTAACCGAATAGCTCACCGATTACAACCGCGACACGGTTGGAACTAGGCGCCAGGTGCAGGTGGCGCCGCCCATTCCCTTGAACAGAAAACCGATTTCAGATATAGTTAAAATATACGGATCCAGGCACTGACCCGGCCAGGGGATTCGAGCTGGCGCCGGCTGCGGGGAGGCGGCGGGTACTGGAGGGAGAAGCTATGGAAAGTGTGAAGCAGAAAACGATCCTGCTTGTGGAAGACGAAGCGATCATCGCCATGGCCGAAAAAATGACCCTGGAAAAATTCGGCTATAACGTCATCATAGCGGGAAGCGGTGAAGAAGCCGTCGCCACCGTCGCCCAAACTCCCGACATCGACCTGATCCTCATGGACATCGACCTGGGAGCGGGCATGGACGGCACCGAGGCCGCCGCCATGATATTGCAGCGGCACGACCTGCCCATAGTCTTCCTGTCAGGCCATACCGAACCCGAGATCGTCGCCAGGACCGAGAAGATCACCTCCTATGGCTACGTGGTGAAGAACTCCAGCGCTACGGTGTTCCAGGCATTGATCAAGATGGTCTTCAAGCTTTTTGAGGCGAAAGCAAAGGAAAAGAGGAAAGAGCATCGAGGAACGGATGCGCTCGAGTCGCTGCGGGAGAGCGAGGAGCGGTTCCATTCTTTTTTTGATAATTCCAATGCCGGCATCTACCGGACGGCTCCGGATGGCAGTATCCATCTGGCCAATCCCGCTCTTATCAGGATGCTCGGTTACTCGTCTTTCGCTGATCTCGGGGACAAAGACCTTAATAAAACAGGCTTCGAACCTTCTTATCCCCGCACCCAGTTCGTTGCCAAAATCGAAAAGGACGGCGAGGTCATGGGGTTGGAATCCGTTTGGAAGCGCAAGGACGGGACCACGATCATCGTCAGGGAAAGCGCCCGGGCCATCCGCGACGCCCAGGGGAAAACCCTGTATTATGACGGGATCGTCGAGGACATCACCGAGATCAAGCGCTCGGAAAAGCTCACGGCGGCTTTCTACGGGATATCGCAGGCCATGTTCGATTCCGGCGATCTCGACGAATTGTACCCGCGCATCCATGGCCTCATTGCCGGCATCGTGCCGGCGAACAACTTTTTCATCGCGCTGCTGATGGACGACAGCCAGGTCCTGAAATTTCCCTACTACCGGGATGAGAAGGACACCAGCAGCGACGAGGTCATCAAGACGGACGATCCCCAATCGCTCACGGTCGAAGTGCTGCGCACGAAGAAACCGCTGCTGCTGGATGAAGCGCAGCTGGGGGAGCGTTACGCATCAGGCCGGAACCGGGTATGGGGGACCGCGCCCAAATGCTGGCTGGGCGTGCCGCTGCGTATCCGGGACAGGGCCATCGGCGTCATGGTCATCCAGGACTACAACGACGGCAGCGCCTATTCCCAGGGTGACGTGATACTACTGGAATCGACGGCTGGTCAGATCGCCATCGCCATCGACCGCAAGCGGGCGGAATCCCAAAGAGAGGCTGCGCTCAAAGCGTTGAGCGAGAGTGAGGCACACTTCCATTCGCTATTTGATAATATGGACGAGGGCGTGGCCCTTCATGAACTGGTCTTTGCGGAAGGGAAACCCGCCAACTACCGCATCATCGACATCAATAACCGTTTTCTGAAGATCATCGGCGTATCGCGCGAACAAGTGATCGGCAAACTCTCCACGGAGGCCTATGGCACTCTGACACCGCCCTATTTCGAAGAATACGCCGGGGTGGGCATCAGCAAAAAACCGATTTATTTCGAAACCTATTTTGCATCATTAAACATGCACTTGGCCATCTCCGTCGCTCCCTGGCGTGAAAACGGTTTTGCCACGATCTTTTCCAACATCAGCGAGCGCAAGCGGGCAGAGGAGGAGATCAAGCGGCAATTGGCGGAAAAGGAGGTCCTGCTGCGCGAGGTCCATCACCGCATCAAGAACAACATCGCCTCCATCAGCGGGATTTTATCCCTGCGCCTGCGATCGATCGCCAACCCCGAGGCCGCCGCGGCGCTGCAGGACGCCATCGGCCGCGTCGACAGCATGCGCATCCTCTATGACAAGCTGCTTCTAAGCACCGGGTATCAGGATATTCAGGTGAAAAATTACGTCGTGAGCCTGATCGACATGGTCGTCGCCCAGTTCCCGGGCGACACCCGCATCGCGCTGGACAAGCGCATCGATGATTTTCCGCTCGACCCCAAGCGGCTGTTCCCGCTGGGGATCATCATCAACGAGCTGCTCACCAATATCATGAAGTACGCGTTCAGCGGCAGGGAGACCGGGTCGATTCAGTTCTCGCTCGTGCGCGCGAACGGCCGGGTCACCCTCACGATACAGGACGACGGTCGCGGACTCCCTGCCGGCTTCGACCCCGATCGCTCCGGGGGATTCGGCCTGATGCTGGTCAAGATGCTCAGCCAGCAGCTGGCAGGACGTTTCTCGATCGAAAACCGCGCCGGCACCCGCTGCGTGGTTGAGTTCAATGCGTGATCCCGCCCCTCGCCCCTGCGGGACGGACCCGGAAGGCCGGGAGGAATAGACCATGAGTGCCGAAAAGCAAAAGACGATCCTGCTTGTGGAAGACGAAGCGATCATCGCCATGGCCGAAAAAATGACCCTGGAAAAATTCGGCTATAACGTCATCATAGCGGGAAGCGGTGAAGAAGCCGTCACGACCGTTGCCGCAACACCCGGCATCGACCTGATCCTCATGGACATCAACCTCGGGTCCGGCATGGACGGCACAGAGGCCGCGGCGCTCATCCTGAAGGAACGCGACCTGCCGGTGGTTTTCCTGTCGAGCCACACCGAACCGGAAGTCGTTGAAAAAACGGAAAAGATCACCTCCTACGGTTACGTGGTGAAGGATTCGAGCGGCACCGTCCTCGACGCGTCGATCAAGATGGCCTTCAAGCTTTTCGAGGCCAAGGAAAGGGAGAAGGAGAAGGAAGCGGCGCTGGCGCATTCACGGGGACTGATGCAGTATGTCATCGAGCATATGAGCAGCGCCGTCGCGGTGCACGACAGGGACTTGCGCTATATCTTCGTCAGCCAACGCTATCTCGACGAATACAAGCTGAAAGAACGGGATATCATCGGAAAATATCACTACGACGTGTTCCCTGACCTGCCGCAAAAATGGCGGGATGTCCACCGGCGGGCGCTGGCCGGGGAGATTTCCCGCGCCGAGGACGACCCCTACCAGCGCCAGGACGGCAGCCTGGAATGGACGCGCTGGGAATGCCGCCCCTGGTACGAGGCCGACGGCTCCATCGGCGGCATCATCGTCTACACCGAAGTGACCACCGAGCGCAAGCTGGCCGAGTTGAAACTGGCGCAGAACCTCGACCTGCTCACCAAGCTCGCCCGCCTGGTGCCCGGCGTCATCTACCAGTACCGGCTCGACCCGGACGGCCGCTCGGCTTTTCCCTACGCCAGCCCGGGCATGAACGACATCTACGAGGTGACGCCCGAGGAGGTGCGCGACGACGCTACCCCGGTCTTCGCCAGGCTGCACCCCGGCGACTACGACAGGGTCGCCGGCGCCATCCAGGCCTCGGCGCTGACATTGAACACCTTCTATTGCGAATTCCGGGTCCTGCTGCCGCGGCAGGGGCTGCGCTGGCGCTGGTCGCAGGCGCACCCGGAGCGGCTGGCCGACGGCGGCACCCTCTGGCACGGCATCATCTCGGACATCACCGAGCGCAAGCTGGCGGAAGAAGCGCTGCGCGCATCGCAGCTGCTGGTCGAAGAAATCATCAACACGATATCGGTGCGGGTATTCTGGAAGGACATGAATCTCGTTTACCTCGGCTGCAACACGGCTTTTGCCCGCGATGCCGGATATGCGGACCCCAAGGACATCATCGGCAAGGATGATTACCAGATGACATGGCGGGACCAGGCGGATCTGTACCGCCGGGATGACCGCCAGGTCATCGAGAGCGGCTGCGCCAAACCATTGATCGAAGAACCGCAGACAACGCCCGAAGGGCTGACGATCCATCTGCTGACAAGCAAGATGCCCCTGCGCGATGCCAAGGGAGAGATCGTTGGCGTGCTGGGCACCTACATGGAAATCACCGAGCGCCAACAGGCCGAGGAAGCGCTGAAAGCCAGCGAGGCCCGCGCCCAGGCGCTGCTGAGCACCATTCCCGACATGCTCTTCCGTGTCGACCGCCGGGGCGTTTTTCAGGACTACCGGGCCGATGTCAGGGACCTCTATGCCCAGTCCGAACCGACCCTGATCGGCAAGAACTGCCGGGAGGTCCTGCCGCCGGAAGTCGTCGACATGATGGAGGGGAAGATCCGGGCAGCCCTGGAAAGCGGCGCGCTGCAGACCTTCGAATATAAACTCCCGGTTCCCGGCAAGGGAGTCCGCGATTTCGAGGCCCGCATGATCGCCAGCGGCACCGATGAGGTGACGGCGATCGTCCGCGACGTGACCGAGAGCCACCGGGCGGAGTCCCAGAAGGAGGCGGCGCTCGCGGCCCTGCGCGAAAGCGAGGAACGGATGCGGGCGATCGTCGAGGGCACGCCCCATCTTTTTTTCTATACCCAGGACGCGGCGGCGAACACCATCTATGTATCCCCGACCATCGAGCAGATCACCGGATACAAGCCCGATGTCTGGCTGAAGCGCAGGGATTGGTTTATCACAGACGCAGCGATCAACCGGGAGGCCAAGGCCAGGACCCAGGCCCACCTGCGGGGCGAATTCCCAGGCGAGCCCGTTTTGCTGGAGATCCATCACGCCCTGGGACATGAGATACTGCTCGAGATCTATGAGTACCCGATCACCAAGGACGGCAGGATCGTCGGCTTGCAGGGAGTGGCCCACGACATCACCGAGCGCAAGCAGGCGCAGGAGGCGCTGCGCACAAGCGAAGCCAAGCAATCCAACGCCCTGCAGATGACCCAAGCCGGTCATTGGGAGTATGACGTGGACCGCGACCTGTTCACGTTCAACGACAACTTCTACCGCATCTTCCGGACAACGGCGGCCGCGGTGGGCGGCTATCAGTTATCCTCCGGGGATTATGCGCGAAGATTCTGTCACCCCGACGATGCGGTCCAGGTCGGCGAAGAGACCCAGGGGGCCATTGCATCTCCCGATCCGAATTACAGCCGCCAGATCGAACACCGCATCCTCTATGCCGACGGGGAGGTCGGACACATCGCCGTGCGCTTCTTCATTGTCAAGGATGCCCAGGGCCGCACCATCAAGACATACGGCGTCAACCAGGACATCACCGAGCGCAAGCGGGCGGAGGAAGAGGTGAAGCGCCAGCTGGCGGAGAAGGAGATCCTGCTCAAGGAGGTCCACCACCGCATCAAGAACAATTTCGCCTCCATCGGCGGCCTCCTCTCCCTGCACATGCAGGCCATCAACAGCCCGGAGACCGTTGCCGCGCTCCAGGACGCGATCGGCCGCGTCGACAGCATGCGACTGCTCTATGAAAAGCTGCTGCTCGGCGGGGACTTCCGGGATGCTTCAGCGAAAAATTACATTGAAAGCCTGGCCGCGTCGGTGGTCTCCCTGTTCCCCGACCTGGCCAAGGTGAAGCTCAACCTGGATATCGACGATTTCACGCTCGACCCGAAACGGCTCTTCCCGCTGGGGATCATCATCAATGAGCTGCTCACCAACATCATGAAACACGCCTTCGCCGGCAAAAAGAGCGGCACCATCAAGCTCTCGCTCGCCAAGGACGGCGCTCGCGTAACGCTCAACCTGGAGGACAACGGCATCGGCCTTCCTTCCGGGTTTGATATCAGTGCGTCAAAAGGTTTCGGCCTGATGCTGGTGAAAATGCTCAGCCAGCAGCTGGGGGGATCCTTTTCGATCGAGAAGCACAAGGGCACCCGCTCCCGGTTGGAGTTCGGTATTTAGTCGCAAAATAAATTCAAGTGTTAGTGTGAGTAGTAGGGGTAGTGTTGGCATTGGCGGCGAGCAATTCAGCCAAATATTATTCAGTATAATAGCGGTTTATGACACGAACACTCAGTATGATCTCGGTTAAGCCTCAGATCCACACTAGAACTTTCTAAGACACATGCTGTGGGAATGTGAATTTTGCATTTTCCGGCATAATCAACTACAGTAAATTGATATTATCAATATTTTTGTATTAATTAATTGATTTTATTAATTTATATATTGACATTTATCAGTTTTGATGTTATTAATAATTCAGAATCTTTAAGGAGGTGCCGGCATGGCAAGCGAATGGCAAGAACTGACCCGCCTGACGCAAGGCGCGCCAATGACAGTGGAAAAAGTGCGCCTGGCAGGGAGCAACATCGCCATCGAGGGCAGCTTCGAGCTGCCGCCCCTGGCCCGGCTGGTGCAGGAAGACCAGATCTTCGTCACCGCTTTCCTGCGCTGCCGCGGCTCGCTCAAGGAGATGGAGGAACTGTTCGGCATCTCCTACCCCACCGTCAAGAACCGCCTCAACCGCATCGCCGCCCAGCTCGAGTACGTCGAGATCAACCCGCCGCCCTCGTCGCTGGAGCTGCTCAAGCGCCTGGAGAACGGCGAGATCGGCCTCGACGAAACGCTGAAAAAACTGGAGAAACGCCCATGATCCCGCTATGGCTGTGGGTCCGCGTCGAGGAAAAGGGCAAGCGCCGCCTGGCCCTGCCCATCCCCCTGTTCCTGGCCTGGCTGCTGCTTGGCGCCCTGCTGCTCCTGCTGCTGCCGCTGGTGCTGCTGGCCGCGCTGCTCTCCTGGCCCTGGGGCTGGGGCAAACCGCTGCTGCAGATGTATTTTCATATTTTCGTCCTGATCGGCTCGCTGTCCGGGCTCCGGCTCGACATCGACGGCCATGAGCAGGGCAAGACCACTCATATCGTTTTAAGATAACAAGGAGGAAACCATGAGCGAAGAAAGAAGGAAGATCCTGGAGATGCTGGCCGACAAGAAAATATCGGTCGACGACGCCGAGAGGCTGCTGACCGCCGTGTCCGAAACGCCTGCGGCTTCCCCGTCCGGAAGCGCCAAGGGCCCCAAGTACCTGCGCGTGCTGGTCGAGCCGGCGCCGGGCAACACGGAGGGGGACCGGGTCAACGTCCGCGTACCGCTCAACCTGGTGCGCGCCGGGCTCAAGTTCGCCAGCTTCATCCCGCCCCAGGTCCAGGAGAAGGTCAATGCCGAGCTGAAGGAAAAGGGCGTGCCTTTCGACCTGAGCCGCTTCGACCCCCGCGACGTCGAGGCCCTGCTGGTCCACCTCAACGACCTGACCGTCGAGGTCGAGGGCAAGGAGAATGTCCGGGTCTTTTGTGAATAGGAAGAACTCGGCGCACGGCAAATGCACTGCGAAGCCAGAGGTTCGAAGTTCGAAGCTACGCTTCGTGTCCCCTTGGGGGATTCGACGTCCGAAGTTGAAGAAAAGGAAGAACCCGGCGGACCGTGCACGGTATACGGTTGAGGGCAAGAGCAATGAAACGAAGCTTGTTGATGAATTGCTGTTCCTCCAGCGCACACCATCGACCGTGAATCCGGGATAAAAGAAAGGCACTGGGAATCAACATGAAGAAAAGAGCAGCGAAAAGGGTCGGCAAAGCCGGGAAAAACCTTCCGAAAAAGACCGCCGTCTTGCCGGCCGGCTTCATTTATTTTCCGTTCAGCACGATCATTCTGCCGGCGATCATCGGCAGCGGCAAGGATTTTTTGGGGCGTCAGGCGAGGCGAAGGGTCAAAACGGGCATGCCTTGAGATAATCGGCCCGCAGGTCATATAGTTATTCAGTTGGAAAAAGGTTCCAGGGTAGTCCGCCCGGAACGTTTCCGGCCCAGGGAGGGAGACATGGCGGCTAAAAACAATGCCTGGCAAGCGATATTTATCGCCGTGACGGTCGTGCTGCTGGCAGCCTGCGGGGGCGGTGGCGACACGCCGGGCGGCAGCGACAGCGAAGCCCCATCCGTGCCCGCCAACCTGGCCTTCAGCGACGTCACCCACAACAGCCTCACCCTGGCCTGGACCGCCTCGACCGACAACGTGGAGGTGACGGGCTACCGTGTCTATCGCAACGGCGCCCTGGCGGGTTCCGTATCCGCCGCGCTTTTCAACGACAGCGGCCTGGCGGCGAGCACGGTCTACTCCTACGCCGTCGCGGCCGTCGATG
>JBGSPO010000236.1:0-10807 GCA_041738575.1 Candidatus Aminicenantia bacterium
GCCGCAGATGCCGGCGCCGCACGTCTTGAAAAATTCATTTCGTTTCATATTTCACTCCTTTTTTTAACCAAACAGCGTTTATTTTACGCTTGCGTTGATTCTCAGTCTTTCTATGATGCTTGCGGAGACCCAATAAATATCCATCGCTTTTCCACGGGTTTCCCTGGTGAAAAACAGATATTTGCCATCGGGAGTGACGCGTGGCCCGTATTCGTCAGCAGCGGTATTTATTTCCGGACCCAGCGTGATGGGAGGGGTCCATGAACCGTCCGTATTCCGAAAGCAGATCCATAAATCCCATCCTCCCTTTCCGCCGGCCTGGGTCTGTGAAATGAATATCAGATAGCTTTCATCCGCAGACATATACGGCTCGCTTTCTCCAGTGGTCGTTTTCATGATATTCCCCATGCTTTCGATGTGCGCATACGCACCGCCTGCCGCCGGCGCCCGATAAAGCCAGGAACCTCCCATGCCGCCGCCGCGCAGCGATTTGAAATACATGGTCCCGCTGTTCACGACACAGGGAGACCCGTCTTCCGCGGCGGAATTGACGGGCTCGGGCAAACGGACCGGGGCGGACCACGACGCATCCGGCGCCCGTTCGACCAGCCAAATATCCATGCCGGAAGAAGGCGGACGGTTGGAAGCGAAAAACATTCTTTTCCCGTCCGGGGAGATGAACGATTCCCAATTGATAAACCGGCCATCCGAAAAAGGCGCCGCCTCCGGTTCGGTCCATGCTCCGTTTTTCAACCTGGACCACAGTATTTTTCCTTCACTCCAGGCGGCGTTGACGACACTGAAATACAATTCCTTTCCGTCCGGCGAAAATGCCGGATACGTTTCAAGCCTCGAAGCAAGTGAAACGATCCCCGGAGCGAACACGTCAGGTTTTTCTCCCGGCGATGTTTGACCCAAATATGCCGCCGGATCGGGAAGTGCCGATATTTTTTTGTTGGTTGGTTTCAGCGACCATAAATTCGTGAAACCCAAAAGAGCTAAAAATAACCAAATGATCCGGATTTTTTTTGTCATGCTTTTTTTCTCAAATAATTTCGCTCCATTCCCTTTTAATCCATAGACTTATTAATGTCCATAATCGCATTTTGAGATTTATGTAATCCGGCCCTGCGATCACACGCATCACTGCCCGGCCTTGACTTCCCGAAGCGCCGCCCCGGGCTCGGCCAGGAAGCGCGCCTGGTTTTTTTTATTGAATTCGTAAAGGTCCGGCCACTTTTTCCAGTATTCCTTGTCGCAGGCGGCCAGGTTTTTGCATTGCACGCACGATTCCATGCCGTTGACCAGGGCGCAGATGCGGATGGCACACGTGTCCATGCCGACTTTTTTGGGCTTGTCCCCGGGCTTGCAGGTGTGGCAGAAAACCTTTTCCGGGTCATAGTCAACGCCGAACTTCTCTTTCCAATCCCACTTCTCATAGACAAGCTTCTTTGCTTTTTCATCGTTTTCCAGGGTCGCCTTGTAAAGTTCGCACACCTGCACGCAGGGAAATCCGCAATAGGACAGCTTGCTGAAATCAATGGGTTTCAGTTTCTGCTCCTGTTTTTCTTCGGGGCCTCCATTTGCCGCCAGGCTCCGATTCCAGGCCAGCAGGGCGCAGCAGGCCGCGCCGGACTGCGCGCACGTTTTCAGAAAATGACGCCGACTCTGTTTTGCTTCCATGAGTGCCTCCTTTTTATTTTAGGATCAATCGCCGGAACCCGCAACGGACTTGGCCGCCTTCCAGCCAACGAACAGCCGTCGCAGCCCCAGCAGCAGGGCATTGTCCGGGACATGCCCGGCGTTCTCGATGACGGAGAAGCGGCAGGACAGCCCCACGGGAGCGATGACATCGCATTTTTCCTTCAACTCCCCGTTCTGGCTGAGGATGGTGGGAAAATCGTTCTCGCCCATCACCAGGCTCAGCTTGCGCTCCCCGCCCTTGAAGTCACGGATCAGCTGGTCGCGCTTTTCGAGAAAACAGGACACGCGCAGCGTGGCGCTGACGGCGACGTAATAATCGGCGAGTTCCGGGCTGTAGAACATGGCGTACGCAGCCGTGAAGCCGGTATTGGACGTGCCGTAAAGCACGCGCAGCTTTTCGCAGCGATAGTTTTTTTCGATATGCGGGACCAGTTCCTCGCGGAGAAAATCCAGGAAGCGGTCGGCCCGGCCCCCGGCCTTGCTGCCGTCTTTGTAGCTAAACTCCTCGGGGAAGCAGTCCTTGGAGCGATCGGTGTTGGGAATGCCCACGATGATGAATTCCGGCATCTCGCCCAGCTGGGCCGCGTGGCGCAGGCCGCCGATCACCCCGGAGTTGAAATTGAATTCGCCGTCCAGCATGAGCAGCACCGGGTATTTTTCGCCCGAAGCGAGATAGTTATCGGGCAGGGAAACATAAAACTCGCGGATTTCCCCGACTTTAATGGAAGTCATTTTATCCTTATGCACCGGGAACGGCAGGGTCGGGGAAACGGCAAGAGCCGCCACAGAACCAAGTAAACAAACGGTCAAGCCCAAACAAACGATCCGTACATACCTGCTAACGAACATGCCAACCTCCTTGTCAATCTGAAGCATCCGGTTTCGCTGCCATTTTCACGAATAGTACGGCGAACCACGGGAAGCGGCCATAGGTAATTGGTATGATTTCGCGTAATTCATGCGAATTACCGACCGGCGCCGGGACAATATTGCTTTCGGGACCGGCTTGTTCTATACTCAGGCGCCACGATTGGAGACGGTTTAATGAAACACGCGAATGTACTGGCCACGGTTTTCGTCCTGCTGGTCGGAGTGTGGGCCATCTTTTATTTCCAGCAGAAGTCGCGGCGCTTCCACGACGCCAACTTGCGCTTTTTCCTGGGCTTCCTGGTCCTGTTCAACCTGCACCAAATCGAAAACTTCTTTTGGCTCTATTTCTACAGCAACCTGACTCCCGCCCAATGGGGGAGCATCCTGCCATCCATCAAGGGGATCGATTGGCCCTTGAGCCTGGCGCTGCTTCTGGGATTGGCCGTCTGCCAGTTCAAGCTGATCGCCTGGCAGCGCCAGAAAAAGCTCTCCCGCTGGTTCCTGCCGGCGCTGTTTACGTTCGTTGCCGGCTTGACCGGCTACTTCCTCCTGGCCATGCGCTTCCCGGCCCTGATGCCCAAGTCCCCGCTGCTCAATTTCTGGAACCTGTACGCCTGGCCGCTGAACGCGCTGAAGGTGCTATGGCTGGTCCGCCTGCTGGCGGAAAGCCGCGACCGGCCCGACCCGGAGCAGCGGCGGGCCAACCGCGCCTTCGCCTGGCTTTTCCTCGGCCAGATCATGTCGCAGGCGGCGCTGCTCCTGCTGAGACAGGCTGGGCTTGAAGGCTGGATCACCATCCTGTCGAAGCCGGCGGTACTCTATGTCTATCTCCTGCCCGTGATCTGGCTGCAGTTCTTCTATATCCCCTGGGCCGGCGCCCTGAGCAAGCTCAGCAACGGCGGCAGCCAGCTCGATTCCCTGCAGAAGAGCCACGGCTTGTCCGCCCGCGAACTCGAGATCCTGAAATTGATCCTGGACGGCAAGACCAACAAACAGATGGAAGATGTCATGTACATATCGATCCATACGGTCAAGAGCCACGTGCATAACCTGTACCGCAAGCTCGGCGTCAAGAACTATCGCCAGCTCACCCATTTTATCGCCACCCGCCAGGGGGAGAATTCCTGAAGAGAGTTGTCGGGATCTGAAGACAGGATAGGCGATCCTCGGCTGCCGCCTTTTGCGGAATGCCCGGCGGCAAACCGGGACGGTTCCCGTAATGAAGGCCGAATGGACGAAACCCGGGAACCCGCTCGCCCCGAATGGCCGATCCGGCTATTGCCGGGGGATCTTCTCGAGCAGATCGCGCTTGAATTCGGGATTGACCTGCACTCCGGATCCTTCGGCCCGCAGCAGGCAGTCCAGCGCCTCCTGGTATCTCCCCAGGGAGAACAATACCAGGGCCAGGTTGGTGTAGGCCCTGCCGTGGCTCGGGTCCACGCGGATGGCCTCCTGGTATTCCGCCTCGGCCTCGACCCGCTTGCCCATCTGGAAGAGGACATTGCCGTGGATGAAGTAATAATCGGCCGGGATCTCAAAGGTCGGCGGGACCGGCTGGCTCAGTCGCTGGTCGATCTCCTGGATGCTCCGGGCAATGGCCTGGGTCCCCGGCGTGGATTCGGACCGCCCTTTTGCGGGCAGGCGGGAAATATTGTCCAGGATCTGCATGCGCTGCGCCTCCAGGCTCTGCCGCTGCTGTCTCAGCCGGTCCAGGTACTGCTGGTGGGTAAACGTATGGAAGCCGGCGATGAAGGCGTAGTTCTTCTTGGCGTCGAGGATGAAGGCCAGCGCCCGGGGGAGATCCTTGCGCTTGAGCTGGATCTGGGCCAGCACGTAAGTGGCGTCCGCGTGCTCGGGCATGATCTCCAGCGCCGCGTGGATTTTTTTCTCGGCCTTGTCCAGGTCGCCCTTGGCGAACAGCTTGGCCCCGTCGAGGTAGAGGGGGTTGGCCCGCTTGTGGTTTTCGATCAGCTTCTTCTCGTCCATGTTGAAATTGGTCTGGGCGCACAGCGGCAGGGCCAGCACCGCCAGCCCTACGATGCCGAGGATAACGCCCGCAGCCGTTCCGGAAATTTTCTGCTTCATGACCTGCTCCTTGTGGTTATTCAAAGAATACGCAAAATTTTCCTTTATCATTTGATTTTATTTATAGAACCGAAATCAAAAAAAGGCAACGAAAATTCCCTTTATTATTTATTTTTCAACAACAATTCAATGTTTTGAAAGATTGCATGTTCACAGCCGGCTCTCGACATCAGGCGGCATGAAAGGACAGGTTGAAGGGTGGAAGGGGTGAAGAGTTGAAGGGTGCGGAGAAAACGCGTCGTTCGCTCCATTGCCGCTAACCCTTTAACTCTTCAACCCTTGAACTCTTTAACTCTTAAACTTCGAACCTCTTCTTCGTGCCTTCACGATTATTTCCGGCGCTTGCAGCTCATCTCCATGCTTTTGAATTCACTTTTGTCGGCCAGGATCATGAACTGCTCGTAAAGGTATTCGTCGGCGCTGACCCAGGTGGTCCTGGCCTTCACCGGAAGCTGGCTGCCGGTCAGCGGGTCGGGCCAGAGCCCTGATTCGCTGATGACGTTGTCCAGGCGCGTGCCCGCGGTCATGAAGAAAAAGGTCGAGGTGTTGTCGATCCAGAGGGAGATGTACTTCTGCTGCATGTTGTCGAAGCCGATGATCTGCACTCCGGCGAAGGGCTGGCCTAACATCTCGCCCTTGAAGTCCATGAACAGGAAACGGCCGTCCAGGCGCATATCGCCCAGGAACGTTCCCTGGCTGAGGGTGGGCGGCTGGCCCGGGGCCATCCAGCCCTTGACCTGGCAGTCCCAGGTGCCGGCATACTTTTTAAGGAACTCATGGTTCTCGGTCACCGCCCCGACCTTCATGTATGCCTCCATGGCCTTCTGCTTTTCGGTGTCGGACGGCTTATCCTGGGCCAGGAGCGGCGCGACGGCCAGGCATAACATTAAAAGCACGATCATTTTTTTCATTTTTCCTCCAGTTTTTTTAATCGGGCTCACGCTTTCCTTTGTATTATATATTCCCTCTGATTAAATTGCCATTGCCCCGGAGTTTAATTGATCAACCCCAACGATTTCCGGCCGGCCCGAGGCCAGAGCAAAAGGGTCTCCATTTGCCTGAATGTTGAACTCATCGGGAAATCAGCCGCGGCATAAGTCGTTCAGGTATTTCCCCGTATGGCTGTTCGCGCATTTCATCAGGTCTTCCGGGGTTCCCGCGAAAACGATCTCCCCGCCCTTGCTGCCGCCTTCGGGGCCGAGGTCGATGATCCAATCGGCCTGGCGGATCACGTCCAGGTTGTGCTCGATGACGATCACCGTGTTGTCCTTCTTCACCAGGTCGCGGATGATGCCCAGCAGCCGGTCGATGTCGGCCATATGCAGGCCGGTCGTGGGTTCGTCCATGATATAGACCCGGCCTTTTTTATGCAGTTCGGACGCCAGCTTGATGCGCTGGCATTCGCCGCCGGAGAGGGTGCTCAGGGGCTGCCCGAGTTCAAGATAGTCCAGGCCCACCGCGCACAGCACCTGCAGCTTTCTTTTTATCTCCGGGTCGGCAAAATAATCGATGGCTTCCCTGGCCGTCATGCCAAGGACGTTATGGATATTCCTGCCCTTGACCGTCAATGCCAGGACCTCCTCCGTGTATCGTTTCCCCTGGCATTCGTCGCAGACGATCTTTACCTCGTCCAGGAAGCTCATTTCCACGGCGATGGTGCCGAGTCCCTTGCATTTCGGGCAGGCGCCCCGGGAATTTGAGCTGAACAGGGCTGCCGGCCTGTTCGCGGCCCTGGCGAATTCCTTGCGCACCGCTTCGAACACGCCGATATAGGTCAGGGGATTGGAGCGCGAAGAGCGGCCGACCGGCGACTGGTCGACGATGATGGCCTCGGGGTGGTTGGCCAGGAAGAAATCATTGATCAGGCTGCTTTTCCCCGAGCCGGCGACCCCGGTGACGCAGGTCAGGACGCCCCTGGGGATCCGGGTGCAGACGTTCTTCAGGTTATGCAGCGCGGCATCGCGGATCTCGATGGCGTCCATCCACTTTTTGCGCTCGCGCCGGGACGGTTCCCTCAGGTTCAGGAAATGCGCGGTCAGGTTGTGCGCCTGTTTTTTCAGGTCGCTGAACGAGCCCGAAAAAACGATCTCGCCGCCCAGGCTGCCCGCCCCGGGCCCGATGTCCACGATATGCTCGGCGCAGGCCATCACGGCGGGGTCATGCTCGACGATCAGCACGGTATTGCCCTTGTCCTTGAGCTGGCGCAGCATTTCCAGCAACTGGCCGATGTCCTTGGGATGGAGCCCGATGGACGGCTCGTCGAGGATGTACATCATGTCCACCAGGTCGCAGTCCAGCTGGCGCGCCATCTTGACCCGCTGGCTTTCGCCGCCGGAGAGGGTGGACACCGGCCGGCTCAACGACAGGTAGCCGACGCCGATCTCGATCAGGTGCGAGAGGATCTGCCTTGTTTTCGTCACCAGCGGCCTGGCGATGTCGCCTTCCACTCCCGCCAGGAACCCGTGCAGGTCGCTCAATTCCAGCTGCGACAGCTCGGCGATGTTCCTGCCGTTGATGCGCACGCTTCGGGCCAGGGCGCTGATGCGGGTGCCGCCGCAGCCGGGACACTCCTGCTCCACGAAATATTTATCGTAAGCCGAGCGCCTGGACTTGTTCAGCTGCTCGGCCGGCTTGCTCAGGTGCAGCCGCTGCAGCTTGCGCACCACGCCCTCGAAGTTTTTCGTGTAGATGCCCGCGCCGTGCCTTTTTTCTACGGGGATGGCTTCGGCGTATAGGAAGCGCTGCCTGTCCCGCTCGCTGAAATCCCGCAGGGGCGTATCGATCGGGAACAGGTCCATGGCCATGATCTCGCGCCAGAGCCAGCCGCCGACCCGGTAGTCGGGATGATCGATTGCCCCGTCGCGGATCGACTTCTCCCAGCGGATCAGGCGGTCGACGTCCATGGAGATCGCCTGGCCGATCCCCTTGCAGTCAGGGCACATGCCCTGGGGATGGTTGAAGCCGAACATGAAGGAGGGGCCAATCGAGCGGTCGCCGCAGCGGGAGAAGAGCAGGCGCAGGTAGGTGCTGATCTCGGTGGCCGTCCCGACCGTGCTGCGCAGGTTCACGCCCATGCGCTTCTGGTCGATGACGATGGCCGTCGAGATGTTGCGTATCTCGTCCACCGGGGGCCGGGACAGCTTGGGCAGGCGCGCCCGTGCGAACGAGGAGAACGTCTCGATCAGCTGCCGCTGCGCCTCGGTGTAGATCGTGTCGAACACCAGGGAGGATTTGCCCGACCCGGACACGCCGGTGAAAACGACAATCTTTTTTTTCGGTATCTTCAGGGAAACATTCTTCAGGTTGTGGGTGCTGGCGTTGGTGATGATGATGCTGTCGTTCATGGCCTAGCCGATCCCGTTCCTGGAATAACCCGGCGCCGGAAACAAAAAACTACTTTTTCCCATCCTGCAGCTCCTGGAGGAACCCCCGCAGCCAATTTTTTTCGCCGCCCAGCATATGCAGCCGCCGGGTCGCCAACTGCACGTTCCCGGGCGGGCACTGGTGCTCCTTGAGGTATTTTTCGAGCTCGGCGTAGCAGACGAGCATGCGCTCCAGGTGCTCGCCGTATTGGGTCAGCAGGGCGATCGCCTCTTCGTTGCCCAGCAGCCACAGGCTGGCCAGGCCGATGTCCAGCGGATGCTTGGTTGCCTCCCAGGTCGAGAGCAGGAGCAGCAATTTGTCCCGAAACGCCTTCCTGCCCCTGGCCGTCAGCGTATATATTTTCTGGGCCACCTGCTTTTTTGAAAGCCTGACCGTGCTCCTGAGCAATTGCTGCGCTTCGAGCTTGTTGAGCAGCTTGTAGACCGAGGACATGGAAATCTCCGTCCAGAAGCGCATGTCGCGCTCCTTGATGTCTCCCTCGATCTCGTAAGCATGCTTGGGTTTTTCCGACAGCAGGTTCAGCAGCGCCGCTTCCTTGTTCGTTATTGTAATCATGGTATATCGTAATGCTACAATATTAAAACGGGACTGTCAAGTCCCGGCTTCGCTCTCCAATGTCAATCCTCCCGGCCGCCGCTTGAGTAGAGCTGGTTGAAGGGTGGAAGGGTTGAAGAGTTGAAGGGTTCAGAGAAAACGCATCGTTCGCTCAATTGCCGCTAACCCTTTAACTCTTGAACTCTTCAACTTTGAACTTCGAACCTTTTCTGCGTGCCTTACGCCGAGCGCCTTCCTCTTCCCCAGCACCGTCCCTCAAGGAACGGGACGGGATATAGATCAGGATCAAGAGGCCAGTCACCGTTTAATAACCGCCTTCAAGCTGGACGGAAAATTCCAGCCACTCGATTTTCGGGCAGCCGTTCTCTCCCGGCGCCAGCGCGAATTTCTCGATGGTCAATATCCCCTGGCCGAACTTCTCAACACGAGCCACTTCCTCGGCACTAACGGCTCGGCCGGCCCCGGCCCCGTCGATGGTTTTTGCCACTTCCGGGGAAAAGATGAATTTGCGCGGATTTCCCGGCCCCGCTTCGGCTCCATAGGGCCGCTTGCCGCAGCCCGAGGGCTGGCTGGACAGGTGCCAGCCCTCGATCTCCCTCGGGTTCGGCGCGGAATGAAGCGGCGGCGTCAGTCGCGCCAGGTTTTCGTCCTTTCCGAATTCCCGGACGAGAATATCCCATCCCGCCGGAGTGGGTTCCAGGACCAACTCGAAGCAGGGGCCGAAAGGACGACGGAATCGTTTTCCGGACTGGATGCTCCCTGAAAATTTCTCAGTGAAGCGCGGGTAGTGAAACCGGTTTCGGAATATGCTCAAGGGCATCCGCCTGACCTGTCGCTGGTCACCGTCAATGCTCCCCACCGCGTCGCCATGATCCACCCGCAGCCAGAATTCGCCGCAATGGGACAGGGCCCAGCCTGATCCGGGCTTTGCACCGGGACCGTTCAACGCCAGGATCCATTCGCTGTCCGGCGGAAAGCCGTCCAGCAGAGGGCGGCAGTGCATGCCATCCCCCATCTGAACCGCCAGTCCCGAATCGAGGATCCCGCCCGCCAGGGTTTCCAGCACCAGGACATCCATGATGGGCTTCGGGCCCGGATGGTGGCGGAGGATCTTTCCCCGGATCACGAGCGGGGCTTCCCCGGCAACCGTCAGGAAAGGCCCTTTCCATAGGCAGGAACAGCATTCTCCCCGGCCCGGCTTCATGAAGAAAACCGTCATGGCCAGCAAACAGAAAACGGATATTTTTTTCATTTCATGGCCGCCCCTGGCCCGCAAGATAGACATAGGGTTGCGCTTCCAGATCCGCGGCGATGCACATTATTAAAGGATTACGCGCGGATTTCGCCTCTTGCAGGGCTTCCCGGTAGCGCTTGGCCAGGATGGGCCAAAGGCCCTTTTCATGTCCGGCACGGGCGGCTTCGTATCCCGCCCGGAGCCGGTGCGCCTTGAAGAGGTGGAGGAAGGGGGCAATGATCGTGTCCGGATACTTGTTCAGCCACTGGTCGGCGAAATTCGCCTCATCCACGGGCCCTTCGCTCATGCCTTCCCACTCCAGCAGCAAAGGCACGGCGCTGGAAAACCGTTCCGCCTCTTTGCGAACATCCTCCCCAAGGATCGTTATCATTTGCGCGAGCATGTTTCTTTTTCTCGCCCGCAACGCTTCGGACTGGGCGATGGGCCCGGCATTCAAAATGACGCGGGATTCCGGGGAAACGGCAGCCAGGTAGGCCCTGACGCAGGGGCGTCCCTGTTCCGGATACCGCTCCAGATCCAGGACGGCCAGGGGACGAACGCCGAAAAGGACCATTTCGGAGATGGACGGGGCGTCTGCGAGTGGCAAGGAATCGCTGAAAGCCGCCGGACAGTCGAGACAGCCGGATAGCAAGAGGCCGATCATCATTACCAAGCGCATGGCAACCTCTTAAAATGGAGAAACCAGGACAAATGATACAACCCTTTCCCACCCGTGCGCAAGAAAAACCGGGGATGCCTCCCTGCCCGACAGGCCTTCCGCACCGATGCCCTAGCCATATTCCTAGCTGCCCAATGGGAGCAGCACTTCAAATCAAATGTAACAATGCAAGACCTGGCACCCATGCGCCCCTGTTTATTGCTTGACCAGCTCCACCCTGCGGTTCTTGGCCTTGCCGGCATCGGTGTCGTTCGCGGCCACGGGGGCGAGCGGCCCGACGCCGCCGGCCTTCAGGC
>JBGSPO010000246.1:0-5835 GCA_041738575.1 Candidatus Aminicenantia bacterium
CCAGCCGGCGGAACGCCTCGCGCCACGATGCCAGGCGCGGTTCCGTGGTGAGGGTATCGATGTGCAGCCGCTGCCGAGCCGCCGCTTCCTCGCC
Organism: Candidatus Aminicenantia bacterium; assembly: GCA_041738575.1. Lineage (GTDB taxonomy): Bacteria > Acidobacteriota > Aminicenantia > UBA2199 > UBA2199 > UBA2199. The sequence goes on from JBGSPO010000246.1 coordinate 95, forward strand.
GCGCAGCATCTCGACCAGCTCCAGGGGCGAGGCACCGTTGCGCAAGCCATGGACCAGCACCACGCCGCGCCTGTACTCGGGGAACGCCACGAATACTTCAGGAGCTATGGTATACGTCAGGTCCTTCATCGATCCCTCCAGCGATTAAATTCCAAGCACCAAATCCCAAATAAAACCCAATTCCAAATCCCAATGACCAAAACCAAGAGCAGGCGATTGTTGACGGGTAGAAGCGTGGAAGGGTTGACGGGTTAACGGCCTTTGATCGAACTGTGCCTGAACCCTTTAACTCTTGTACTCTTTTACTCATCAACTTCTTCGTTTTGGTCATTGGTGCTTGTTTGGAAATTGGAATTTGTGATTTGGGATTTTATTGCCTTTCATGGACAGTCACTGCCTCTTGCCAGTTCCTGAGCATGGCGGCCAGCAGAAACGCTCCGGCCACCAGGAAAAAGGCGCCCAGGGCGATGAAGGCGGCGGAGAGGGAGACGGCGTCGACCAAACGGCCGAAAAGCGGCGAAACCACGATGAAGGTCACGCTGCCCGTCATGCCGGCCAGTGAGAGGACCGTGGCCCGAACGTCGGAGCCGACGGCCAGATTCAGCCGCTCGAGCAGCACCGGGTAGGCCAGGTTCCAGAGCAGGGCGTTGGCCGGGACCAGGGGCAGCAGCCACAGGCTCGGCCGCAGGCCGAGCAGGATATAAAAAACCGGGCTGAGCAGCGCCAGGACCAAGGCGGCCTTGGCCCCGAAGCGCTCGCTGAAGGCATGGGAGCGCGATCCGCCCAGGGCGCCGGCCAGTTGGAATACGGCGAACAGGACGCCGAACCAGCCCACGCCGATGCCCAGTTCCTTATAGAGCAGGAAATAGGCCCAGAGCGCGGTCAGCTGGCTGGCCATGAGCAGTCCGCAGGAAAGGAGCACCGGACGGATATGGGACTGCTGCAGGCAGTTGCGGCAGATGCGCAGGATATCGAGCAGCGGATTCTTGGAGCGGCGCGGCTCGCGCTCGGGTTCGGACATGGAGAAGGCCACCGCCGGCATGAACAGGGCGCTGGCGACATTGACCAGGAAAGGCAGGCGCAGGAAGACCATGGCCAGCAGTCCGCCGGCCACCGACGACACGGCGGTGCCGGTGCGGGCGACCAGCGCGCACCGCCCCTCGAAGCGCTTGTACTCACCCTGGCGCCCCAACTGGCGCAGGCTGTCGAACAGCATGGCCGAGTCGCAGCCCGAGCGCATGCTGACACTGACGGCCAGGACCGCTTCGGCGCAAACGAAGGCGGCGAAGCTGCGCCCCGCGGCGTAAAGAGCGAGGCCCAGGGGGAAAAAGAGCGCCCCGAAAAAAAGCGTTTTCCTGCGGCCGACCACATCGGCCAGATAGCCCGAGGGCACCTCCAGCAGCAGCACCGCCAGGTGGAAGGCGGCCTGGATAGTGAAGATCTGGGTGGAGTTCAGGCCGTTGGTCGTGTAGAAGAGGATCAGCACCGGCGCGATGGGCAGGAACTCGCCCAGGAATTTCAGGGCGAGGATCTTCCAAAGATTCCGGCTTACGGGTGTGTTCGGGGTGTTCATGAGAAAGCACTATAAAGGAAAAAGGTAAAAGGTAAAAGTAAAAAGTAAGAGAAAACGGCACTCATTTCAACGAACAGTCGGAAGGATAAAATGAGTCTGTTCGCTCAAGCCGATCTCGGCGAATGCCCGCTTCACTCTTACCTTTTACCTTTTGCCTTTTACCTTTAGTGGGATTGTGCCTTGAGTCACCGAACAAAGGCCTTGCGGCCGGCATAGATCGCCTTGGGCCCCAGCTCTTCCTCGATGCGCAGCAGCTGGTTGTACTTCTCCACCCGCTCGCCGCGGCACGGAGCTCCGGTCTTCAAGTGCCCGGTGGCCATGGCCACCGTCAGGTCGGCAATGAAGCTGTCGACCGTTTCGCCGCTGCGATGCGAGACCATCGCCCCCCAGCCGGCCTGGCGTGCCATGGCGATCGCCGCCCGGGTCTCGCTCAGCGTGCCGATCTGGTTCAGCTTGATCAGCACGGCATTGGCCGCATTTTCCCTGATGCCGCGTTCGATGCGCCTGACGTTGGTGACGAAGAGGTCGTCGCCGACGAGCTCGACCCTGCCGCCGATCTCCCTGTTCAGGAGCTTCCAGCCATCCCAATCATCCTCGGCCAAGCCGTCCTCGAGGACCAGGATGGGGTATTTTGTCGTCCAGTCGGCCCACATGGCCACCATCTGCTCGGACGTGATCTTGCGCTTCTCGGTGCGCAAATGATAATAACCGTCCTCGTAAAAAGCGCTGGAAGCGGGATCCAGGGCGAGGGCGATATGCTCGCCGGGCTGGTAACCGGCCGCAGCGATCGCCTGGAGGATCAGTTCGACCGCCTCGGCATTGGACTTCAATGCCGGGGCGAAGCCGCCCTCGTCACCCACGCCCGTGGAGTAGCCTGAGTCCTTCAGCACCTTCTTGAGGGCGTGATAGGTCTCCGCTCCCCAGCGCAGGGCCTCGCGGAAGCTGGGAGCGCCGACCGGGGCGATCATGAACTCCTGCAGGTCGGTGCCCTGCCAGTTGGCATGGGCGCCGCCGTTCATGATGTTGAACATGGGCACGGGCAGCAGGTTCGCCTTCTCGCCGCCCAGGTAGCGGTACAGGGGAAGCCTGGCGCTGGCGGCCGCGGCGCGGGCCACGGCCATGCTCACCGCCAGGATGGAGTTGGCGCCCAGCCGGCCCTTGTTCTCGGTGCCGTCCAGATCGATCATGGTCCGGTCAATGTTCTCCTGGTCGAAGGCGTCCTTGCCCTTAAGGGCCGCGGCGATGCCGCTGTTGACGTGACCCACCGCTTTGAGAACACCCTTACCGCCAAAGCGCTTCTTGTCCTCGTCGCGCAGCTCGCATGCCTCGTGGATACCGGTGGAAGCTCCGGAGGGGGTGGCAGCGCGGCCAAACGAGCCGTCGGCCAGAGTGACCTCGGCCTCGACAGTCGGGTTGCCGCGCGAATCCAGAATTTCCCTGCCAAAAACATGCTTGATCGCTTTGCCCATGGTGTCGCTCCCTTAGTTTTTTCTGAAAAACTCTGTCATTATACCAGAATTCAAGAGAGCCGCCAAAAATTCAAAAGATTGAATTTATGATTCCTTTCCAGTATCCTTTCCACCTGGAGGCGCTTGCATTCATTTTTTTTGATTTAAGGTGGAACTAATGCCCAGCCGGGATCGTCTTAATTACCTTGGTGCGATGCCGATTCCGAGAGGATACCCCATGCAAGCCCACCCGCACGCCGAGCCGCTGGTCAGGTTGCCCGCTCCGTCGCGAGGCAGGAGACTGCCCCGGCTCGCCGTTATCGCGACCATCGTCCTGGCCTTTTCCCTGCGCCTGGCGCCGCAGAGCGAAGACGTCAACTTCATCCACATCTCGAAAGCCGATGGGCTCTCGGATAGAACGGTTTATGCCATTCTCCAGGACCGCGACGGCTTCGTGTGGATCGGCACGGAGGACGGGCTGAATCGCTTCGACGGCTACGACTTCACCGTGTTTCGACACGCCACCGGCATTCCCTCCAGCCTGAGCCATAGCGCCGTCTTGAAGCTGTACGAGGACCGGGAGGGGATCATCTGGGTCGGCACGCTGAACGGCGGACTGAACCGCTATGATCCCGAAAAGGGCGATTTCATTTGCTACCGGCATGCCCGTGACCGCAGCGACTCCCTGAGCGACGATATCGTCGGCGCCATTCTCGAAGACCGCGACGGAGGGTTCTGGATCGGCACGGACAACGGCCTGAACCGGCTGGACCGTACGACCGGCCGATTCACCCGTTTCCCCCTGGCGACCGACCGGCCGGGAAGCAGCAACCACATCCATGACATCTGCGAGGACAGCGACGGCATGCTCTGGATCGCCACCTTCGGCGGCGGGCTCATCCGCCTGGACCACCGGACAGGCCGGTTCAGTTGTTTCCGCAACGATCCCGCCGACCCGGCCAGCCTGAACAACGATTTCCTTTACGCAGTGCATGAGGACCGCACGGGAACTCTCTGGGTCTGTACCCAGGCCGGCCTGAGCCGGCTGGACCGCCGGTCCGGACGCTTTGCGCGGGTAACGATCCCCACCGCCGACGGGAGCCCGCTGCGGGACGAGCCATTCATTGCGGCCTGCGAGGACAGCAGCGGGCAGTTGTGGTTCGGCACCACGGCGGGCTTGGTGCGCCTGGACGGCAGGAGCGGCGCGGCGACGGTTTTTCAGAACGACCCCCTCGATGCCAAGAGCCTGAGCAGCAACCAGGTCTACGCGATCCATGAAGACCGGTCGGGAATCCTGTGGCTCGGCACGGGAGACACCGGCGTCGATCGTTTCAACCCCAACCGGAAAAAATTTTCCCATTATCGCACCATTCCGGGCAAGGCCAACAGCCTGGGCGCCAAGATCGTCTATGGCTTCTGGGAAGACCCGGGACGGGTGCTCTGGATCGCGACGCATGACGGGCTCGACCGGCTGGACCGCGATACGAACGCTTTCACTCATTTTGGTTACCATGCCGGCCTGCCCGGGAGCCTGGGAAGAACCACCATTCGCTGCATCACGGGCGATCGCGACGGAAATCTCTGGCTGGGCACCGACGGCAAGGGACTGCTGCTCTTCGATCGCGGCAGCGGCCGGGTCACGGCCTACCGCCACCAGCCGGGCGATCCGGACAGCATCAGCAGCGACCGCATCCTGGCCATCTGCGAGGACATGGCCGGCTCCTTGTGGATCGGCACCTATGGCGGCGGCCTGAACCGCATGGACCGCAAACGGAGCACGTTCACCCGCTACCGCTTCAACGAAAAGGACCCCGGCAGCCTGGCCGCCAATATCGTGCGTACGGTCATCCAGGACCGTGACGGGACCTTATGGATCGGGACATACGGCGGCGGGCTCGACCGCTTCGATCGCCAGACCGGGAAATTCACCCACTTCCGCCATGATGCGGCCGATCCGGCCAGCCTGAGCAATGACTATGTTTTCTGCATCCTCGAAGGCCAGGATGGCGCGATCTGGGTCGGCACCCTGGGCGGCGGCCTGAGCCGGCTGGACAGGGAGAAGGGCAAATTCCTCCATTTCACCACGGCCGGCGGCCTGGCCAGCGACCTGGTCGCCGGCATACTCGAAGACCGCTCCGGGAACCTCTGGCTGACGACCGCCGAGGGCTTATCCAGGTTCTCGCCGCGCACGAGACAGTTCCGTAACTACGACGTGAGCGACGGGCTTCAGGGCAGAGGGTTCATCAGCAATGCCGTCCTGGCCAACCGGGACGGGGAAATGTTCATCGGCGGCGGGAATGGCTTCAACGTTTTCCTGCCCCAGAACATTTTCGATAATTTCTACGTGCCGCCGGTGTGGCTCACTTCGTTCAAGGTGCTGAACCGGGAGGTGAAGCTCCCCCGGCCCATAGGCAAGACCGCCGAGATCCTCCTGCAACCGCAGGACGAGCTCTTTTCCTTCGAGTTCGCCGCCCTCGATTATACCGCGCCGGAAAAGAACCGCTATGCCTACAAGCTGGAGGGGCTGATGGATGACTGGGTCCAGACTGACTCCAGGCGCAGGCTGGCTTCCTTTTCCCGCCTGCCTCCGGGCAGGTACGTTTTCAAAGTTAGGGGTTCCAACAGTGACGGGCTCTGGAATGAGAAGGAGACCTCCCTGGTCATCCGCGTGCTCGCCCCCTGGTGGCGCTCCGGGTGGTTCCTGGCGCTGCTGGCCGTGC
>JBGSPO010000027.1:0-5407 GCA_041738575.1 Candidatus Aminicenantia bacterium
GCCGGCCGGGGCGGCGGCCCAGAGCTCGGCCACGCCCAGGGCGAACAGGACCAGCAGCTTCCAGGCCATCTTCGCGGTCACGCTCCTTGCGCGGCCGTCGGCGGCCATGACGCAGCGCCATTGTATCCCCTTGGCCCCCGACTGTAAATCTCCGGTTTCGGCGATTGCTATTTCCCGGATTTTGCGCTATTTTTGTACTTCAGCTTTCGCCGCTCTTTTTCCGGCCGTCCAGGGGAACGCGGCGACCATCCGGAGGGATCATGAACCGCATGTTTTGCGCCGGCTGCCTGGGGCTGCTGCTTTTTTTTCGCCTCGCTCTGCCCCTGGCCGCCCAAGCCGCGGAGGCCGCGCACGATCCGCTTTTCGACCTGTACTTCTGGGAGCGCGTCCGCCAGGAAAGCTGGGACAACACCATGAGCCTGGACGAGGACGCCGGCGACTCCAGCGCCTACATGCGCCTGCGCACCAGCCTCGGGGCCCATTGGCGTCCCGGCCGCGACTGGGAAATCCACCTGCGGCTGACCAACGAGAACCGCGTCTACCTGGCGCCCAAGCTCGACCCGCGCCTGAAGACCGACTTCAATGTTCACGAGGTTTTCTTCGACCAGCTCAATGTCCGCTGGCGCCACCCCGGTGGCCTGCCGCTGACCGTTACCTTCGGGCGCCAGGACATGATGCTCGGCGAAGGGTTCCTGATCATGGACGGCGGCCCGCTCGACGGCTCGCGCTCCGGCTATTTCAACGGCCTGCGGCTGGATTACGCGCTGAAAAACAAGAACAACCTCACCTTCTTTCTCGTGCGCCAGCCGCGCTCCGACACGCTGCTGCCCGTGGCCAACGACAAGGAACAGGCCATGGTGGAGCAGGAAGAGCAGGGCGTTGGCTTCTACTTCAACGCCAAGGCGAAAAAAACCGGGCTGGAGGCCTACCTGTTCCGCAAGGACGTCTTCGCCTTCCAGCAGCGGCCGGCAGGGGCCATCCATGTGGCCGGCGGCCGCCTGGTCCACCCCTTTGCCGCGAAACTCTCCCTGACCGCCGAAGCCGCCCTGCAACTGGGAACGCTCGGCACAGAGCGGCGCTGCGGCCTGGGCGGTTATTTTCACCTCGACCGCAAGAGCGGCTGGCGCTTTCCCCTGCCCGCGCTGCTGACCCTCGGCGGCATCTACCTGAGCGGCGACGACCCGGCCACCCCGCGCTGCGAGGGCTGGGACATGGCCTTCAGCCGCTGGCCGAAATGGAGCGACTCGCTGATCTACCTGATGGCGAGGGAAACGCGCGTGGCCGACTGGACCAACTTCGTCTCGCTCTACGGCCAGCTGCTCTTTGAGCCCGCGGAAAAGATCAAACTCAGCATGGCCTGGCACCGCCTGGCCGCTGTCGAACGGACCGCCCCTTCCGCCCTGCTCAGCGGCAGCGGCAAAAGCCGCGGCGGGCTGTTCATCGCCAAGATCACCTGCGACGCCGGCAAGAATCTGGCCGGCCGCCTGATCTGGGAATACTTCATGCCGGGAAACTTCTACGCTTCCGGCGCCGATCCCTACCACTGGATCCAGTTCGAATTGTTTTTCCGCTTTTAAAACAGGAGGAGTCATGCTGCTAAAGATATCGGTGATTTCGGCGTACGTGCTGATGATCGTGGCCATCGGCATCCTGCGGGGTAAAAAGACGACCACGTTCAACGAGTTCTTCCTGGGAGGCGGCAACGTCGGCCCCTGGATGACGGCGTTCACCTACGGCGCCACCTATTTTTCGGCCGTGGTCTTCATCGGCTTCGCCGGCAAGGTCGGCTGGCAGTTCGGCTATTCGGGGCTGTGGATCGCCGCGGGCAACAGCTTCATCGGGGTATTGGCCGTCTGGTGGCTGCTGGGCGCCCGCATCAAGAAAATGTCAAAGGAATACCAGGTGGCCACCATGGCCGAGTTTTTCGAAAAACGCTACCGCAGCAAGTTCCTCAAGATATTTTCCTCGGCGTCCATATTCGTCTTCTTCATCCCCTATTCCGCCGCCGTGTTCATCGGCCTCTCCTACCTGTTCAAGCTGAACTTCAACACCGAGTACTGGCAGGCCCTGGTTTTCATGGGTTTGTTCACGGCCGTCTACATGATCCTGGGCGGCTACAATTCCATGAGCACGATCGACGTGATGTTCAGCGCCCTGATGATATTCGGCAGCGGCGTGGTGATCTTCGGCGTTCTGGGCAAGGCCGGCGGCCTGGCCGCGGCCACGACCAAGCTCGCCGCCATCGAACCGCAGCTCACGGCAGCGGTCGGCCCTCCAGGCTGGTGGCCGCTGTTCTGCCTGGTCTTCCTGACCTCGGTGGCGCCTTTCGCCATGCCGCAGCTGGTGCAGAAGTTCTACGCCGTGAAGGACAGGAAGGCCATCCGCCTCGGCATGTGGATATCCACGGCTTTCGCCGTGTTCTTTCTCACCGTCGCCTATTTTTCCGGCAGCCTGACCCGCCTGTTCCTCACGCCGCAGAACGCCCCGGCTGCCTTCGCCGGCGGCAAGCCGGTCTTCGATACCCTGGTGCCGGAGATGCTGATCCGGGTGATCCCCGGTTCCCTGTCGGTGTTCATCCTGCTCCTGATCCTGTCGGCCTCCATGTCCACCCTGGCCGCCCTGGTGCTGATCTCGAGCTCGGCCCTGGCCAAGGACCTTTACGCCGGCTTCGTCAACCCCGGAGTGTCGGACCGCAGCCTGACGCGCATGATGCGCTACCTGAGCGCCTTCTTTATCGTGCTCTCGGTCATCTTCGCCTATTACCGCCCGGCCACCATCGTCTCCATCCTGGCCATCTCCTGGGGCGCCATCGGCTCGGTCTTCCTGGGGCCGTTCGTCTGGGGCCTGTTGAGCCCCAGGGTGAACAAGCTGGGCGCCATCTCCTCGTCTGTCCTGGGCCTGGGCGTATGCATGACCCTGTATTTCACGGGCAGCCCCACTCCCGAGGCCGGCACCATCGGCATGCTGGTCTCGCTGGCCGCGAATCCGCTGGTCAGCCTGTTAGCAAAAAAAGGTGCCCCCATGCCCATAACGAAGAAATAAACGAGTAGAAGGGCTAAAGGGTAGACGGGTTAAAGAGTTAAGAAATAAAGTTCGCTGTCAGGGCGGTTGCCCCTTCAACCCTTTCACCCATCAACGAGATCCGAGCGTTAGCCCGCTTTTTTCTGCTTCTCGTCCTGCTTGCGGGCGTTGGCGTCGAGCTTCTTCTTGCGCATGCGCACGTTCCTGGGCGTGATCTCGAGCAGTTCGTCGTCCTCGATGTAGTCCAGCGCCTGCTCCAGGGAGAACTGCCGCGGCGGCGTCAGGCGGACAGCGTCGTCAGAGCCGGCGGCGCGCATGTTGGTCAGCTTCTTGCCGCGGCAGACGTTGACCACCAGGTCGTTGTCCTTGCTGTGCTCGCCGACGACCATGCCGGTGTAGACCGGCACGCCGGCGCCGATGAACAGAGTGCCGCGCTCCTGCAGGCCGAACAGGCCGTAGGCCACGGAGACGCCGGGCTCGAGCACCACCAGCACCCCCTTGGTCTTGCGGTTCATCTCGCCCTTGAAGGGCTCGTAGCCCATGAAGGAGTGGTTGAGGATGCCCGTGCCGCGGGTGGAGGTCATGAAGTCGTTGTTGACGCCGATCAGGCCGCGGGCCGGGATGAGGAATTCCAGGCGCGTGTAGCCGTCAGAGCCGGGCACCAGGTGGCGCAGCTCGCCCTTGCGCTGGCCCAGCATCTCGATGACCACGCCGGCATAGGCGTCGGCGACATCGATGACGGCCATCTCCATTGGCTCGCAACGCTGATTGTTGACCAGCTTGGTGATCACCTCGGGCCGGGAGACCTGGAACTCGTAGCCCTCGCGGCGCATGTTCTCGATCAGGATCGAAAGCTGCAGAGTGCCGCGTCCCTTGAGCAGGAAGGCCTTCTTGGAAGCGGTGTCCTCCAGCCGCAGGCTGGCGTTATTCAGGATCTCGCGGCGCAGGCGGTCGTGCAGCTGCGTCGAGGTGACAAAGCGGCCTTCCTGGCCGGCAAAGGGCGAATCGTTGACCGCGAAGGTCATGGCCAGGGTCGGCTCGTCGATGTCCATGGCCGGCAGCAGCAGCGGCTGGTCAATGTCGGCCACGGTCTCGCCCAGGTCGATGTCCTCAATGCCGGCCAGCGAAACGATGTCGCCGGCCACGGCCTCGGGAACGCTTACGCGGCTGATGCCGTCGTAGGTGAAGATGCGCGTGACCTTGTAGGCCTTGCGGTCGCCGTTGCGCTTCATCAGCAGCACCTCTTCGCCCTGGGTCACGGTGCCGTTGTGGATGCGCCCGGTGCCGATCTTGCCGAGATAGTTGTCGTAGCTGATGGCCGAGGCCATGAACTGGAAGGGGTTGACGCGGTCGCCCACGGGCTCGGGGACGTGGCGCAGGATGGTGTCGAAAAGCGGCTTCAGGCCGCGGTTCTTGTCGCCCATTTCATAGTGGGCCACCCCTTCCTTGGCCGAGGCGTACAACACGGGAAAATCGAGCTGCTTGTCGTCGGCGCCCAGCTCGACGAACAGGTCGAAGATGCCGTTCAGAACTTCGTCTGGGCGGGCATTGGGCCGGTCGATCTTGTTGATGACCACGATGGGGCGCAAGCCCTGCTCCAGCGACTTCTTCAGCACGTACTTGGTCTGCGGCATGGGCCCCTCGAAGGCGTCGACCAGCAGCAGCACCGAGTCGACCATCTTCATGATGCGCTGCACCTCGCCGCCGAAATCGGCGTGGCCCGGCGTGTCGACGATGTTGATCTTGTAGCCCCCGTACTGGAAGGCGGCGTTCTTGGAAAAAATGGTGATGCCGCGCTCGCGCTCCAGGTCGTTGGAATCCATCACGCGCTCGGCGATGTTCTGGTTGTCGCGGAACACGCCGGCCTGCTTGAGCACGGCGTCGATCAGCGTGGTCTTGCCGTGGTCGACATGGGCGATGATGGCGATATTTTTAAATTTTTTCATGTGTTTCGGGTTTGCCTGCTTCCAAAGCGGAAAACAATCACGATTCGTGGTTTCCGGTGATTTTTTTACAGAAATCCGAGCGGGCAATTCCGTTCCTTATGATTATACTATATTTAACGGGGGTTGTAAATCACCGCGAATCCCAATAAAATACGGCTTGGACTGAATTTTCCCGCCGCGTGCGGAAAAAGGAGCGAAAACATGAGCGATCGAAGCCTGGCCTGGAAATCCCTTTTCATTATCTTGGCCCTGTTCACGGCGGCACTGCTGCCGCTGCCCGCGGCGGAATCCGCGCGCGACAAGCTGGCAAGCCTGGAAAAAACGCTTGACGCCAGGCTGCTGAACTGGGAGCAGTCGCTCGACGGCGCCCGCTGGGAAGCTTACAAGCCCGGGCGGGCGCTCACGGCGGCGAACTTCCGCCTGCGCGCCGGCTTCCAGGC
>JBGSPO010000042.1:0-11152 GCA_041738575.1 Candidatus Aminicenantia bacterium
GCGTCGATGATCTCGGTCTCCTTGCCGGCGCGGCTCAGCTTGGACGCCGCCAACTCCGCTTTCAGCGCGGCCAGCTCCCTGTGGATCTCGGCGAAATCGCCGTAGCGGCGGTCGCGGTCCTTCTGCAGGGCCTTGCGGGCGATCTGCCGCAGGGAATCCGGCGCCGGCCGGTTGAACTCGATATCGCGGTGCAGGATGTTGTACAGGGTGACGATGTTCTCGTTGTCCGAGAAGGGGTTGCGGCTTTCGATCATTTCGTACAGCACCACCCCGAAGGAAAAAATATCGCTGCGGCCGTCCAGCTTCAGCCCCTTGGCCTGTTCCGGGGACATGTAGGAGACCGTGCCCAGGACGACGCCTTTTTCCGTCAGGTCGCGGTCGTGGTTCTCCGCGTCCGCGTCTCCGGCGCCCTGGCCCGGGGCGGCGCAGATCTTGGCCAGGCCGAAATCGAGGATCTTCACCTGGCCGTTGCGGTCGATCATGATATTGCCTGGCTTGACGTCGCGGTGGACGACGTGGCGCGACTGGGCCGCGGCCATGCCGTCAGCGATCTGGGCGGCGATGTCGACGACCTGGTCCAGGGAAAGGGGCTTCAGCTTGATCAGCTGGTCCAGGGTGACGCCGTCGATGTACTGCATGACGATGAATTCCCGACCGTTTTCCTCGGCGATCTCATAGATGGTGCAGATGTTGGCATGGTCCAGGCGCGACGCTGCCTGCGCTTCGCGCAGGAACCGTGATTTGGAATCGCGGTCGCAGATGGCGTCGGCGCTGATGCTTTTAACGGCCACTTTCCGGCCCAGCTTGACATCCTCGGCCAGGAAGATCTCGCCCATGCCCCCTTTGCCCAGCGAGCGTATCACCCGGAAACGGCCGCCGAGGATCGGCTTGCCGGTCGGCAACGGAGCGCGGTCGCCGCTCGCCTGTGACTCAGGCAGGGGGGCGCGGCATTTTTCGCAGAAGCGTCCGGACTCGTGGTTGTCGGCACCACAGGCTGGGCAGATCATGGCTCGATTCTAGCAAAAGCGGGCGTTGTTGGCAATCAGGAAAGCCCGTGACGCGTAACCAGCGGCGCGTGACGAATGAAGAGTAAAGCATTGACATTTCTTTTCAACTGGTCAATATTGGCATGGTGAAAGGTGGGACATGCTCACTTCTTTTGCTGATCCTGGGTGCCACGATGGCGACCGCCGCGGTTGAAGCGGATTTTTTCCCCGGCGAGGTCCATGGCTGGGCGCTGGCTCCGGAGGCGGACGTCTACACGGCGGAAGATCTTTATACGTACATCGACGGGGCCAGCGAGCTTTACATTTCTTATGGCTTCAAGAAGCTGTTTGCCCGCCGGTACACCAGGCAGGGTTGGCCGGAGATCACGGTCGACCTTTTCGTGATGAGCGATGCCGGCAGCGCTTTCGGCATCTTCGCCCATAGCCAGGAGAACCCGGGCCAGGAGATCGGGCGGGATTCCGAATACCTCGACGGCCTGCTGCGCTTTTGGCAGGGGAATTACTATGTTTCCCTCCTGTGCAGTCCGGAGACCCCGGAGACGCGCACGGCGTTGATGGCCCTGGGAAGGCGGATGGCGCTGCGTATTCCCCAGCCGGGGGATAGGCCAGCGGCACTGCGGCTGCTGCCGGAAGAGGGTTTGATCGGCGCCAGCATCCGCTATTTCCGCCATCCTGCCTGGCAGAACACGTATGTTTTTCTATCGGCCGATAATATCCTGGGCATCGGCCCGGATACCCAGGCGCTCCTGGCCAGGTACGACCAGGGCGCGGAGCGGCCGGTCGTGCTGCTGGTGCTGTATCATGACCGGGCAGCCGCGGAGCTCGCCTTCGCCGGCCTCAGGGCCAGCTTTCGCCTGCCGGCCGCCGGTGAGGCGGCGCTCAAGCTGGCTGACGGCAAGTATTTCGCCGCCGGGCTGGAAAAATCGGTCATCGCCGCTGTCTGGCATGCCGGCGGGGCCGCGCCTTGCGGCCAGCTGCTCGCCGCCGTTCGAAAAAAAATAGCAGCCTTTGAAAAATAGGAGCATGACGCGGAGGAAGCCATGAATAAAAAGACGATCGGCCGCCGGGAATTCATCAGGGACAGCGCGGCGGCGCTGGCCGCGGGCACGCTGGCGCTGGCATTTCCCGGAAAGCAGGGCGCCCAGGCCGCGCCCAAGACCCGGGTCGTGCTCATCCGCGACAAGGATGTCCTGGATGAGAACGGCGCCGTCAACGCCATAATTCTGCAAAGGATGCTGGACGAATCGCTCAAAGTGCTCCTGGGTGAAAAGGATGCCGGCACGGCCTGGAAACGGATCATCAAGCCGACCGACATCGTGGGCATCAAGACCAATGTCTGGAGAAACCTGGCCACGCCGCCCGAACTGGAGGAAGCGCTCCGCCGCGGCGTGCTGGCCGCCGGGGTCAAGGCGGAAAACATCAGCATCCGCGACCGCGGCGTGCTCAGCGACCCGGTCTTTCAGAAGGCCACTGCCCTGGTCAACGTCCGCCCCATGCGCACCCACGATTGGTCTGGGCTGGGCACGCTATTGAAGAACTATATCATGTTCGTTCCCGACCCGCCGCGCTTCCATCCCGATTCCTGCGCCGACCTGGCGGCCCTCTGGCAGCTGCCCGGGGTCAAGGGCAAGACCCGGTTGAACATCCTGGTCATGCTCACGCCGCTGTTCCACAGCGTGGGACCGCACGGCTTCAACCCCACCTTTATCTGGAAATACAACGGCTTGCTGGCCGGCCTGGACCCGGTGGCCGTGGATGCCACCGGCGCGCGCATCATCCAGGCCAGGCGCCGGGAATACTTCGGCGAAGACCGGCCGATCAACCCGCCGCCCAAGCACATCGAGCTGGCCGACAGCCGCCACCACCTGGGCACGGCCGACCCGGCCAAGATCGAGCTGGTCAGGCTCGGCTGGCAGGACGGGATATTGATTTAAAAACCAGCGCCGGATACCGATCCGCTATCCCGTTTTCCATCAAACACCTGCAGTCTGAGTCCTAGGTCTCAGCGGATGCTTGCTTTTTTATTTTCACCCTGTTGTGATATAGTAAACCCATAAGGTATACGGAGAATAAGGTCAGAGCTTGAACGTTTAACAGAATGGGGAAAATTTCAGGCCAGGGGCGGGAATGGAGTGCCGCGAAAAGCGGATACGGGGTACGAGCATGATCGGGCAAATGGTTTCCCATTACCAGATCATCGAAAAGCTCGGTGAAGGCGGCATGGGGGAAGTGTTCAAAGCCCGTGACACCCGGCTCGGCCGGACCGTCGCCTTGAAGTTTCTCCCGCCCGTTCTGAACGATGACCCAAAAGCCAAACAGCGATTCATCCAGGAAGCCCAGGCGGCTTCCATGCTGGACGATCCCAACATCTGCACCATTTTCGAGGTCGATGAAGCCCGGGATGGCCGGATGTACATCTGCATGGCCTACTATCAGGGTCTGACCCTGAAGGAAAAGATCGCCGAGGGAGAGCTGGAGATCGCCCAGGCAGTCGACCTGGCCATTCAGACCGCCCGGGGACTGGCCAGGGCCCATGCGCAGGGAATCATCCACCGGGACATCAAGCCGGGTAATATCCTGATCACCGGCGATGGCCTGGCCAAGATCGTCGATTTCGGCCTGGCGAAGATCGCCGGGCAGCTGAGGCTGACCGCCAGCGGCAGGACGGTGGGCACGGTCGCCTACATGTCTCCCGAGCTGGCCCGCGGGGAAGAGGTGGGGCCGGCGTCGGACATCTGGGCGTTGGGGGTCATGCTTTACGAGATGGCGGCGGGAGAGCTTCCATTCCAAGGGGAATATGACGCCGCAGTGCTGTATTCCATCATCAACGAGGAACCAAGATCCATGGCCGGCCTGCGCGCCGGGGTTCCCAGGGAACTCGAACAGGTCGTGCGCAAAGCGCTGGCCAAGGATCCGGCCAAGCGTTACCCGGCGATCACGGACATGCTGGCGGACTTGAGCAGCATTAAACGGCGGCTGGAGTCCGGGGAGACCCCGGCGGCGCCTGCGTGGAACTTTGTAAGCAAGGGGCGGAGACGGAGGATCGGTTTCGCCGGCGCCGTCATCGTCATCGCTGCTCTCATCTTTGTCTGGCAGTTTGCCAAAAAAGAAAACCCAGGGCAATCGATACTCATGGGACAGCCCTGGCAGGTCACTAGTGGGGACGCCTGGAACGGCGAACCCGCCCTTTCCCCGGACGGGACCCGCATCGCCTTCACCTCGGACGAACCGGGCAACAAGGACATTTTCATCATCGGCGTCCAGGGCGGAAACCCGATCCGGCTTACCGACGACCCCGCGTCCGATTCGGACCCGGCCTGGTTCCCGGACGGTACCGCGCTGGCTTTCGAGTCCGAGCGAGGCGGAGCGACGAACATCTGGAAGATCGGGCAGCTGGGCGGCGGCGCCACGCTGCTGCTGCCGGGAGCGTGTAATCCCTCCATTTCACCCGATGGCCGGCGAATCGCCTATTCCATTCCTGATTCGAAAGGGTATAGCCGCATAGCAGTTGCTCCACTCGACAATCTCTCCCAGGTGAGGTTTCTGACTGGCGTCAACGACGGGTTGTGGAGTCACCACCATCCCGCCTGGTCTCCGGACGGGAGGTCAATCTGTTACTCAGCGCACGACTCCCTATGGATCGTCTCCAGTTCCAACGGGAAGCCGGCTCGGCGCCTGACAAGTGGTGGAGAAAGTGATTTTGAACCGACCTGGTCCAGCGACGGAAGATTTGTTTACTTTTCTTCCGAACGAGAGGGCACCTTGGCCTTGTGGCGTATTGCGGCCAAAGGAGGGGTCCCAGAACGGTTGACATTGGGCAGCGGCGCTGAAATCAGCCCTAGCATCTGCCGAGATGGATCCCGGCTCGTATACGCAACCCGGACGATGCGCAACCCCATGTTCATCCGTGACCTAACCACGGGACGAGAGACGATACTGCCCGGTCTCCGGGACTCCTGCCTGGTCGGCATGGCGCCGGACGGGAGCCGGGTCGTGTATGCTACGGATCGCGGCGATAAAAAATTCGATCTTTGGGTTCAACATCTCGAGAAGGGAAGCCCGACAGGACAGCCTCTTCGGCTAACCGAAGAACCCGGATACGCTGCGTGCCCAACGTTCTCAGCTGACGGGAAGTGGATCGCCTACTATCGGATCATTGGCGATGAGCGTGACATCTACACCATTCCCGCTTCGGGAGGGAAGCCCTTCCGGTTCACCGATGACCCGGCGGCGGAGACCCAGCCCGCCTGGTCCCCGGACGGTTCCCTGCTCGCCTATGCGTCGGAGCGCGGGGGAGGCTCCCGGATTTGGCTGGCGCCGGTCCGGAATGGGAGACCGGCTGGTCCTCCCCGCCCCCTCATCGATGGGAACATGCTCGCGCTGGCCCCTTCCTGGTCTCCCGACGGGGCTTGGATCGCCTTTATTGGTTGCATTGAGAATCACTGCGAAGTGGAGATCATGCCAGTCGATGGAAGCGCTTCCGCCAGAGAGATTACCACTGGAGCCAACGCGTATCTCGTCCGTTGGGAGCCCTCCACTGGGGCGCTCTTGGTCATTGGGACCTGGGGCGAAGATCGGAAAAGCCTGCGAAGAGTCTTTCCCGATAGCCGAATTGTCACGCCGTTGAATCCCCCGGTCGTTCTCGGCTCTTTGAAGTTCCTGGCCACGTTTGATGTATCCCTGGATGGTCGCCTGCTCATATTTTCTCATGAGGATGCCAAGGGCAGTATCTGGGTTCTTAGGGCAAATAATAGGATATTTTAAGTGACTGAAAAGGAGGAAAAGAATGCCAAAAACAGTCATTGAACAACTCAAAGACATCCAAACTCAACTTTCCCATCTGAGTAAGGATCGGAAGCTGCATGCTGTATCCATTGGTCCTCATCTCCAACAAGACCCTCCGCACCCCAATGGTAAATGTGGACTCACTGCTAAAATCCAAACTAGCAAAGAGTTTGCGGAAGCGTTGCGAAAGATCCATCAATGGGTTGGGTACATGATTAAGGTTGTAAAACCGAAGCCATAAGCCGGCAGACAAAAAACACGGGGGGGAGATGATTTCCCGGACTTAAAGAGGTTGAACTATATTCATTCATAGGCATTGGGATACGTGGAAGCCAGCCGCATGACGAAACGAAGTGAAGGATGGATAAGCCGCCTTGAACGGATTCGGTCGCTTTCCGTTATCCTTACAGCAGACTGCAATCTCTCCTGCCGCTATTGCTACCAGAATGCAAAGAAAATGCGGAAAATGACCTGGGCCACATTGAGGACCTCGCTCCACCTGCTCCTCAATTCACGTCATGTTGAATTGCAAATCCTGTTTCTGGGGGGGGAACCACTCCTTGAATTTCCCATGATTCGAAAGGCGGTCGAGTACGTCGAAAAGAAACGCCCCCCAGACAAGCGAATCAACTATCTCATCATTACGAATGGAACGCTCCTCACCGAAGGCATCATCGTTTTTTTGGAATCGCACTCCTTCGAGATGCAGATCAGTTTTGACGGCATCGCCGAGGTCCAAGAGATCAGGGGAGCGGGAACCTTTGATCTCCTTGACGGCTTGATTGAACGTCTTTTGAAAAATCACGCCGAATTCCTTCGTCGGAATATCACGATCTGTCTGACCATGACCCCGGCCACCATCGCCATGTTGCCCGGATCGATCGACTATCTCCTAGCGAAAGGGTTGCCCAATATATCGATCGGGACGAGTATCAGCTCCGTCCCAGACTGGAAAATTGAAAGCATCGACGAACTCGACTCGATATTCAGGCGGGTCTTCAATAGCAGCCTCCGGCACTGGCGGAAAACAAGGAAAATACCGCTGTTTGTTTTTCGTAACGAATACGCGGATCGTCCTCATGTCCCGCGAAGGCGACCGATGTGCAGCATCGCCCTATGGGAAAATCTGACAGTCGACGTCGATGGAGAAACCTACGGCTGTCCGGTCCTGGCCGGTTCTTATCAAAAAATCGATCCCCATGGTCTGAGCGGCCGTTGGGCTTCCATGCGCATGGGCAGCATTCATGATCCCCGATTTCCCGCCAGGTATGCTGCCTTTCCCAAAGCGGCTCTGCGCACCGGAATGTTCGACCGCAAGCAAGACAAGTATTCATCCTACGGCCGCTGCGGGGAATGCCGATACTTTGACATGTGCTCCGTTTGCCCGGGCTCCATCGCTCATGTGCCCGGAAACAATGACCCCAAAAGGGTTTCCAATTTCTGCTGCGCCTTTAACCTGATCTCCCTGAAGCACCGGGAGCGATTCCCCGGGCGAATGGAACCGATGAATCTGCGAGACGGCCCTGCCGGTGCCAAAGCTATGATGGTGCATTGGCGGAAAATGGCCGAGGCGGTAAAATCTGCCAGACGGAAAGAAGAGTTACACTGAACGAACTATTTAGTGTTAGTGTTAGTAATAGTTTTAGTAACAGCAATCAATCGATTTAAAACTTTGCGATAGATTCTTCGCTAATACTAACAATTCCACTCGGAAGTTCGCTTATTTTATCTTGAGCAGGGCCCTAATGAATTCATCCCCGTGCAGTAGACCGTAACTTCCTTTCTTGCAGGTCTCCTCGTTGAACTCGGATATGCCGTCAGGCTCGGCGCCGGGGCGATGGATCAGGAAGGGGACCGCGTCGCGGGTGTGGGTGCGCACGGCGCAGGGGGTGGCGTGGTCCGGCAGAAGGGCGATGGCGACCGGCTCGCTCATGGCCCCGGCGCATTCGACGATGGGCTCGATCACCCGCCGGTCGAGCGCTTCGATGGTGCGCACTTTCAGCTCGGCATTGCCCTCGTGGCCGGCCTCGTCGCTGGCCTCGATGTGCAGGAAGACGAAATCCAGGCTCGCCAGCGCCTCGCAGGCCGCCCTGGCCTTGCCCTCGTAATTGGTATCGTAGAGGCCGGTGGCTCCCGGGACTTGGATCGGCTGCAAGCCGGCGTAGACGCCGATACCGAAGATCAGGTCGACCGCCGAAATAACGGCGCCGCTCAGGCCGTACAGTTCCCGGAAGGTCTTCATCTGCGGCCGCTTGCCCGGCGACCAGGGCCAGATGGAATTGCCCGGGTCCCGGCCCTGGGCCAAGCGCTTCCGGTTCACTGCATGGCCGCCGAGAATTCCCTGGGAAGCGAGAATGAGGTCGGTCAGCAGCCGCGTCGTTTCGCCGTTCTTGCCCCTGGCCCTGGGCATGACATCCATGAACGGCGCGCCCGGGACGTCGTGCGGCGGAGTGCAGTCGACATCATTCTCGCCGTCCTTGACCACCAGCAGGTGGCGGTAGCTCACGCCGGCATGAAAGCGGACGCGGGGGGACGCGAGTTTTTCATTCAAGGCCGCGACCAGCAGCAGCGATTCCTCGCTGCGGATGTGGCCGGCCGAGTGGTTCTTGATCCTGCCGTTTTCGATGCAGATGAGGTTGCAGCGCATGGCCAGGTCGTTGCGGTCAAGCTCGACCCCCATGCTGGCCGCTTCCAGCACGCCGCGCCCCTGGTACACGCTGCGCACGTCGTAGCCCAGCACGGCCAGGTTGGCCACCTCGCTGCCCGCGGGAATGTCGTCGGGAATGGTGACCAACCGTCCGCAGCGGCTCCGGGAGCAGAGGCGGTCGATGGCCGGGGTGCGGGCGACCATGAGCGGGGTCTTGCCCCCCAGTATTTCGCTGGGGTAGTCAGCCATGCCGTCGGCCAGGATGATGATGGTCTTCATGTGCTCCTCGTCGGCCGGCGCGCTCAGGAATAGTTCTTCTTCAGGAATTCCCTGAAGGCGGGATAGTCATTGGCCATGGCCGCGAAGGACTCCTTCCTGGCCTCGAGGCCTTCAAGGCTGGGGGGCAGGGGCGGATCAAAGCCGAGGATGGAGCGGATCTCTTCGGGGAACTTTGCCGGGTGGGCGGTTTCCAGCGATATGCACAACGGGTCGGTAGCGTACCCGGCCTGCAGCAGGAATTTTTGCAAGCCGGCCCAGCCCACGGCGCCGTGGGGTTCCAGCAGCAGGCGCCGCTGTTCGTAGGCGCTGCGGATGGCCTGGCGGGTTTCGGTCTCGCTGACGCTCACGGCGAAAAGATCCCGGCGCAGGCGGTTCATGTCGGGCATACTGCTGATATGGCCCTTTTCATCCATGGTCCCGCCGTACAGGGCGATCAGCCTGGCCAGGTTGCTGGGATGGCCGACGTTCATGGCGCTGGAAATGCAGTTGCGCGAAGGCTCGATCGGCTGATAGGCGCCGCTGGCCATGAACCTGGGGAACTCGTCGTTCTCATTGGTGGCGATGACCAGGCGACTGACCGGCAGGCCCATGCGCATGGCGAGCACGCCGCCCATCATGTCGCCGAAGTTCCCCGAGGGGATGGAAAAAATCGCCGGCTCATCCGCTTGCCGGCAGAGCCGGGAATAGGCATAGAAATAATAGACGATCTGCGGCACCAGGCGGCCGATGTTGATGGAATTGGCCGAAGACAGGGGCAAGCGGGCCAGCTCCGGGTCGGAGAACGCCTCCTTGACCAGGGCCTGGCAATGGTCGAACTTGCCATCCACGGAAATGATGTTCACATTCCCGCCCAGGGTGGTCATCTGCTTGCGCTGGCGAGGCGTCACTTCCTTTTCCGGGAACAGGACCAGCACCTGGATGTTGTCCAGCCCGTAGAAGGCGTTGGCGATGGCGCTGCCCGTATCGCCCGACGTGGCGGTCAGGATCAGCAGCTTTTCCCCGCCCTGGAGCAGGTAATAATGGATCAGCCGCCCCATCAGCCGGGCGGCAAAATCCTTGAATGAAGCGGTCGGCCCCTGGTCCAGGCGCATGACATAGCTGCGCCCGTCCACCGGCTCCAGGGGCACCGGGAAATCGTAGGCGTCCTTTGTCAGCGCCGCCAGGTCGTCGGCCGGCAGCTGCCCGGCCAGGAATTTGCCGCAGACCGCGGCGGCGACCTCGTGATAGGCCAGGCTGGAGAAGCCGGCGATCTCGTCGGCGCTCAGAACCGGGATGCGCTCGGGCATGTACAGGCCCTTGTCGGGCGCCAGCCCTTTCAGCAGCGCCTCGCGGAACGTGACCGGCTCTACCCGGCGGTTGGTCGAAAAGTACAGGATCGGTTTTTCCTTCATCGTTTGTCCCTTCTCCTTCGCTTTCCTGCCCGCGAGCGGAGAGGCTACCAATATCGGGCTTTTTTACGTCCGTGTCAAGGCGGGCGATGGCTCCCGGGGTTTGACTTTTATTTTCCCCCATGCTAAACAAAACGGCGCTGGCCGGGCTCGCGGGGATTCCGCCGCGAGCGGTCCCGTGGCGGACCGACCGGCCAAGCCCAGGAAGCTTCTTCCAGGGAGATGACCATGAGCGCTATCGATCCCCAGGGCGTGGGGCGCTACGAATGCGCCGGCCGGGAGTCCATGTCCCGCAGGAAGGAACTTCGGCAAAAAATGCGCCAGGCGCGTTTCGACACCATCGCCGTGCACGGCATGTACTCGGTTGAGGAGGCGTTCGCCCAGGGGCAGGGAGGGATCATTGAGCCCCTGTTCCCTTCGACTTCCCAGGGCTACCGCGACAGCGATGAAATGGAAGCGGGTCTTTCCTACCGCATCCCCACCTGGTGCTATTCGCGCATCCACAACCCGACCATTTTCTATCTCGAGGAAACGCTGTCGCTGCTGGAGGCCTATGGCTGCGCCGACGACGCGTCGGCCCTGTGTACCGCTTCCGGCATGGCGGCGATCAAGCAGGCGATCGAGCCCCTGCTGGTCCTCCCCGCCCAGGGCGCGGAAGAGGTCAACTTCGTCGCTTCGGCCCAGGTGTACGGCGGCACGTTCCAGCTGTTCAACGTGCGTATGCGCGAGCGCAATGCCCGGGTGCGCTGGGTGGCGCAACCCTGGGAGATCGGCGAATGGGAGAAGCGGGTCGACGAGCGGACCCGTTTTTTATATACCGAGATGCCCTCCAATCCACAGCAGGCCTGCTCCGACCTGGAAGCCCTGGCCCGTCTGGCCCACCATTTCCATATACCGCTGATCGTCGACAGCACCATCGCCACTCCGGCGCTGATGCGGCCGTTGCAGCATGGAGCCGACGTCGTGGTGCAATCGCTGACCAAGACCATCGGCAGCGGCGGCGCCTCGATTGGCTGTGCCGTGATCGCCCGCCACGACATGGCCGG
>JBGSPO010000048.1:0-3998 GCA_041738575.1 Candidatus Aminicenantia bacterium
GCCGGCCGGACCGGCGGCCGCGTAATGGTTCCAGAAGGTGCTGAGCGACAGCAGCAGGGTGAGAGCCAAGGCGGCGAGGCCCAACCCGTAGCGCAGGCGGGCGCTGCTGCGCCGGGTGAAATATAAGGCAACGGCAAAGCCCAGGGCGGCCAGGGTCCCCTGCCACAGGGCGTGGAAAAGCGTCCAACCCAATGCCTCGATCATGCGTTGCGGCAATATCATGGCGGCGAAGTTCATCGTCCACCTCCTTCCATATTATCGAGCAGTTCGCGGATGCGCGTGATCTCCTCGGGCGTGGCCTTATGCCCGCCCAGGGCCTGCATGACCAGCTTCAGGGCCGAGCCGCCGAAGGCCTGCTCCAGCAGGCGGTCCAGCAGCAGCTTCTGCACCTGCCCCTGGAGAGCGGCGGCGCCGTAGAGATGGCTGCGCCGGCTCTCGTCCCGCTTGAGCAGCCCCTTCTCGGCCATGATCTGCATGATCTTCAGCGTGGTGGTGTAGCCGACGACTTTGTTCCCGTTCAACCGGTCGTTGACATAGCGCACGGTGCTGGGCCCGTGCGTCCAGATGACGTTCAGTATCTCCAGCTCGGCCGCGGTGGGCCGGACCGTGGTTTTCAGTGCCATTTCGGCCTCCTCTCAATACGACTCGCGTCGTACTACGAAATCTATCGTATATAATATAGCGCGGGTTTTTCGTCCTGTCAACCAGAATTTATGAAAAAGTTTGTAAAGAGAACTAAACGAACTACAGGTGTTAGTGTTAGTGATAGTGTTAGTAACCGCAATTCACCGAAATATTATTTCGTTACTTTGCGGCTACTAACACTTAGATTTATCTCGTTTTATTGCTTAGCTCGACACTAACACTTTCTTTTCTTATTTTTACCTTTTACCTTTAAATTATCTATTCCCTGTTCCGTCTTTCCTTCTCCTAGCGCCTTATTCTTCAACGTCGAACCTCGAACCTCCTCTTCATTATTTCATCTTTTTTTCTTATAATAACCCCTAACTATCCAGAAGGAGTCGCATATGAAAAAAACAACAGCCCTGTTCATTCTTTTCTTCTTGACTGCCCTAATCCTCTCCGCCGCCGCCGACCTCAAGACCTCGGCGGAAGAGAAGCAATATGCAACTTATACCAGCTACAATGACATGGTATCCTTCCTGAGCCGCCTCCAGGCCCTGGACCAGCGCCTGAAGGTCCACGCGGTCGGCCGGACCCTGGAAAACGCCTCCGAGGAGAGAGTGGGCCGCGACCTGCTGTGCGTCGTGGTCAGCGACCCCAAGCGCGCCGGCGACAAGATCATGGTGCAGCTCCAGGCCGTGCCCCACGGCAACGAGCAGTCGGGCGTGGACGCCGTCCAGAAGCTCCTGGCGCAGATCGTTGCCGGCAAGCTCGACTTCCTGCTTGAGCGCATGGACCTGGTGATCTTTCCCCAGATCAACCCCTACGGCAACGAGAACAACGTCCGGGTCAACGAGCAGGGGCTGGACATGAACCGCGACCACAGCAAGCTCGAGACCCCGGGGGCCGAGGCCATGCACCGCGTCTTCACCGCCCTGTATCCCGAGGTGACCTTCGACATGCACGAGAAGGGCGACGCCTATTTCAAGATCAACATCGGCACGGTCACCAACCTCAACATCGATCCACGCATCGAGGAGTACTCCTACCGGGTGATCCTGCCCGGCGTCTTCAAGGGGATCGGCGCCACCCCGGCCTGCGAGTACCTGATCCAGACCACCATGGACGACCTGCCCTCCAGCGGCGCCGTGCCCGAGAACCTGGCCAACCCCGGCGAGGAGATCTTCCGCCGCAGCACCACGGACATCAACGACGGCCGCAACAGCTTCGGCATTTTCAACACCTTCTCCTTCATCCAGGAGATCTCGGGCAACAACGACCTCGACGGCTACCGCGACCGCAGCCGCTGGGCGTTCGAGGGGCTGACCGCCTTTCTAAGGACGGTCTACGACAACAGCAAGGAGATCAAGGCCATTACCGCCCGCTGCCGCGCCGACTTGATCCGCAATGCCGGCGGCGACGATCCCGGCAACCTGATCCACCTTCGCACCATCTATGCCCGCGATCCGCGGCAGCCGGTCCTGAAGCGCAAAAACTACGTCAAGGAGGACGCCGCCGTGATAGGCTATGCCACTCGTGACCTCAAAGCCGACGAGCCCCTCGTCCGCGCCGACCTCAGGCGGTCCGGGCGCCAGCCGCGGGTGGAGGAGACCGAGTTCAAGAACTGGTTCCCGCGCGTGGAATCGCTGGCCACCTGCGAAAAGCCGCTGGGCTATGTCGTTCC
Source organism: Candidatus Aminicenantia bacterium (assembly GCA_041738575.1). Lineage (GTDB taxonomy): Bacteria > Acidobacteriota > Aminicenantia > UBA2199 > UBA2199 > UBA2199. The sequence continues at coordinate 2,309 of JBGSPO010000048.1, forward strand.
CGGCAACCGGCGCGGCGTGATCTCCCTGCTGCAGAAACTGGGCGTCAAAATCTTAAGCTTTGACCGCGGCGGCACGCTGGCGGTCGAGGCCTGCCAGGTGGACGACATCATCCAGGGCACGGGCGACTACATCCCGCCGCAGCGCATTGCGGTCAGCATCCTCCAGCTCCAGGTCCCGGTTCAGCGCGGGGATTGCTGGGTTCCCCTCAACCAGCTGGCGGCCAACCTGGTGCCGCTGCTGCTTGAGCCGCAGTCGGACCTCGGCCTGATCCGCTTCCGCGCCTTCAACCTCACGGTCGAAAAAGGCGATTTCTTCCCCATCTATCGTGTAATGCAAGCGCCTTCGCTCCCCCTTACCCCTCTGGGAGACTTCCGCGCCCTGCCGGCAAGCTTGTTCGGGCTTAAGCCCAGGATTTAACCGAGCGTAGTGTCCGTGTTAGTGATAGTGTTAGTAACCTCAATTCACCGAAATACTATTTCGCTACTTTGCGGCTACTAACACTAACACTAAGATTTATCTCGGGTCAGTACTTATCTCGACACTAACACTAAGCTTGGCTTGACAATCGTTTTGCCAAGAATTGTAATATAGTCATCCTATGATGAGGGGAGGGAGGAAGATTGTGAAAAAAACACTGGTATTCATTTGCCTGATGTTCCTGTTTTGCCTGGCCCTGTGCGCGCAGAAAAAAGCCGCGCCGGGAACGTGCGAGAAAAAAGCGCAGGTGCTGCTGGACAAGGTGCTGGAGATGTGGAACAAGCCGGACCTGGCGTTGATCCCGGAGCTTTACACGGCCGACACCGTGGCCACGACCAGCTCCACGCCCGAGCCCTACGTCGGCCACGAAGGGATCAAAAAGTGGATCGAGAACACCCGCGTCTGGCTGCCCGACCTGAAGATGACCTTCGACGAGGTGGTGGTGCAGGGCGACAAGATCGCCACCATGTGGACCATGACCGGCACGCACACCGGCTCCATGCAGATGCCGGGCGGCGCGCTGCCGGCCACCGGCAGGAAGGTGCGCATCTCCGGCATGGCCATCGACTATCTCAAGGACGGCAAGTTCGCCAAGGAGATCGTGATGTTCAACATCCTGGAGATGCTGATGCAGATGGGGTTTAGTTTGAACCCACCAAAGATGGAATAGAGCTCGGCGTACGGTAGACGGTAGACGGCAGACGGCAGGAGGGAGGCACTTCAAAGGTAAAAGGAAAAAGGTAAAAGGTAAAAGTAAGAAAACGGCACTCGGTAGACGGTTAACGGTAAGAAAAGGCAAAGGCAAAAGGTAAAAGTCAGATAAGAGAGTGTCAATAGATGCCGATGTCGTGAACTATGTTTTTTAGCGACGAGTCGAACAATAGTACATTAAAGCTCTCGCTTCACTAATCACTAATTACTTATCACTTTACTCCTAAGCAACAAGACGAACAAAAGTGCACTAAAACTCTCGATTCACTAATCACAAATCACTATTCACCAGCGCTTCGCTAGCGAAGGCGCTGAATAAGCCTGAGCGCCGCCATGCCGTCGGCGACCGCCCAGAACGAGATGATGTCCACGTGGGAAGCCAGGTCGATCAGCGCCCTGGCCGCGGGCTCGCTGGCCAGGATCTCGGGGCCGACCTCCAGCGCCACCTGGCAGTCCGGATTGATCGCGCGCACCAGGTCGATGCGCCGCCGCGTCTCGCGG
>JBGSPO010000061.1:0-8487 GCA_041738575.1 Candidatus Aminicenantia bacterium
AAAATTGAAGCCAATGTCGTAGTTTTCCCGGCGTAGCGCCCTGGCGACCCGCAGCACTTCGGCAATGCGGGCAGCGGGGTTGCCGTGAAAGATGCGCCGGTCGTCCAGGTAGAAGACCCTGTCTACGTCGGGTTGTTCGCCCGCCAGCGCGGCGATCGAGCGGCCGGCCAGCAGGTGGAGGGCAGCGGTCCGCGGGTCGTTTTTCAAGGCCCGCAGGGCGGGCGTGGCCATCAGCAGGTCGCCAATGGCCGCGATCTTAACGACCAGTACCTTCACTTGGCAGCTCGCGCCAGTAATCGAGCAGGTCGAGCAGGGTCTGCTCAATGGCGTATTCCGGGGCCAGGCCGAAACGCCGGCGGACCAGTGCCGGGTTGCCCCTCATGACCGGGTTGTCCAGCGGCCGGAACTTGTCCGTGTCGACCTCGACGCGGATCGGCACCCGCGCCCGGGCCAGCAGCACGTCCAGGATATGTCGAATGGAATAGGTTTTCCCCGAGCAGACGTTGAAGACCTCGCCCCCCTCGCCCCGGGCGCCAATGACCTGGACATAGCGCGCGATGTCGCGCACGTCGGAAAAGTCGCGCACCGCCTCCAGGTTGCCGACGCGGATGACCGGGGGCCGTTCGCCCCGCTCGATGGCGGCGATCTGGCTGGCGAAATCCGCGGCCACGAATTTCCGGTCCTGGCCAGGGCCGGTGAAATTGAATGCGCGGATCTTGAAGACCTTCATGGCGAAGGCCCGGAAATACAGGTCCCCCAGCATCTCCATGGCCATCTTGGAGAGGGCGTAGGGATTCTGGCATTGGATCGGGTTTTCTTCGCGGATCGCTTCGCCGCCGCCGGTCTGGTATACCTCGGCCGAGCTCATCAGCAGCAGACGCGAGTCGGGCGCAGAGGCCTGCAGCGCTTCCAGCAGGTTGGAGCTGCCCATGAAGTTGACATCGTAGGTGAGCTCGGGATTTTTCCAGGCAAAGCCGACGTTGGCCACCGCCGCCAGGTGGATCGTGACGTCGGGACGGATGATCTCCAGCATCTGGGCGATGTCTTCGCGGCGGCGGATATCGACCTGGAACACCTCGACCTCCGGATAGGTGAAGCCCGGCACCTCGGTGATGCCGAAGACCTTGGTGCCCGGCTCACGCAGCAGCCGCTTCAGCAGGTGCGAGGCCAGGAACCCCGAGCAGCCGGTGACCAGGATCCTACTCATAGTTTTTTTGCAGGTGGCTGACGTAGGCTTTCTTCTCGATCAGCTTTTTCCACCAGCCCTCGTGCTCGCGGTACCAGGCGACCGTCTGGCGCAACCCTTCGTCGAAAGCGACTTGCGGCTGCCAGCCCAGGGCGCGCATTTTCGCCCAATCCAGGGCATAGCGGAAGTCGTGCCCCTTGCGGTCGGCGACCGCCTGCACCAGCGACTCCGGCTTGCCCAGGATGCCCAGGATGCCCCGGGTCACCTCGCGGTTGCTGCGCTCCTGGTCGGCCCCCAGGTTGTAGGCCTGTCCGGGCTCCCCCTTCTCGATCAGGGCCAGGATGCCGCGCACGGTGTCGTCGACGTACAGCCAGTCGCGGCAGTTGCTGCCGTCGCCGTAGAGGGGCAGCGGCTGGTCGCGCAGCGCCCGGGTGACGAAGAAGGGGATCAGCTTTTCCGGGAACTGGTAGGGGCCGTAATTGTTCGCCGGCCGGGCGATCAGCACCGGCAGGCCGAAGGTCTTGAAGTAGGAATAGGCCAGGCGGTCGCCGCCGGCCTTGGAGGCCGAGTAGGGCGAGGAGGGGTTGAGCGGGCTCTCCTCGCTGAAGAGGCCGCGGGCGATGCTGCCGTACACTTCGTCGGTGGAGACGTGGACGAAGAGCTTGACCCGGCCGTTCTTTTTCATGGCTTCCAGCAGGACGAAAACGCCGTAGACATCGGTGAGGATGAAGTCGCCGGGGTCGTGAATGGAGCGGTCGACATGGGTCTCGGCGGCAAAGTTGACCACCACGTCGACGCCGTTGAGCGCCGCTTGCACCTTGTCGGCGTCCTGGATGTCGCCCTGGATGAAGTCATAACGCCCGGAGATGCCCTCCAGGTTCTCCAGGTTGCCGGCGTAGGTCAGCTTATCGAAGTTGATCAGCTCCACTTGCGGGAACCGCGAATGAACATGGCGGATGAAGTTGCTGCCGATGAAGCCGGCGCCGCCGGTGACCATGATCTTCTTGACCCCGCTGCCGTTGAGACGCATTATTTGCCTCCGAAAAAATCGCCAACCATGCCCAGGTTGCCCAGGGAGACACCGAAACGGAACTGGAACTCGGAACGTTCATAATAGGTGAAAACCTTGCATTCGGTGCTGAAGACCAGGCATTGGTAGTCGAAATTGGCGCTGAGGGAGCCGTGGCGGAACTCCTTGGCGGTGAAATCGTAATCGACCCTGCCCTGGATCTTCAAGGGGAACTGGGGAAAGTCCAGGTTGAGGCTGCCGCCCAGGATGGTGCGATTGAATTCATAATCTTTCGCGGCATAGGCGTTGCGGCTGATGCTGTAAGAGAGCGAGCCGCTCAACGGCGCTCCCGGCCGCTGGTAGGAAGCGCTCAGGTTCAGGCGGGTAAAGCCGTGGATGTAGTAGTTGTAGTCAGCCGTGGCGTCGATGCTCATACCGGCCAGGGGGTTGAAGCGCAAGCGGTTGCTCAGCTCGGAAAAGCGGGGATATTTCCCGTCGATTTTCAGGTTCAGGTTGGCCGCAGCCGGATCAAAAAAATAGGACTGCCCTACGGCATAGGACAGAAGTTCCTTTGACGAAGCATCGCCGGCGCTTCCCTTGCTCAGCAACCGCGTCGTCAGGTTGAACCGGGCATAAGAAGAGGCGGGGTAGTCGGAACGGTCCACTTTCACCAGCCTCTCGACATTCTCATCCTGGGTGGAGTAACCGAAGCGGAATTCAGGCTCGATGATATGCTTCAGCCCGCCCTTCCCGGAACCGAAGATACGCGAGAATACGGGGCCCGCCAGGGAGAGCTCGGCGGTGTGGTATTTCAGATAGAGCGGCTTGTCGACGATCTCATTGGAAGCGGTATCGTAGCTCTTCGCGTAAACCAGATTCTTGGAGGACAAGTTCAGCGTGGAGTTCAGCCAGGGCAGCTTGAAAAGCGGCAGCTGGTAGGACGGGGTCACGGCCAGGCGCTGTGAAAAAATGCCCATTTTATAATCCGGCTGCAGCTCGTAGCTCACGCCGCCGCGGCGGATGTTCTGGAAGCCGGCAGCCAGGGAAAAATAGCCGGGAAGCTTGCCCAGTTTCTGCTGGTTGAGGTTGAACGACAGCGCCGGCAGGGTTTCCACGACCTGCGAGCTTTCCCTGGAAATATAGTAGGTTTCACGGCGCGAAGCGCTGAGCGCCAGGTTCATGTTGGCGAAGGACGAGGTCAGGGAGGCCGCAGTTTGAAAATTGGTCATGAGCGCACGGTCAAAGCTGTTGTCGAGCAGGCGCAGGAAGCCGGGGCGGCTCTGGCTGTTGATGTTCAGCACCAGGCGGCTGTTCAGGAACGGCAGGCTCTGAAGGTGGTCGGCCTCCACGTAGTAGTCGCTGGCGGATTCGGCATAGACGTCGTTGTCCTTGCGGTACTTGAAATAATAAAAGCGGGCGCTGCCACTGGCGGAGCGGAACAGGTAGCGCAGCTCGTCGCTGACCCCGACTCCGAGCTTGGAGAAGTAGTCGATGCCGAAGGTCATGTCGATATTGGGCCTGATGGCCCAGAACAGGGCGTTCTGCACAAAAAAACCGCGCAGGCTGGAATTGCCCAGCACGGGAAAAAGCAGGCCGGTGGCCCGCCCGTCCTTCTGCAGGGGATAGCGCATGTAGGGCAGGTAGAAGACCGGGATCTTCTTGATGCGCAGCAGCACGTCGTGCATGGCGATGTACTTATCCTTTTTGATCCTGCCCTTGCGGCTGCGGATGCTCCAGCGCGGAGCGATCTGGGCGCAGGAGGAAAAATCAAGGCGCTGGAAAGCCAGCGTTTCGCGATCGGTCTGCTCCAGGCGGTCGGTTTGAAAGCGAACCACGGGGCTAGCCAGTCCATAGGCGTCGCGCAACTCCCCTCTCTGGGTCTTCAGGTTAAAGACGAGTTTCTCGCCGCTCAGCACCATGTCCTTGGCGGTCAGGGTCACCCGGCCTTCAGCGAACAGCTCGCGGGTCTTAAGATTAAAATCGATGGCGTCGGCATAGATGACATAGTCCTGCCAAAAGACCTCCACGTGGCCGGCGGCGCGCAGAGCATCCTCCCCGATGGTCTTCTGGTCGGCATAGACAATGGGGTCCTCGTGCGCGCTCTGCGCCGGCAGCAGCCCGCCTGGGGCCAGGAGCAGGAAAAAAAGCAGGCAACACAGTGTCCGGTTTTTCATGAAGAGTAAAATGTAGCACATTTTTCCCCCAAAAGCCATCTGGAATCGGGCTTTATGCCTGGCGCGCATGGCGCTGCCAACCGCATGGGGTGACGGGTCGAAAGCGGTATCTTGCTGGTTCCAGCCAATAGCTGGCAGGAGGGCTGATTGGCAGCAAAATGATTGATGCCCTTCGACCGGTCAAATGCTTGATTTTTTATTTTGTGCTACTATATAAACATGAAAAACCCAAGATATTTATCTGCAATAGCGGTGATAATTTGCATTTTTTCCGCCTGCAGCATCCATGTCCCCTGGGAGGTGCTGGACGACTACGACGGCGTGCGCGTCATCATGCGCGTCACCCCGGATGACGCCGATGTGCTGCTCAACGGCCGCTTCATCGGGGCCGCCTACGAGTATGCCGCCACCGGGCTGGCCCTGCGCCTGGCTTCCAGGGAAAACGAGCTGCTATTCAGAAAGAAAGGGTATCGCGAGAAGGCCGTCGACCTCCGTACCTATTCGTCAAGCCGCATCACTCTGCGGGTGGAATTGGCCGCGACAGCCGCGCCGGCCCCTGGGGAGCCCGCCGCCCCGACAGACGACGAAGAACAGGCCTATGAAGCGCAGAGCGAACCCCTGAAGCCCCAGCCGGCCGAGTTGCCGGCGCAGCCGGGGGAACGCTTCCTGACCCAAGTCTCGCTGACCGTGACCCCCGAGGAAACCGCCGTTTATATCGACGGCCGCTTCTGGGGGCTGGCCCCGGCAGCAGGCAAGGCGCTTTTCCTGCGCCTGCCGCCCGGGAAATATGCCTTCACCGCCTTCAAGCCGGGATACGCCCCCCACAGCAGGGAGATCGTTGTCCCCAAGCAGGAGAAATTCCTCCTGGCCATCGACTTGCAGAAATAGGGCAGCGGCCGGCTTCAGCCCTTCAGGAAGACAGGTCGCGGCGGTCGAAGGCGAAAACGGCGGCGCAGAAAAAGAAGGCGGCCAGCCCGGCCAGCAACAGCGCATGGGATGGGATCAAACCGTTGCCCAGGACATTGTATCCGTTATAGAAGTAAAAAGGCGAAAGAACGCGCCAAGGCCGCAGGCTTTCCACCATGGGGGCATAGGCGTTGATCAGGAATGTGATCATGGCCAGGCCGCCGCTGACGCCGATGCTGAATTTCTTCTTCCCCCACCAGCAGCCGCAGGCCAGGGCGAGCGCATAGAAGGTCATCCCCAGCAGCCAGCAGCTGAAGATCACCGCTGCCAGCCGCCCCGCATGCAGGGTGATGCCGAACAGCCGCGTACAGCCGATCATGGCCAGCCAGAAGACGACCGAGAACATGAAAAGGACGGAACCATGGGCCAGCGATTTCTCCACCACCAGCCGCCGGCGCGGCAGCGGATTGGCCAGAAGCAGGTCGAGCGTTCCCCGCTCCTCCTCGCCGGCCGTGGCGTCGCTGCCCCGGGCGATGGCAAAGATGATGAACAGCAGCGGCAGCAGGATGGAGAAGGGCTGCAGGTTGAAAAACCCTTCCGGCGTGGCCATGAACTCGCTCTTGCCGATCAGGTTCTTGATGGCCGGCGGGAGGGTCTGCAACACCTTCATCATTTCCGCGGCTCGATTGACGAAGGGAAATATGTAGGCCAGGTACAGCGCGAGCAGGACCAGCCCGATCCCCCAGCCGAGCAGGGCCCAGCGCTGGTCGCGCACGGTCTTCCAGAAAAGATTAGCGAGCATGATCGTCCTTGCCGTAATAGGCCAGGAATATTTCTTCAAGATCGGGTTCCTGGCTACTGAAGTCGTTGACCTTGAATCGCGCCGCTGCCTTCAGCAGCGCATCCATCTCCCCTCTCATCCGCCCTTGCAATGACCGCTTACCCTGGACCAGGACCTCCAGGCCGGTGATGGAGACGAAGGCTTGCGGATCGATGTCTTCGTTGAAATGGATCTCCAGATTGCGCACCGACCTGGCCTTGAGATCTTCTATCTTTTCCGTAGCCACGATCCGTCCCTGGCGGATGATGGCCACTCGGTCACAGGCCCGTTCCACTTCCGGCAGGTTATGCGAGGAAAAAAAGACGGTCTGCCTCCGCGCCCTGGCCTCCTCGATCATCCGGAAAATCTCGTGGCGGACGATCGGGTCAAGGCCGCTGGTCGGCTCGTCCAGGATAAGCAGTTCGGGCTTGTGCATAAAGGCCTGGATCAGCCCGATCTTCCGCTTGTTTCCCAGGGAAAGAGAATGCAGCGGCCGGGAGAGGGGGCAGTCCAGCCGTGAAGCCAATTCTTCCGCCTCGGGCCAGCCGCTCCCGCCGCGCAGGTTGGCGAAAAACCGCAAATAATCGCGGCCGCTCAGGTTCTCATACAGGTGAACCTCCCCGGGCAGGAAGCCTACCTTGCGGTGGAGGGCCACGCTGTGCTTGCGGATATCGAGGCCGAAGACCTCCCCTTTTCCACTGTCAGCGCGCAGGAAGCCCATCAGGACGCGGATGGTGGTCGTTTTCCCCGCCCCGTTCGGGCCCAGGTAGCCGAAAACCTCGCCGGCGCGCACCTCAATGTCGACGTCGGCGATGCCAAGATGCCGGCCATAGGTCTTTGACAAGCGCTCGGTCCGGATAACGCCGGCCAATTTCACCCCCTCTATTTCAAGCGCGGCATGATAAAAACAATATATAAGGCAAAGAAGAAAAACCCGATCAATGGCCGCGTGAAGCCGCGGCGTATTTTTCTCACGTCGCTGGCGGGGATAGCCGGATCGAACAATTTCTGCCTCTCGGCCATACTGACCAGCGCCCGCAAGCCCATGACGTAGGCGAAGGCCGTTGTCAGGTAGATCAGCAGCGCCAGCGGGTTGCCTGGATAGCGGCCGATCAGGCGGGCGCAGAATGGGACAAAAGCCGCCCAGGCCAGAAGCCAGATGTGAATGGCCACGATCGCCTTGGTGACACGCGTCAATTTTGCAACCAGCGTGTTGTGGCCGATCCAGAAGCTGCTCAATATAAAAAAGCTGAAAATATAGCTGACGAAGGTCCGCCAATTGTCCAGCAGCGCCCGGCCCAGCTCGGCGACCGATCTTTTATCGAGGAGCTCGGGGAGTTTCAGCTCGAGGACCAGGAGGGTCATGGCAATGGCGAAAACGCCGTCGAACAGGAACTCCAGCCTGCTCTTGCTGATCTCTGTTTTAAAAGCCGATTGCACTTTTTCTGTCATTCCCTGCTCCTTTGCGCGCCCGATCAGCAACGCATTGTTAAGGCGGATGTTCAAGCGTATGATAGCAACCGCTCCCGCCGTTGTCAAAAGGTCAGGACGCCAGGCAAAGCCGGGCCGCTTCCCTGCCTTGACAAGGGAGGCGGGGTTGTTTATAAAGACAGCAATATGCCGATGGGGAAATCATCACCGCCAATTGTATCCAGATTTTTTACTGCGATATTTCTTCTGCTCATCGCGACGGCCCTGTCGTTGCGGGGCGATACGGCCGGCAGTGTGTTCTCGGCGACGGGCAGCGAGTTAAAAAAAGAGTATGAGCAGTGGGTGCACCGCTCCTGGACCACGGAGAACGGCCTGCCGCAGAACACGGTTTACGCCCTGGCCCAGGACGGCAGCGGCTTCCTGTGGATCGGCAGCGAAGGCGGGCTGGCGCGCTTCGACGGCGGTGTTTTCACCGTGTTCAAGAAGAACACGACGCTGGGACTGTCCAGCGACTCGATCACTTCGCTCTGCCCCGATCCCGACGATTCGCTCTGGGTCGGCACCTTCGGCGGCGGTTTGCTGCGCATGCGGGGCGGGAAACTCGCGCGCATCGAGGGCTTGGCCGGCGACCGCATCTGGTCGCTCCATCGGGCCCGCCAGGGGACCCTGTGGATCGTGCCGGCCGAAGGCGGCGTCTATTGCCTGGAAAAGGGAAGGAGCCCGGCGCTGGCCGTGATCGACGATCTGCCCCACGCCCGGGTCACCGCCATCGCCGGCTCGGAAAGGGACACGCTATGGATCGGGACGAGCGGCGGGCTGGCGGCCATCCGTTCCGGCCGGCAGACGGTATTTCGCACTCGTGACGGCCTGGCTGGTGATTATGTCTATTGCCTGTTCACGGACAGCCGCGGCAGCCTCTGGGTCGGGACCACGTCGGGCCTCAGCCGCATCGACGCCGGGG
>JBGSPO010000066.1:0-2694 GCA_041738575.1 Candidatus Aminicenantia bacterium
CGCACGGCGCCGACCTCCCGTGACAAGCGGCCTTCCAGGTTGCCGAACTCCATCAAGGAGCCGGCGCGGGAAATCGCCCGGATCAGGTCGTTGACCGCCTCGGCCTGCAGCAGGTCCAGCTTGCCGTTGCTGAAGGCGCGGTAGGTGAACTCGCCGGGCAGCGCCGGCCGGGCGCCGTGGCGGCAAACCAGCGCCAGCACCTCCTCGACGACGAACAGGTTGGAATGCAGGGAGATCTCGGCCATGTCCTCGCCGCTGTAGGAGCGGGGGGCGCGGAAAAGGACCGCCAGGCATTCGTCGAGGCGGCGCGGCCCGTCATGGATATAGCCATGGACGCTGTACCGTGCCGGCCATGCCGCCGGCTGCGGCCGGATGATCCCCTGGACGATGCTCTGGCTCCGGCTCCCGGAGATCCTGACTACGGCGATGCCGGCTTGCCCCGGCGGCGTGGCCAGGGCAACGATCGTCTCCTCATCCATTCGTCTTCTTGCGAATGGTGATAACCTTCATGAAGTTGTCACCGTCGCTCTTGGACTCCAGGTCGGAATATTTGTTGATGGTCATGTGGATGATGCGCCGCTCGAACGGGTTCATCTCGGGCAGGTCGACGGCCTGGCCGCTGCGCCGCACCTGGCGGGCAAAGCGGTGGGCCTGGGCGCTGAGCTCCACTTCCTTTTTCTTGCGGTAATTCTCGCACTCGCAGAAGATCTTCTTGCCGATGGCGTCGGCGAACAGGCGGTTGGCCAGGTACTGCACGGCGTTGAGCAGGTTGCCGTTCTGGTAAAGCATCAGCTTGTAGTCCTCGCCGGAAAAATTGACGCGCAGGAAATCGCTCTTGGTCTCCAGGTCGAATTTCAGGTCGAGCTTCATTTCCTCCAGCAGCAGGCGGACAAAACCCTCCAGCCCCTGCTGCTCGCAGCCGTCGGAGCGCCAGGCCTCGATGAAGATCTCCCGCTGCTTGTGGCCGAAATACTTGGTTTTTTCCGTGATGATGCGGTACTTCAGCTTATCTTCCTGGACGCCGAATTCCTCGGCGGCCTTGTGGATGGCATCCTTCAGAGAATTCGCGACGAATTCCTTTGTGTCCGTCATTTCTCTTTGGCTCCTTTTTTCCTCTTCAACGCCTTGATCTCATGCTCTTCTTCCTTCTTCTGCTTGTGGATCTTTTCATTGACGATGTACTGCTGGCCGATCTGCAGCACGTTGGAGAAGGTCCAGTACAGGTTCAGGCCGCTGGGGAAGGAGGCGAACATGATGACCATGACGAACGGCAGGATGTACATCATCTTTTTCTGCATATCGTCGCCGCCCGCGGGCTGCATGCGCGTCTGGATCAGCTGCGTCACTCCCATGAGGATGGGCAGGACGTAGTAAGGGTCTTTTTTCGACAGGTCGGTGATCCACAGCATCCACGGCTCGTGGCGCACGTTGATCGAGACCGAGAGCAGGCGGAAAATGCCCCACAGCAGGGGCAGCTGCAGCAGCAGCGGCAGGCAGCCGCCGGCCGGGTTGACCTTCTCCTGCTTGTAGAGGGCCATCATCTCCATGTTCATCAGCTTGCGCTGCTCCATGTCCTTGGTGTTCTTGTACTTCTTCTTGATGGCCTTCATCTTGGGCTGCAGGCTCTGCATCTTGGCCATGGAGACGCTGGAGGAATAGGTCAGCGGGAAAAGGATCAGCTTCAGGAACAGGGTGAAGAGGATGATGGCCCAGCCATAGTTCGGCAGGAAGCCGTGGATGAAGGTGATACCCTTGAGCATGACCTTGGCGATGGCGCCGAACCAGCCGTATTCGATGATCTTGTTCAGGTCGGGGAATTCCTTTTCCACCGCCGCCAGCACCTTTTCGTCCTTGGGGCCGATGAAGGCGGCCGCCGGGTCGGTGACCACCATGTAGGAATACAGCTTGGCCGGCTCCTTGCCCTGGGGATGCTTGATCACCTGGTAGGAAAGCTTGGAACGGTTCTGCGGCGACGACTTGAACACGGCGGCAAAATAGGTCGTCTCGTAGGCCGCCCAGTAGAAGCCCGACCCCTTTTCGCCGGAGGCTTTCTCGAACGCCTGGCCGGCCTGGGGCTGGGTCTTCAGCTTGGCGAAATCGACCGACTCCAGCTTTTCGTTGGCATAGGCGGCGATCTTCAGGTTCATCATCATGGCGCGGTCGCGGCTGTCGTTGTTCTCCAGGTCGGGGCCGAAGACCACCGGCAGGTCGGCCAGCGGCCGCCCGTTCTTGACGACCTCGAATTTCAGCCCGACCATGTAGCTGTCGGCGCTGAAGATGAATTTCTTCACCGCCAGCAGGTTGCGGGCCGCGTCGGCGTATTCGAAAGCGATCTCGGTCTGGCGGCCTCCGGCGAGCTGCACCTGCTCCGTGCCGCGGTAGGAGAAGAGGGCCTTGTTCAACAGGCCGTAGATCTCGTCATTTCCCAGGAAATAAAAGGGGTAGAACCCGGAAAAGTCCCGGGCGTTGCGGGAAACGAGGTCCATGGGCTTGCCGGCGTCGTCATTGTACTTCTTCAGGACGAAGGAGGTCAGGCCGGCGCCGCGGTTGGTGAAGCGGGCGGTGAACAAGGGGCCGCTCACCGTGACCTCCTGCTCGCCCTGAGCCGCCAGGTCCTCGGGCACGGCCGGAAGAACGACGTCGGCTTCCCTGGCGGCGGGTTCGCCCTGGGTAAGGAGCGAGCCGATGTCGGCC
>JBGSPO010000071.1:0-4210 GCA_041738575.1 Candidatus Aminicenantia bacterium
CCCGGCCGCATCAGGGAGCGGACGAGCAGCCAGGCCGGGACCGCCAGGAGGGCCAGGGCGGCCGCGGCGATCCACCTGCGTCGCGAACGTGATCGGGAAAAAATGGTGGCAGACATCATTTTGATTTTACCACAGCCGGCCGCCCCGAAGCAATGCGTACCCCGGGCGAGGGCATCCGGCACTAGGCATTATCTCCACATAAAAAAATGGGGGCACCGCAGTGCCCCCCAAGCAGACAAAAACTGATGGAGTCTTTCGCTTACTTTAACTCGATACGGGCTCCCAGCTGGAACATGCGCGGAGCGTTGATGGTCAGCATCTCCCCTAATTGACGAACCCTCAGGTTGCTGGAATCGGTCCAGACCGACGTCGCAATTCCCTGGTTGGTGAGATTGAAGCAGTCGGCGAAGACGCTCAGGGTGACGTTGGAGATCTTGAAGGCCTTTTCCAGGCGCAGGTCGAGCTGCACGGTATCGGGCAGGCGGCGCGATCCCCGTTCCTCGGCATTAACGAACGCGCCATTGCGGCTCTGCGTAACGGGGACTCCCAGAAACAGCGAGCGGATCGTGCGCGTCCAGGTGCCGCCGCTCAGGAAGCGGAAGTAGCCGCTGACGTTGATGCCCAGGGGTCCGGCCAGCAGGCCCTGTACCTTGAATTGGTGGCGGTTGTCGAGATCCAGAGTTCCGTAGGCATTGATGTGGGCGTTGGGGTCGCTGAACAGGGCGGAGGTGCCCAGGGAGGCGCCGCCGCGCCCCTGGCTGATGAGGCCTTCGCTCTTGCCATACACATAGGAGGTGTTCAGCTGCCAGCCATGGCTGAAGCGCTTGTTCAGGGTGAGCTCCAATCCCTGGAAATCGCGCTCGGCGCCCGGAGGATTGACGATGCGCACGTCGCTGACGGCGGTGTTGATCTTGCTGTAGAAAGTGACGGTCTTGCCGTCAAAGGGATCCACGGTGGTCTTGGCGACCCAGTTCTTGCTCCAGTCGAGCTCGCCGGTGGCCATCAGCTTGTCCATGTCGAGCTGGGCGGCATCGACCTGGTGGATCAGGTTGCGGTCCCACTTGCGGATGAAGCGGAAGCTGGCCGACCAGTCGGTGAACAGCTCCCGTTCCAGGCCGACCGTCAACTCGTCGGTGTAGGCGGCTTTTAACTTGTAGTCTCCGTAGCCGATTTTGGTGGTCGCGGGCAACCAGAGGGGTTGCTCGGAACCGATGATCGGGGTGCCGTCCGGATTCAGATTGGTTATGTAAGTGACCCAGCCGTTGGGATGGGCGCCGTTGATCCAGCCGATCTGGTTGGGCACGGTATAACGCGACCAGGAGGCTTTGGCCAGGGTCTTGTTGTCGCCGAACAGGTCATAGATGATGCCGAGACGGGGAGCCAGGTTGGTCCAGGAGAATCCCTTGATCGACTCGGTGATACCGCGGTTGACCACCAGGTCGCTGAGGGCGCCGGGGAAATGGATGTCGCCGGCTTCGCCTTGCACCGGCCAGGACACCGAGTTGTACTCCAGGCGCAGGCCCAGGTTGAGGGTCAGGTGGCGGTTCACGCGCCAGGTATCCTGGATGAAGCCGAAGTAGTCATCCATGTTGTCCTTGCGGTCAAAGCCATCGCCGATCAGGACAAATCCCGCTAAATAGGTGCCCGTGTCGCCCAGCATGTAATTCAAATGGCAGCCGGAGACGGGGTCGGGCTTGCCGTAAACCTGCCAGCCGACGCGGGCCAGCTGGGCCTCGCCGCCGATCTTCAACTCATGGGTGCCCATGAAGTCATCGATGAAGGTGGTGAAGTCGACATTGACGTTGTAGCGGTCGCGCTGGTTGCGGTCGTAGGTGCGCCAATTGCCGCCATTATCAAGGTAGCGATACGTATACACGTCATAATAACAGGGGGCGTCGGTGTTGGAGTCGAAATTCAGCCCGGCCTGGCTGACACCGACCTTGAAGTTGGCGTACACGTTCTCGCCGAAGTAGCGGTTCCAGTTCAGGTTGACCACGTGGGTCGGGGAGGTCTGCTTGGACGTGTTCTTTTCGGTATGAAAGATATCGGCAAAGCGGTTGTTGTTGATGCGGTCCGAATAGTTGTAGGAGAGGGTGAACTTGTTCTTCTGGTCGGCTTGGAAGGTCAGCTTGATGTAGGGCAGGGGCTGGGTGATCTTGACGATCGTGTTGGCATCGGGGTTGGTGTAGGGGAAGCCGCTGACGTAGCTTTGGGTCTCCGTGTAGGTGCCCGAGGCGAAGAACCAGAGCTTGTCCTTGATCACCGGGCCGCCCAAGGAGAACGAGGGCTCGAATTGCAGATGGTTGGCGGTCACGCCTTGTTCTTCCAGCGGCGTGCCCTTGGTATTGTCGCCGATCAGATCTTCGTGGTTCATATAAAATGAGGCAGTGCCGGAAATGCGGTTGCCACCCGACTTGGTGATCACGTTGACCATGGCGCCGCGTACAGAGCCGTACTCGGCCGAGAGGCCGCCGGCCTGGATCGAAATCTCATCCATGATGTCCAGGCCGAAGGTGACATTGGTGAGGCCGGTGGCCGGGTCGCCCAGGTTGACGCCGTCCAGGTTGAAGGAGTTGTCCATGGCCGAGCTGCCCATTGACGAGGAGCCGCCGCCGGCACCGCCGTCGATCATGCCCGGGGCCATGTTGACAAAGCTCAACAGGTTGCGGGGAGCGGGCAGCGATTTCAGGAACTGCACGTCAAAGTTGGCCGCGCGGGTTTGGCGCTGGGTGTCCACCGTGGGGCTCTGCCCGGTGACCACGACGGCTTCCTTGATGGCTTCCTGGCGGATGGTCGTGTTGACCGTGTAGGTCTGCAGGGCGACCACGCGGATGTCCTTGCGGATGACCGGGCGGAAGCTTTCCAACTGGAAGTTCAGCTCATACACGCCGGGAGGCAGGTTGCCAAAGCGGTAGACGCCGTTCTCGTTGGTCACGGTGGTCATTTTCCCGACCATCAGAGCCGGCGAAGTCACAATGACCGTCACGCCCGGGATGGTCACTCCATCTTCCATGGAGACCACGCCCATGAGCGTGCCAGTCTGGCTGGATTGCGCATACCCGACGGTCACGACCGCGAGCATGAGCATCAGCACCATACAAGTTTTTTTAATCATGTTTACCTCCAATAAATTGAAATACATGAAGTAGACGGCAATATTGATGCCAAGTTTAAAACCGAATATTATCGGGAATTTATCAATCTTCCTTTCAAGATTTCGTGACGCGGTTGGTTAATTTCTTTAAAAATCCAATTAATTGGAATGGGCAAAGCCGTGGACGATACGCACGCCGAATCTAATTATGGCCTACCATCGATCAGCTGCTCTACTGAGGACTTCTAACAAATGTCGATCAATGCTTTTCCAGGCTGGCGATCAGTTTTTCCCCGGCCCGGGTATAGAAATCCCGGCGCTGCACATCGCCCAGGGCGGCATACAGGTTGGTGAGGACGAAGTAGCCGAAAAGCGTCTCGCGGTCGCTGGGCGGCATCTCGACCCCCGGCAGACAGATGGCCACGGCTTCATTGAGGTCCCCGCCCTGGCGCAGGATGATCTCGGCCAGGTGGAAACGGGGCAGTTTCAGCCCGGCATTGGCCGCGATGGCCATGCGGTAGTAGCGGGCGGCTGCGGCCAGGTCGCCGCCCTGCTTCAGCAGGTTGGCCAGGTTGACCGCCGCCTCGAACCGGTTGGCATCGGTCTCCAGCTCGCGGCGATAGAAGTCCATGGCCGCCGCCGGCTGCCCCTGTCCCTCCTCGACCTGGCCCAGAAGGTAATGGCTGCCCGCGGCCCCGGGGTTCGCGGCCAGGACACCCAGGAGGAGTTGGCGCGCCCCGGGAAAATCCCGGCGGGCGATCAGGATCTCCGCGGCCTGGTTGAGCCGGGGATAGATCCCCGGATCGGCCGCCAGCGCCTGCTGCAGCAGGCGCAGGCCTTCCGGGTCCTGCTTTTGCTCCAGGCGGATCCTGCCCAGCGCGGCCAGGAGGATGGGATCCGCCGGGGCGTCGCGAAGAAAACGCAGCCCTTCCGCGGCGGCGTCATCGTATCTCCCCATTTTCTCCAGGGTCTTCAGCAGGTCCAGGCGATAGTTGGGGTCCTCGGGCTTGAGAAGCAGCGCCCGGCGAAACACATCCAGCGCTTCCCGGTGCCGGCCGCCCGTGAAGAGGGCGTTGCCCAGCAGGTTCAGCGCGTCGGCGAACTCGGGGTTGCGCT
>JBGSPO010000244.1:0-5012 GCA_041738575.1 Candidatus Aminicenantia bacterium
GCATCCCGCTGGCCGACTTCCGCGCCCGGGTCGAGCAGGTACTGGGCATCCCGCAAAAACACTGCCTCGACATGTACGCCATGGTCGAGAGCAACGCCTGCATGCTGCACTGTCCCGAGGGGCACTACCTGCACGTGCCGCACCAGTTTTTCCGCCCCCGGGTCCTGGGCCCGGATGGACGGCCGTTGCCCTGCGGCAAGTGGGGACGCTTCGCTTTCCTGGATGCCGCCGCGCTCAGCTATCCCGGCTTCATTGTGACCGGCGACCGCGTGCGCCTGCTGGAGCGCTGCCCGGTTTGCGACCGCCCCGGCCCGGTGCTCGATCCCGAAGTGAACCGCTTCAGCGACGCCGGCGTGCGCGGCTGCTCCGAGGAGCTCAGGCGCCTGGTTGCCGCCGACCTGGAAAAAGCGGAGGCGTGACATGCTGACCCCTTGGGTGATCACGGGCAGGGAGATGCTGCCGCCGCGCCGCCTGCTGGCCATGTTCATCACCGGGGCTTTTTCGGTGCTCACTGTCGTCCTCGGCAATTTCGCCCTGATCAGAAAGATGAAGCAGCAGCAAGCCGGGCGGCCGTTCACGCGGCCGCCGCGGCAGTACGATCTCCCGGAGTTCCGGGCGGGCATGAAGAACCGCAGCTCGGGGAAAAAGTATCTGCGGTCGACCCTGTACTGCGACTGCCGCGGGCCCGAGGTGACGGCCCTGGCCCTGCAGCTGGGCGCCGGCACCCAGTCCGACCGCGAGTTCGCCGAGGCGGCCTTCGACTTCACCAAGAGAAACATCCTCATCGAGATCATGCCCATGGATGACGTCGGCCGCACCCTGGTCCGCGGGGCGGGTAACTGTTTTCACAAGACGGCCGTTTTCGTCGCCCTGTGCCGCGCCGCCGGCATCCCGGCGCGCTTCAAATACTGCTCGCTGACCCACATGGAAACCTGGTTCGGCAGTTCACTGCAGAATTCGCCGCTGATCCACAAGTGGTACCGGGCCATGGGCAACCTGCTGCCGCACGGTGAAGGCGAGGCGTTCGTCGACGGCGTCTGGGTGGCGGCCGACATCAGTCGCAGCCCGCTGTGGCAGGCGGCCAAGTCCCTGCCGCTCACCCACCTGGGAGAAAGCGCGATCGGGCTCTGGATGACCCCTGTCCCGGGGTCGACCTTTATCCGCGAATCGCTGCCGCTGGGCTTCGGCTTCCCGTCCAGGATCCTCAGCCGCCGGTTCGCCGGTGCCGTGGCCGGTTACAACCGCGGCCTGCAGGAGCAGGACGAGATCGGTCGCCGGGTGATCGCGGCGGCAGGAGGCGAAGCAGCCTACGACGCCGAGGCGCGCCGCCGGCGACACCCCGCCGAGGCTAAATTCGACCTTGTGCGGGAGCACGAGCGCATCGTTTTCGAGGGGAAATAGGGCGAGCGGGGCAGGAGAGCGAACGGGGCCGGGAGAGCCCCTTGTCAGGGGATGATCGTGATCCGTACGAAAGGCCCCCGACTTTCATCGTCCACGGCAAAGGGGGCGGCCAGCGGTGAGCCGCAGACCCAAATGATCTCGCCGTCGCCGTTCTCCAGGACCGGGCGCAGACGCCGCAGCGGTGCCGGCACTCCCGAGCTGCGGATCATTTCAAAGACGCTTTGCTGATAAGGCGCATGGATCTTCCGGTACTTGTCAGCGCCCTGCGCCGGCCGGACCCGCAGCGGGAAGCGCAGTCTCCGCGCCGGGACCATGATGCGGGAGTTGTCCTCCGGCATGCGGAAGCGGGCGATATTTTTCACGGTGAGGCTATGGCCGATCTCGGGTATGGGCCATGTCCCGCAGCCGGGGATCTCCTGCCGGTAGTCCGCGATCCTGACCTTTTCCGGGAAGATCCAGCCCTTGGCGAATTTGAGGTTCAATCCCGGCAGGGAGAGGCCGCGCCCCGTCTCCAGGCTCTGCAGGAAATCGGCGATATGCTCGAAGCCCACGCCCAGCAGGTCTCCTTTCAGCTGGCGCAGGTACTCGCGGGCCAGGTGCCTGGCCAGGGCTGTGTGCAGTCCGGCGAAGGCCGGCGCTGGCAGGATCGACCCCAGGAGCAGGTCCGCGTCCAGGATCGACCGCGCCCGACTCTGGAAATAGTCGAACTCGTCCTGGATGAGCAGCACGGTCCTGAATATCCTTTCTTCGATCTCGGGCTCGATCTTATGGGCCGCGGGCAGCAGGTCGTGGCGGATGCGGTTGCGCAGGAAATCGTCCTGGAGGTTGGTCGGGTCCTGGTAATAGCAGATGCGGTTGCGCTCCAGGAAAGCCAGGATCTGCGCTTCGGAAAAGATCAGCAGTGGGCGGATAATCTTCTTCTCCTTGTTCTGGAAGATGGCCGAGAGGCCCTGCAGGCCGCTGCCGCGGAAGAGCTTGATGAAGAAGGTCTCGGCCAGGTCGGAACGGCTGTGGGCGGTGGCCACGCGGGCGTTGGCGAAGCGGCCGGCCAGGGCGGCGAAGTAATCATAGCGCGACAGCGAGGCGGCGTGCTCCAGGTTCAGGCGGTTCTCGGCGCGGAAGCGCTTGAGGTTGCGGCTGCCGGTTTCCAGCTCCAGGCCGCGGGCGGCACAGAAGGCGCGCACCCACTTCTCCTCCGCTCCGGCATCGGCGCGCAGGCCGTGGTTGAAGTAGGCGGCGACCAGGCGGAAGGGGATGTGCTTTTGCAGCTCCTGCAGCAGCACGGCCAGGGTGACCGAATCCTTGCCCCCGGAAAAGCCGAGAATGACCGTATCGCCGGCCTGGACGAGTCCATGGCGTTCGATGTTTTTTTTGAATTCCGGGAACATGACTTTCATGGGTTTTGCGGTCGCATTCCCCCTCTTTTCCGTACCGGAGAAAAATGAAATAGCGGCGGAGGGAATTGAACCCCCGACATAACGGATATGAGCCGTCTGCTCTACCGACTGAGCTACGCCGCCATTTTAGAGCCTATTATACCCGAAATATCACAACCGTGCAACCAGAAGATGAAGCTGCTGGTAAACGACCAAGTGCTCGGAACCAGCGTCGAGCACTTGCTACCTGGATGAGATTTTGGCGAATTTCTTTTATTTATTATCAAAAGAGGAGAAATCATGAAGAAAATGTTCATTGCAGCGATCCTTTCCGCAATCATCATGGAGATCCCCGCCTCGGGAGCAAGCATCACGGTCACATCCCCCGCCGCCGGAGTTGTTTGGTACATCGGCAGTCCCAGCCTTATAATTTGGACCTCCTCAGATGTGGCGGGCCCTCTCGCCATCAGATTGTACCGGTCAGGCGATGCCAATGCCGATCCGGTCCTGAATATTGCGTCCGGCATATCTGCAAGCGGTTCGCTCTCTTGGGCCATCCCAGCTTCTCTGCCGCCGGATGAATACCTAATCCGTGTGAGCGCCATGTCGGGAAATCCGCTGGTGTACGGAAACAGCGGCTCCTTTCAAATCCGTGCGCTCGCCCTTGTAGATTTCAGCCGCCCGATTCCAAAAAACCTCCATGTCCAGGCTGATCTGGTCGTGCGTTCCGTTGCCATCGATCCCAATCCACCAAGAGTCCATAAGGATATGATCAGGATCACGGCAACCGTGATAAACAAAGGGAGCAAGGCAACTCCCATGGCAAGTTCCCTTTCAATGGAAATTGACAGTGTGGATGCTTCCGGTCAAACATTCAGGGGCGATAGAATCGTGGCTATCCCGAATTACACATTTAATATACCCGTGCTCGCTCCAAGGCAATCGATCCAGATTGCCAAGACGATAACCTTGAATTTTATTGGGCGGCATCGAGTGGCTGGTAACATTTTCATAGAAGGATTTAAAAATGAAGATGAATATCATTTAAATAATAAGTATGACTACTTTTTTGAGGCCGTTAAACCTCCAGCCCCTGCCGATCTTGTGATGGAGGAGGTGACACTTGCATCCGAAGGGCGGCTGAAATTGAAGCTGACCAACAAGGGCAGCGCGATACCGGATGCCGATTTTAATTCCTCCTATATCAAGATAAGAATCAATGGAGAGGATGTAGGCTCCCTTAAATTAAAGGAAATCGACCCGACCGGACTGCTGAAAAAAGGCAACGGAATGAACTGGATGCCGGGTGCGGAGGTTCACTTGAATTACATTGTTCCTGGGTCGAGATACCATGGGATCCAGTTGCAGCCCGGCCAGACCAAGACCATTCAAGTGATAGTCGATTACAATGTGCGCATCACTGATTCCAATCGAAGCAACAATAAAAAGACCGTCACGCTAGGGCGGCCTGGTTGAACTCCTAGCTTTGAGCGGAGTTTTGGTGCCGATATTAGAAAATACTAAGTTTGGGGTTAAAATTTCCTGCTGGCGCCGCCGCCGCCCGAACGGCCGCCGCCGAACGAACCCGACGAGGAGCGGGATGAACCGCCTGAAGTGGAGCTGGGCGAAGAGAGGCGAGGCGTGGAGTGCTCGCGGATCTTGCTGAAGTTGCACTTGGGGTTGAGGCAGGTCTCGATGACGCGTGCCCTGCCGCCCTGCTCCTTGGTGGCCGCCACCATGGTTACAAAGTTGGAGGTGAGGGAGCGGCGCTTGCACTGCGGGCACCGGGAGGCTTTATTCAGCTTGACCTTCAGGCTTTCTTCGGCGCCGCATTGCGGGCAGCGCCAGAACTCGTAGTCCATGCCGCCCGCCTTTTCCTCGGCCGCCTCCTCCGGGGTGAGGAATTGCTCGTCCCGGCTGTCGTCGATCATATCCATCCCGGCGCCACACGCGGCGCAGGGGAGTCGATACGAGGCCAAGCGGCGCTTGAGGAGGCGGGAGACCAGCAACTGGCCGGCCGTGGCCAGCCCAGGGGCGGCCAGCATGGCGACCAACGGCGGCAGGAATCTGCCCCCGAAGCCCAGGATGAAGAAGAAGGAGATCGTGGCAGCGATCCAGGCCAGGATGGTCGGGACCTTGGCCCCGCCGATGGCCTTGCCGCGGGCGGCCTTGCCCCGGGCCCGCCGGAAGCGTAGCAGTGTCCAGGCCAGTCCCAGGGCGGCGAAGCCCAGCAGC
>JBGSPO010000217.1:0-7869 GCA_041738575.1 Candidatus Aminicenantia bacterium
CTCTATTCCCGCCGCGCCCCCGTTTTTTCAGAAGAGCGCCACGTGATCCACAAGAACCTGCACCTGCTCTCGCTCCTGGGGATCGCCGCGCCCGCCGTGGAGTACCCGCAGCGGCAGTGGGCGCCGTCGCGACAGCTGGCCGCTTACCTTGAGCGCGAGGGCTTGAACGGCGGCTGGACCCTCCTCAACGTCGGCGGCGGCTGGCCCAGCAAGCTCCTGAGCGTGCCGCAATGGCTGCAAGTTGCCGCCGGTCTGCAGGGGGAGCAGGAGCTGGTGATGCTCTGGGGCAATGAAAAGGAGAAGGAGACCGCCGCAGCGGTAGCCCGGCAGAGCGGGGCGCGCCTGGCCCCGTTCATGGAGTTCGGCGATCTGATCTTTTTCATCTCCCGGGCGCGGCTGGTCATCTCGGGGGACACGCTGGCCCTGCACCTGGCCGATATGACGCGCACTCCCGCGGTGGGAATATTCGGGCCCAGCTCGCCGGAGCGCAATGGGCCGCTGCTGCCAGAAAGCCGGGTCGTCTGCCGCCGGCTCGAGTGCGGTTTCTGTTACCGGCGCAAGTGTGATACAATGGATTGCCTGCAAGGCATTGTGATCGAGGATATCCTCCAGGCGGCAAGAAGGACCGATGCGCAACGCGACCGAAGCTTTGATTAAATACCGCTCCCTTATCGGGATCTTTTGCCTGGTGGTCGTCTTGTGGCTGGCCACGCCCAACGCCCGGGCCATCTTCATCGGTTTCTTTTTCCTGATGATCGGCATGTTCTTTCGCGCCTGGTCTTCCGGCTACATCGACAAGGACAGGGAATTGGCCACCGAGGGCCCTTATTCCCTGACGCGCAACCCGCTCTATTTCGGCAACCTGCTGATCGGCTCCGGCATCGCCATCGCCAGCAACAACTGGCTGACGGCCCTGATCTGCGCCGGCTATTACCTTTTCTTTTTCACTTTTCTCATCCTCATCGAGAGAAAGAGGATGAAGGCGCGCTACGGGTCGCGCTACGAAGCCTGGGCCAAGGACGCCAACCTGTTTTTCCCCCGGATCAAAAAGATCGAAAAATTCAATTTCAATATCGCCTTGTACATGAAAAACAGGGAATACCGGGTTCTGTTCTACTCGCTTTTCGTCATCGCGGTGCTGGTGGTCAAGTACCTCAAAACGATCGGTTTCATCGGCCGCTAGAAGTTTTTTTAATGATCCCCTCATAATTGATTTTATCGGGTTATTTTGCTACCATGACGGCATGAACAAGCCCAGGGTGATTTTTCTGTCCGGCGCCATCCTCATCGCCGCCGCCGGATTCATATTTTTGCATCATCCCGATGCTCAGTTCCTGGCGCCCGGCCGGCAATCCGCCGTGGGGGCCAATGGTTTCCAGGTCATCGGCATCTCGGAAAAGGGCAATGTCTGGCTGGACAGCGAAGAGACCCGCCCGGTGGACATCAAGACCCTGAACTTCGTGTCCGAGACCCAACTGCATTCGGACGCCCAGACCGCCTGGGAATTCTTTTTCGAGGGCTTCCTGTTCACGGCGCTGCCCGGGAGCGCCATCCGCTTCACGCCCCAGACCCGTGAGCTGATTCTGGAGAAGGGGGAATTCTACTGGGAGAGGAAGCGGACCGGCCAGCAGGTCGAGATCTCTCTTTTCAGCGGCGGCAATATTTTCAGGCTCTCCAGCGCCGGCCGCATCCGCCTGGGGGTGAATGCGCTGGAGATCTGGAACTATTCGGGGCAACTCGATTTCGACTTCAACGGCAAGCTGTATCAACTGGACGAGCTGCGGTACATGAACAGCCGAGACGGGGCCAGGATCACCCCGACCGCCCTGCTGCCCGCCCCGCCCTTCGTGTCGCCCGAAGCCGAAACCCTGGCCCTGACCAGTCCCAATGACACCATCGTCCAGTTCAAGTGGAAGAATGTCCAGGGCGCCCGGGACTATGTCCTGAGACTCTACCCCTCGGCGCTGCGGGACAACCTGCTGCTGAGCAAGGTGGTGGGCGAAAACGCCGTCACGCTGGATATCATGCCGTTCATCGAGTACAGCGAGCTGCACTGGGAAGTGGCCGCCTTCGATGCGGCGCGGCGCATCGAGTCGGCGCCGGCGCGCATGGGCGTAATCACCATCAGCAGCTCGCTTCTGAAAAAGGGGCTGCTGCCCCAGCCGCCGCGCATCGAGGTCGGCTCCCTGTCGGTCAGCGGCGAGATGGTGCTGATCAAGGGCGGCGCCGATCCCAACGCCCAGTTGTTCATCGACGGCGTCACCGTCAAGCTGGACGGCGAAGGGCGGTTCATCCATACCATCTCCTACAAGAGCATCGGGGTCAAGGAGATCATTTTCCGGGCAGTGGCCCCCTCGGGGCTGGAAGCGGTCCTGAAAAAGCAGGTGACCATCTTTGAGGAATAAAGGGCAGGCGTGGCCGGAATCATTTAAAGGAGCATGAACATGGGGCTGTTTGCGAACATGTACAACTATTTTTCCTCAGACCTGGCGATCGACCTGGGCACGGCCAACACGCTGGTGTATATCCGCGGGCGGGGCATCGTCCTGCGCGAGCCCTCGATGGTGGTGGTGGATGACCGCAACGGGCGCATCCAGGCGGTTGGGCTGGAAGCCAAGGGCATGCTGGGCAAGACGCCGGCGAATATCCGCGCCATCCGCCCGATGAAGGACGGCGTGATCGCCGATTTCGAGATCACCGAAAAAATGCTGCAGTATTTCATCAAGAAGACGCGGACCGGGAACCAGTTCCTCAAGCCGCGCATCGTGATCGGCATCCCCTCCGAGATCACCGAGGTCGAGCGGCGGGCCGTGCGCGATGCCGCCCTGCGCGCCAGGGCCAACGAAGTTTTCCTCATCGAGCAGGCCATGGCCGCCGCCATCGGCGCCGACTTGCCGATCACCGAGCCCGGCGGCAACATGATCGTCGACATCGGCGGCGGCACCACCGATGTCGCGGTCATCTCCCTTTCCGGGATCGTCATCGCCAAGTCGGTGCGCGTCGCCAGCAACGAGATGGACGAGGCTATTATCCAGTACATCAAGAAGAAGTATAACCTGCTCATCGGTGAGCGGACGGCCGAGCAGGTCAAGATCAAGATCGGCTCGGCTTTCCCCCTGGATGAGCCCCTGGAAATGGAGATCAAGGGACGGGACCTGACCTACGGCATCCCCAAGACGCTCAACATCAATGACAGCGAGATCCGCGAGGCCCTGGAGGGCGTGGTGCAGACGGTGATCGAGGTGGTCAAGAACACCCTGGAAAAAACCCCGCCCGAGCTGGCGGCCGATATCGTCGACCGCGGCATCATCCTCTGTGGCGGCGGGGCCCTGCTCAAGAACCTGGACAAGCGCCTGCGCGAAGAGACCTCGCTGCCCATCTTCATCGCCGACGACCCCCTGTCCTCCGTGGTCCTGGGGGCGGGAAAGATCCTGGAAAACCTGCCGCTCCTGGAAAAAATCGGCAATGCGCTTTAGTGCCGGCGCCGGCGGGCTCAGCACAGAAAAAAAATCCTCCGTCCTGGTCCTGGTCCTGTTCGTCGACCTGATCCTGATCTCGTCGCAGATCATGCTCAAGAACCGGCAATCGCTGCTGCAATCGGTCGTCGCCAACATGGTCATGCCCCTGCAGCTCACGTTCCAGAAGGCCACGGATTTTGCCGGCGCCGAGCTGGACCGCTATGTCTTTTTGCGCGGGGTTTTCAAGAAATACCAGCGGCTCAAGAAAAAGCACGTGGACCTGCGCGTGGAAAACTACGCCCTGAAGCGGCAGCTGCGCGACCTGCGGGAGCTGGCCGGGGCGAAAAAGAAATTCAACCGCTTCCTGCTGGCCAGCGTGATCTCCGTGGACATCAACTTCCCCTATTCTTCCCTGGTGATCGACCTGGGGACGCGCGCCGGCCTGGTGGAGAACGACGTGGTGCTGAATACCGACGCCGAGCTGGTCGGAAAGATCACCCAGCCGCTGACCGCCTTCTCGGCCCAGGTGCGCCTGGTCACCTGCCCCATCGGCGGCACCGGCGCCGCCATTGAAAGCAACATGCTGGAAGGCCTGCTCAAGGGAGGCAACGGCGCCGAGTGCAGTTTCCGCTACCTCCTGGCCAACAAGCCGGTGCGCCTGGGGGAGCGGGTGATCACCTCGGGCACGGATCTGATCTATCCCAGTTATCTGCCGATCGGCAGGGTGACGGCGATCGGCCAGGATTACCTGACCCAGAAGATCGCCGTGCGGCCGTTCTTCGTCGACAAGCCTCTCCACAAACTGGTGGTCCTGCTCCATGAATAACCGTTGGCGCACCACCCTGTTCATCGTGCTGGCCGTCGGCCAATTCGCCTTCGCCCGCCATTATTACTCGCTGCGCTTCACGATCGACCTGCTCTTCCTGGTGATTTTTTTCATCGCCATCCGCTCGGGTTTCATGACGTCCATCCTCAGCGCCGCCCTGATCGGCTTCTGCTCCGATTACCTCACCGGGGGGGTCATGGGGGTCTTTTCCTTTTCGCGCACGCTGGCCGCCTTCTCGCTCAACTCCATTGCGCGCTACCTCGACCTCAAGAAGAACATTTTCATTTTTCTGCTCATCCTGTTCTCCCTGTTCCTGTCGAACCTGGCGGCCTTCGGCTTCCTGGTCCTGATCTTCCAGTACAAGATCACGGTCAGCCTCCTGGTCTTCCAGCCCCTGTTCACGGCGCTGCTGGGCACGTTTATCCTGGGCTCGAAAAAAGCGAAATCCCTGCTGGATGTATCTTAGCAAGAGAAAGCTGACCCCGGATTTCGTAAAAAAATCCGCCGTCGTTTCGACCATTCTGCTAGTCGTCTTCTTCACGGGCCTGTTCGTGGCCTTCTGGAACATCCAGATCCTGAGGAACGATGAATACCGGCAGCTGGCCATCCGCAACATCACGCGCATGATCGACCTGCCGGCGCCGCGCGGATTGATCGTCGACCGCTCCGGGGCGGTGCTGGCGGAGAACAAGATCAATTTCACCCTGTACCTGGTGCGGGAAAACGTGGAGAACCTGGAGAAAACGATTCGCCGAGCCAGCTTTTTTTCCGGCAAGAGCGTTGCCGAGATCCAGCAGATCATCGGCAAGTACAAAAAGTTCGCCATGTTCTACCGCATCCCCATCCGGAGCAACCTGCCGCAGGGCACGGTCATTTTTATCCAGAGCCGCCAGGACGAATTCCCCGAATTCGAGATCGGCATGCAGCCCAGCCGCACCTTCCCCCTGGCCGAAAGCGCCGCCCATGTCCTGGGCCACCTGTCCGAGGTCAGCGAGGCGGAGCTGGACGCGGGGGCCCCCGGTGCGTACGGCCCCGGCGATGTCATCGGTCGCAGCGGCATCGAGAAGCAGTATGAGTTTTTCCTGAAAGGGGTGAAGGGCAGCCAGACCGTCATCAAGAACAACGTGGAAAAGATCCAGGAGATCAGCGCCGAGACCGAACCGGAGATCGGCGCCACTGTCGTCCTGACCCTGGACCTGGGCCTGCAAAGGTTCTGCGAAGAGCTGCTGGGGGAAGAGAACGGGGTGATCGGCGTCCTGGACCTGAGCAGCGGCGGCATCCTCGCCCTGGTCAGCAAGCCCGCGGTTGACCCTGAGGCCTTTTCACGGGAGATGACGGGTGCGGAATGGCTGGCGATCAGCAATGACCCGCAGAAGCCCCTGCAGAACAAGTTCCTGCAGGGGGTCTATTCGCCGGGTTCCGTTTTCAAGATCATCATGGCCCTGGCCGGCTTGCAGGAAAAGCTGGTCTTCCCGGGCACCACGGTCACCTGTTCGGGAAGCCAGGTTTTTTACGACCGGGTCTTCCATTGCTGGAACCTGGGCGGGCACGGGACCATGAACCTGTTCTCCGCCCTGCAGAATTCCTGCAACATCTATTTTTACAACCTGGGCCGCAGGATGGACATCGACACCATCGCACGCTATGCGCGCCTGCTGGGCCTGGGCGCCGCGAGCGGCATTGACCTGCCCAATGAGAAGCCCGGGCTGGTGCCGGACAGCGCCTGGAAGCTGGAGGCATTCCGCCAGCAATGGTTCCCCGGCGAGACGATCTCGGTGGCCATCGGCCACGGCAGCTTGAACGTCACGCCGGCGCAGATGCTGAAGCTGATCGCCACCGTGGCCCTGCGCGGGCGCATGCCCAAGCTGCACCTGCTGCGGCGCATCGAGAGGCGGGGAAAGGTCATCCGCGAATTCGTCCCCGAGTTCCGGCGCGTGCCCATCGCCGAGGAGCATTTCGAGCAGGTCATCGAGGGGTTGTTCCGCGTGGTCAACGGGGGCGGGACCGGCCGGGCGGCCGCCTGCGACGGGCTGGACATCTGCGGCAAGACCGGCACCGGCCAGATCATCGCCAAGGATAACCCGCGCTACAAGACGCTGACCCGCGAAAAAAAATTCATGCCCCACTCCTGGTTCGTCTCTTTCGCGCCGCGGCAAAACCCGCGCCTGGCGGTGGTCGTGCTGGTGGAGAACGGCGGCGACGCCGGGGCGATCGCCGCGCCCCTGGCGGGGCAGATCTACAGGAAGTATTTTGCCAATGAAGGACTACTTTAAATATTTCGACAAGTTCACGTTCTTCCTGCTGCTGCTGCTGGTGCTGTCCGGCATATCCCTGGTTTACAGCGCTGGTCATTCCACCGCCGAGACCAACTATCTGAAGCAGGTGGCCTGGCTGGGCGTCGCCCTGCTGGTTTTTTTCGCCGTCTTTTCGCTGAAGATCGATTTCGTCTTCCGCAAGGCATTCGCCACCTTGCTGGTGCTGCTGGTCATCCTGGCGCTGCAGGTCGTCGTCGGCGGCACCGTGGCCAAAACCAAGAGCTGGTTCCGCCTCTGGGGCATCGGCATCCAGTTCTCCGAGTTCGTCAAGGTGCCGCTGGCCCTTTACCTGGCCAGGGTCCTGGCCCAGCATGAAGCCGTCGACACCAAAACGTTCGTGAAAATACTGGCCATCATCCTCGCCCCCGTCGCCCTGATCGTCCTCCAGCCCGACATGGGGGTGTCGTTCATCCTCTGCGGCTTCATCCCGCTGGTCGTTCTGCTGAAGAAGGTCAGGCCGGCGTTGTTGATCGTCACCGCCCTGCTGGTGGTCCTCGGCGGAGTCGTCGGCTGGCATTCGCTGCTCAAGCCCTACCAGAAGGACCGCCTCATTTCCTTCCTGAACCCCTCGGAATACAAGGATTCCACCGGCTACCACATCATCCAGTCCAAGATCGCCATCGGCTCGGGCGGGCTGGCCGGCAAGGGCTACCTGAAAGGCTCGCAGTCCCGCTACCAGTTCCTGCCGGCGCGGCACACCGATTTCGTCGTCTCGGTCATCGGCGAGGAGCTGGGCTTCCTCGGCACCAGCATGCTGTTTTTCGTATTTTTCTTTTTCTTTTACCGCCAGTTCAAGTTCAACTTCCAGAATGACGAGGAATTTTATTTCGTTTACCTGTTCAACGGGCTGATCCTGTTCCAGTTCCTGGTCAACGTGTCGATGGCCATCGGCTTTTTCCCGGTGCTGGGCATCTCCCTGCCTTTCGTCTCCTACGGGGGGTCTTCGCTCCTGTCGTTCTTCATCGGCGAGGCCATCATCTTCCGCATCAAGATCAACAACTACCTGGCATGAACACGAATGAATTCCTCGGCCTGCTCAAGAATCCCCAGGCCTACATCGGCAGGGAGATCAACTCCTGCCGCCGGGAGTTCCGCCCCGGGGAAATCAACATCTGCCTGGTCTTTCCCGACACTTACGCCATCGGCATGAGCCACGCCGGGGTGAAGATCCTCTACCACCTGCTCAACCGCCTGGACGGCGTCCATGCCCAGCGGGCCTTCCTGCCCGACCCCGAGAACATCCCGCTTTTCCGCGAGCACGCCATGCCGC
>JBGSPO010000028.1:0-4042 GCA_041738575.1 Candidatus Aminicenantia bacterium
GGCAGGGCGCCGATCTCGCCGGCGATGGCGGCGAAGCGCGGGTCGTCGACGATGCGCCGGAACGCCTGATGCAGCCGCTCGCGGTCGAAAATGGCATACAGCTTGAGCAGGTCGAAGACGATGTCCTTGCAGTCGCCGGCATGGCGCTCGAACACGGCAAAAACCGGGGCTTCCCAATCCCGGGAGAAATAATATTTCAGCATCACGCCCAGGTTGACGGCGGTGGAAGCGATCTCCTGCTCCATAAAAAAATGGTACTTGGGCTGCAGGGTGATGTCGGCGATGTTCAGCTTCGAGCGCTTCAGGCCCGGGACGCTGCGGCGGCCGTCGCTGAGGGAAAAGACGAAGTACTCGCCGGCGGTGAAATAGATACCCTGCCCCTCGACCAGCGGGATCAAAAAACGCGTCTTGGCCAGCACCGAGGTCAGGTCCGAGGAGACGAGGATGAAATCGCCGTCCTCGTCGCTGCCCTTGCCGGCATAGAGGGATGAGCCGGCCTTGACGGCGAAAATGCCCTCGATGTCGGGCGCCGAGACGCAGGCGGCATAGGACCCCTGCGCCTTGCGGTTGGCGCGCAGGATGGCCTGCAGCAGGTCGTCGACCCGGGAGGTCGCCGTGTGCTTCCGGCGCAGGGCCAGCTGCTCGTGGTAGTAATGCTCGACCAGGTGCACCAGCATCTCGCCGTCGTTGTCCGAAACGATGCGGTGGCGGGAATCGGCCAGGAATTCCTTCAGGCTGTCGGTATTGGAAATGTTGCCGTTGTGCGCCCCGAGCAGGTGCGCACGGCAGTTCACCTCGTGGGGCTGGGCGTTGTCGTCGGTCACGGCGCCGTAGGTGGCCCAGCGCACCTGGCCGATGAACTTGCGGCCGCTCAGCTTTTCCAGGTCCAGCTCGTGGATGACCCGGGTGGGCGAGCCGACCTTTTTCTTCAGGGTAATGGAGCCGTCGTCCTTGAAAAAGGCGCCGCCGGTGGAGTCGTAGCCGCGGTATTCCAGCTTTTTCAGCAGGAACGAGCCGACGCGACCCAGGCGCTCATTGTCCCGGCCGTACACGATGCCGACGACACCGCACATGTTATCTCCTTGAACAGGGCCAGCCGGGGCGACGCGAACCCGGGGCTACCACTTCTTGCGCTTCCAGAAGAACAGGAAGCCGATGCCCGAGATCAGGGCCAGGGCCATGACGAAGATGAAGGCCAGCGGGTGGTGCTGCAGCGGAAAGGAAACGTTCATGGAAAAGACGCTGACCACAAGCGTCGGCATCATGATGGTGATGGTGATGATGTTCAGCGTCTTCATCAGCACGTTCAGGTTGTTGCCCACGATCCCGGCCCGGGCGTCCATCAGCCCCGACAGGATGTTGGAATAGATCTCCGCCTGCTTGTAGCACTGGTTGTTCTCGATGAAGATGTCGTCCAGGAACTCCTGGGTGTCGCCGTCGATGCCGATCTTGGCGGTATTGTTCTTGATCTTCTCGATGACCATGGTGTTGGAGTTGATGGCGTTGAGGTAATAGACCAGGCTCTTTTCCAGGATGAACAGGTTGAGCAGGTACTTGTTCTCCATGGAGGCGTTGATCTTCTGCTCCAGGGAGTCGGAGAGCATGTTGATGATCTTCAGGTGCTCGATGAAATGATAGATCGAGCGGTAGATCAGCGACAGCATCACCTTGGGCAGCGACAGCCCGCGCACAAACGGCTTGCCCTCGAACAGCGGGATATCCTCGGCCAGGAGCACGACCAGCTTGTCCTTGAACAGGAACAGGCCGAGCGAGGAGACGCGGAAGAGAAAATTGTCGCAGGCGGCATAGTTCTTGGGGCGCTTGAAGATCAGGGCGACGTGCTCGGGCTCGAACTCCAGGCGCGAGAGCTCGTCGGGGTCGAGTGAAGAAGCCAGCGTGTGCTCGTCCAGCTTCAATTCCTCAATCAGGTATTTTTTCTCGAGGTCGCTGGGATTGATGTAGACCAGGATCGGGCTCTGCTCGTTCTGGCTCTCCACGATCTTGCCGACGGCCATTTCGTACCGTCTCACCATGCCGCACCTCCCCTGCCAAGGGGGCGTCCGCTTCCCCGGGCGCCGCTGTTTCTGCCGGGACGAAACCTCTTAGAAGCCCATTATATCAGCATCGCGGTCGGCTGTCGAGATGGCGGCAAAAAAAAAGGGCGGCGTCGCCGCCGCCCTCTCCTATCGTCCGAATAAAATGATTATTTTTTTTCTTCCTTCTTCTCTTCGGCGGCTTTCTGGCAGGCACCGTGATCCATCTTCATTTCCTTCTTCATCATGCCGCATTCGCCGGTTTTTTTCTCGGGACCCATCTTGCAGCAGCCGTGGCCGTGCATCATGACGCCCCGCATGCCGCAGCCCATGCCGCAACCCATTTCGCCGAGCTTGGCTTTCTGCTCAGCGGTGAGCAGGGCGCGGACTTCCAGGCGGTGGGCCAGGCACTTCTTCTGCATGGCGGCCTTCATCTTGGCGGCCTCGTCGATCTTGGCCTCGACCTTCTTGAGGTCGACCGGGTCCTTCATCAGGCCCTGCATCTCGGCGTGCAGCTTTTCCATGTCGGCCTTGGCCGTACCCATCAGCTTCTGGTGCTCGGCATGCAGCTTTTCCAGCTTGGCCTTCTGCTCGTCGCCGAGGTTGGGAATGTTCTTGAGCATCATGCAGCCCTGCCCCGCCATGCAGCCCTGGCCCATCATCTTTTTCTGGTCGCCATGCTTCTGGCAGCCCTGGGCGGCCTGCAGCGGCGCGAACACGATCATGGCCGCGAAAGCCGCCAGGATCAGCACTCTAAAAATCTTTTTGTCGGTCATCGGGTAAAACCTCCTTTATTAAGTTTACCGTGTTTTAATTGCTTTTTTTAATCGCCCCGGCTTCCCGGCAGCCGGCGCCTTTCATGCCCTGGCCCGCCCTGGCAGGAGCGCAGGCTTGGTCGGACATCATTCCCGGACAGAGCCCCTGCTCCAGGAAGCCCTCATACTTGAGGCGCTGCGCCGGGGAGAACAGGCTGCGCACCTTCAGGGAATGCAGGATGAACAATTTTTCCATGGCTGCCTGCAGGCGCGCGATCTCGTTCAGGATGGGATCGAGGTCGGCTGCGCTGATATCCTTTCCCTTCAGCAGGACGAACAGTTCGCGGCGTTTTTGGCGCAATTCTTCCTGCAGCGGCCGGGCCTGGGCCAACACCTGCCGGCGCTCGCTTTCCATGCGCCGCGACTGGGCGGCATCCAGGTTGAGGTGGCGCTTCATCGGGCCGCTATGCCAGCCGGATGACATGGCGGCCGCTTTTCCCGGGAGAAGCCGCGGCCGCAGCCAGTGCAGCAGGAAACCGATATTTACTCCCAGGGAGATCACGATGAGCACGGCCAGCAGCCTGTTTTTCA
This sequence comes from Candidatus Aminicenantia bacterium, assembly GCA_041738575.1. Lineage (GTDB taxonomy): Bacteria > Acidobacteriota > Aminicenantia > UBA2199 > UBA2199 > UBA2199. Next base: position 3,380 of record JBGSPO010000028.1, read on the forward strand.
TTGGATTTCTCCCCGCAGCAGGCGGTCATATACGGCACCGAACGAATCGGCGGGCAGGTCGGCGAAGGCATCCAGGTTCAGGGTCCGGTTGAACGCCGCGGTCCGGGTGTCGGGCGCGGGATCCAGCAGCGGCGCGCCCAGGAAAAATCCCGTCGCGGCCGAAACAACCAGGAGCAGCACCATGGCCGCGCGCAGCAGCGCAGGACGGAAGAACACCCCTGAAAGATCGAAAACCGGGGAGCGGCGGGAGGCGGCGGCGATGCGCTCCATCAGGCGAGCATGGAAGTCGTGACCGGGGACCAGGACCTGGGGAGTCCCTGCCAGGTCGAGCAGCCAGGATTGCTCCTGCTGCCATTCGTGGCAGGCGGGGCAGCCGCCCAAGTGAGCGGCTAGCTCCTTTCCGGCGTCCCGTTCGAGCCGGCCGTCCATGGCCAACGAAATGAATTTTCTCGCTTTTTGACAACGCATATTCATGTCCACCCCCTTAGACAGCCCGCGCCGCAGAAAACTTGCGCTCATAATTCACCTTTGTGCTTCAACGGCCTCAGGATCGCGGCCAGATTCCGCCGCGCCCGGAACAGCAGCGACTCCACGGAAGCGACCGAGACCTCCATGACCACGGCGATCTCCTCGTAGGATTTATCCTCGAAACTGGCCAGGGCC
>JBGSPO010000034.1:0-3209 GCA_041738575.1 Candidatus Aminicenantia bacterium
AGATCGCGGTGGAGAACCGCGGCTTCGTCCCCGGGCGCGCGGCCTACTGGCCCGAGCGCCGGCGCGGCGTCCCGGCGGACGAGGGCAGCGACTTCTACCTCAATGCCGCGGAGCTGGTCTGCCCGGCCGCGGACAGGAGCCTGGCCACCCTGCAGGATTGGCTGCGCGCCTTCCAGTTCGCCGACATCCTGCTAAACCCCGAGCTGAAGCGCTACACCTTCACCGGCAAGCCCTACGACATCCCGGACAAGCGTCGGGTGGCCAGGGAAAAACTGGCGCGGCTCAATGCCGCCTTCGACCGCGCCGTGGCCGCCCTGGACATGCCGGCGCTGGCCTCGGCCGACTGGCCGAAAGTGCAGGCATCCCTGCGGCGTTCGCTGGACCTCGCTGCCCCGGTAAAGAGCTACCTCAAGGAATTCAGGATCAACCTGGTGGGCAACGCCCACATCGACATCGCCTGGCTGTGGCGCATGGCCGAGACCATGGCCCTGAGCAAGAACACCTACGAGACGGTCATCGCCAACATGGGCGAGTACGCCGAGCTGACCTACGCCCAGAGCCAGGCCGTGACCTACGACTGGATGGAGAAAAAGCATCCCGACCTGTTCCGGGCCATCCGCGAGAAGGTGAAGAGCGGCCGCTGGGAGATCGTGGGCGGCATGTGGGTCGAACCCGACTGCAACCTGATCGCCGGCGAGAGCTGGGCGCGCCAGCTCCTCTATGGCAAGAAGTACTTCCGCGAAAAGTTCGGCGTCGACGTGCGCATTGGCTGGAACCCCGACTCGTTCGGCTACAACTGGAACATGCCCCAGCTTTACAAGCAGGGCGGCATCGACAGCTTCATCACCCAGAAACTGTGGTGGAACGACACCACCGTCTTCCCCCATTTCCTGTTCAACTGGCAGGGGGTGGACGGCAGCACCATCCTCACCTACATGCCGCCGCTGAGCTACGCCAGCCAGCTGAAGCTGGCCGAGGTGGCCAACGGCGTCTCCAAGTACGAGGCCACCACCGGCCTCAAGCAGAGCCTGATCCTTTACGGCCTCGGCGACCACGGCGGCGGCCCCAATCGCGAGATCCTGGACCGCGTGCGCGGCTACGGCAAGCTGGCGTTGGCGCCGAGGTTCGTGCACACCACGCCGGGCCCTTTCCTGCAGCAAAAGCGCAAGGAAAAGCTCGACCTGCCGCTGTGGCAGGACGAGCTCTACCTGGAATACCACCAGGGAACCTTCACCACCCAGGGCGCCATCAAGAAGAACAACCGCCGCACCGAGGCGCTGCTGGCCACGACCGAAAAGCTTTCCGCCATCGCCCTCCTGCTGGGAGGCGACTATCCCAAGGACGAGCTGGAAAAAAGCTGGAAGAGCGCCCTGACCCTGCAGTTCCACGACATCCTCCCCGGCTCCTCCATCACCCCGGTCTACCGCGATGCCCTGGAGACCTACCAGAACGTGCAGCAGGAGCTGAAGCAGCTGGGAAACGCGGCATGCAGCCGCATCATCGAAAACATCGCCACCCCCAAGCCGGCCGAGAAGCCTTTCCGGATGATGCTGCTTGTGTTCAATCCCCTCTCCTGGGAGCGCGATGACGTTGTGACCACTTATTTCCCCATAATTAAGGGCCATGGGCTGCGCCTGCTTGACGATGAGGACCGTGATGTCGCTTTCCAAGTCGCCAAGGCGGACGATAACAGAGATGAAATCACCTTTATCGCCCGCAAGGTCCCGCCCCTGGGGTACCGGGTCTACTCATGGCTCACGCTTCCCGGCGGCTCAGTGGAAGCGCCGGCCGCTCCTTCGGGGCCGGGCAACGGCATCCTGGAGAATGAGGCGCTGCGCGTGGCAATCGACCCTGTCAGCGGCAACCTCAAGAGCATCTTCGACAAACGCCAGCAGCGGGAGTTCGTGGCCCCGGGCGAGCAGGCCAACAAGCTCTGGGTCTACGAGGACCGGCCCGAGGACTGGGACGCCTGGAACATCGGCTATACCGGCCGTGGCTGGGAATTGAACCAGGCCGACAAGGTGGAGCTGGTGTCGAGCGGGCCGGTGAAGACCGTCTACCGCGTGGACAAGAGTTTCCTCGGATTCTCCAAGGAGCGCGAGTACCCGACCGAGAATTTTCCCTCCTCGTTTTTCAAGCAATATATCACCCTTTACAACGGGCTCGACCGCGTCGACATCCGCACCGAGGCCGACTGGTGGGAGGACCACTTGTCCCTGAAAGCCTGCTTCCCGGTGGCGGTCAATACCGACAAAGCCTTCTACGAGATCCCCTTCGCCGCCATCGGCCGCACCACCCGCTTCGAGACGCTGTGGGAGAAGGCGCGCTACGAGGTGCCGGCGCTGCGCTGGGCCGACCTCGCCGACGAAAAAGGCGGCATGGCCCTGCTCAACGACGGCAAGTACGGCCACGACATCCACGACGGCGTCATGAAGCTCTCCTTGCTGCGCTCCCCCACCTGGCCCGATCCCACGGCCGACCGCGGCCGCCACGAATTCACCTACTCCATCTATCCCCATGCCGGCGCCTGGCATGAGAGCCAGGTGGTGCGCCGCGGCCAGGAGCTCAACCAGCCGCTGCTGACCCGGGTCTTCTCGGGAAGCGCCGGCAAGCTGCCGCTGGTTCAAAGTTTTTTTGGCGTGGAGGGGGACGGAGTGGTCCTGGACGCGATCAAACTGGCCGAGGACGGCTCGGGCCTGGTATTCCGCCTCTATGAGGCCAACGGCAAGGTGGAAGCGGCGGCGCTGCATTTTTTCCGCAAACCCTCCCGGGCCGTTGCCACCGACCTGCTGGAAAATGAGACCGGGACCCTGGAGGTGAAGGACGACCGCATCGCGCTCTCATTCCGTCCTTTCGAGATCAAGTCGGTCAAGGTCCGCTTCGAGTGACCGAGGGCGGGGAACGATGAAACAACACTTGTTCAAGATCAAGCAATACCTGCTGTCCGGGGTATCCTATGCCATTCCCTTCGTGGCCTGCGGCGGCATCCTCATCGCCGTGGCCATCGCCTTCGCCCCCATGGGCCCGCAGGGGCCCGATTTTTCCCATTCGCCTTTCCTGAAGATGCTCATGGACATCGGCAGCACCGCCTTCTCGCTGCTGGTGCCGGTGCTGGCCGGCTACATCGCCTTCGGCATGGCCGACCGGCCGGCGCTGGTGCCGGGTTTCGTGGGCGGCGCCATCGCCAACCAGATCGGCGCCGGCTTCCT
>JBGSPO010000056.1:0-4807 GCA_041738575.1 Candidatus Aminicenantia bacterium
GCCGGCAACGGCGGGATCGATCGCCGCGACGTGTTCGTCATCGGCGACACCGCGGCCGACATCGCCTGCGGCCGGGCCATCGGCGCCACGACTATCGCGCTCATTTCTGATTTTGAGCCTGAAGAAAGATTGCGCGCGGCCGCTCCCGACCACCTGCTGCGCGGCTTCAAGCCGCTGTTCGCCCTGTGGGGCCTGCCCCTGCCTCCGGAAGCGCCCTGAAGCGGAGAACCTAGCCCGCATTTCTCACAGATATTGTCGCGAAATTGCGCAGATGGGCATGGATACAAGGAAGGCGACCGAGGAGACCGGAGACGTACTGTGGGTACGTTGGAGGTATCCGACCGAGCCTGACGCAGTAGACATGCCCATATCCGCAATTGCAGCAAATATTTGTGAGAAGTGCGGGCTAACGTGCCGGCTGCGGCACCGGGTCGGCCTGGAAGCGGCAGGCGATCTCCTGCAATTCGGCCACTTTTTCCGGGAAGCGCTCCTTGAGCGAATTCAATTTTCTCATGGCCGCTTCATATTCGCCCTTCAAATTCTCGAACATGGCCTGGGCCCTTTCGTAATCCTCGCGCAGCGAGTCCTTGCGGATATCCCAGGCCTTGCCGGCCTCGGCACGCAGGAGGACGAAGCGCTGGCGCGCCTGCAGGTAATCCTGCTGCAGGCCGGCGAACTTTTTTTCGATCGTCTTTATATACTCATCCTTCAGGGTGACCAGGCTCTGGACAAAGGCGGCTTCGTACTCGTGCTTCAAGCTGTCCAGCAGCTCGGCCACGGGGACGATCCGGTCCACGCGGTGGGCATTGGCGCCGCAGAAGGCGAAGCCCTGGTCCAGCAGTCCCCGGCGGGCGTTGTCCAGGGCGATGGAGATGCAATAGTCGGCATGCTGGATGTCGCACTGCTCCAGGCAGCGCCAGGCGCAGCGCTTGACGTTGCGCACGCCGGCGGCGGCATTGTCCAGGAAATGGTTGCGGATGGCACGACCCGGCAGCCCCACCGGGCTCTTGATGATGGCGATGTCCTCGGGGCGGCAAGCGACGTACGCCTCCTTGAAGCGGCGGTCGGCGTCGCATTCGTCGGTGGCCACGAAACGCGTGGCCATCTGCACTCCCTGGGCTCCCAGCTGCAGGAAACGCAGGATGTCTTCGCCCGTGTAAATGCCGCCGGCGGCGATGACCGGGACCTTCTTGTGAAAGGCCTCCTCATAGCGGACCAGGGCGGCGACCACCTGCGGCACCAGGACCTCCAGCTGCTGGTCGGCGTCCTGCAGCTTCTCGGCCCTGAAGCCGAGATGCCCGCCGGCGAGCGGCCCCTCGACCACAACGGCGTCGGGAACGTCCTGGTAAGCCTTTTCCCAGTATTTGAAAATGAGATCGGCGGCGCGGGCGGAAGAGACGATGGGGATGACCAAGACGCCGGCGGCGCGGATCCGGGCCACGGGGATGTTCTTGATCGGCAAGCCCGCGCCCATGAACAGCGCGTCGGCCTTTTCCTCGATGCACGTATCCAGGAGCTGCTGGAAATCGTTGGCCGCGACCATGATATTGACGCCGATCAGTCCCGAGGTCTTCGCCCTGGCCTTGCGCAGCTCGGAGCGCATGGCGCGGATGTTGGCGGCGCGGCCGTCCTCAAAATAATCGGGCTCGATCATGCCGATGCCGTTGGCGGCGATGACCCCGATGCCGCCCTGTTCCGCCACGGCCGCTGCCAGGCCGGACAGGGAGATGCCGACCCCCATGCCACCCTGGACGATGGGCAGCGCTGTCGTGTGCTTGCCGATGGTCAACCTGGGCATTTTAAAGAATATCATGCGTCCTCCCGTCAATCGATCGCCTCAGGACGGGGAATCCCCGGGACAATGGATCGATCATTTATATAGGAACAATCCCTGATTTCATCAAAAAAATCATTATCGCAGTTAGTATACTACCCTTTTTTTAAAAAAGCAAACCTGGGGGCAGCGGCGGCGGCATTTGTCCCAAAATGAGACAATTTTTGCCAAAAATGTAGTCCGGAAGGCATTCTTCGACAACTTCACGCTTGTCCCAAATTGGGACAAGCGCCTCAGGCTGGAAACCATTTGCCAGCAAGGCTTTTCGCGCGCTTCCCCCATCCCTTGTCCCAAAATGAGACAACCGCTCACTGTGCCGTCCTGAGGCCGTTCCGGAAAACCATTTGCCCAAAAGGGTTTTGGCATTCCGCCCTGTTTTGGCACGCTTCTTGCTAGGAATTTCACATGAAGACCAAGACCCTGTTTTATTGCCCGGCCTGCAAAGAGGAATTGTTGTTCGAGGAGGTCTATGACGAGCGTCTCGACTTCGTCTACCAACCTCCTTGGGAGTTGCCCCGGATATGTCCATGCTGCGGCCTGGCGCGCTTCAAGCCGGACTGCATCACGGTCATAGAGCTGTATCCGGATGCCAGCCTCGCCCTACCGGTCGGGTCATGAACTCCCGGGAATGCCCATGAAGATCGATGAAATCTTCGCCGCCGCCAATTTCGACCTGCCCGGAAAAATCCTCTGGGTCAGAAGGGAAGCCATCTATTTGCTCAAGATCATGGAGGCCGACCCGAACTTCCTGCTGGCCGGGCGTTTCGGCAGCGACATGTCACCGGCAGCGCTGGAATCGTTCTTCCGGCGCCGCGAGCGCTGCGAGAAGGTCTGCCAGACGCTGCACTACCTGCTGGCTTTCCTGTCCCACATCCCGGCCGGAGCCGAGGCCCGCGACGAGCCCGTCAACCCCGCCGGGCAGTTCCGCGACTTCATCCGCTACCAGGCCGATCTCCTGCTCGAGGAGGACGTCAAGAACGCCGTTTTCCAGGAGACCAACCACAAGAGTCATGAGCGCGCTGGAGCTGTCTGGGATTTCCAGGAGCAGATCCTCATCCTGAACCGCAAACTAAATAACATGGCCGCCCGGGAGGAAGACAACGTGGCCGGCAGCATTTCCCTGCAGTGCCGCGCATTGGAGGAGCTGTGCCGCTTCTGGTTCGACGTCCGGAGCCACGACATCCGCCGTACCCGGCGCAGCGACATCTTCATGTACCTGCTGGCCCAGCTGGTTCGGGAACGCTGCTGGCAGGTCACCTGATCCGCAGGCCGTTTCTTCCCGCCAAAAAAACTTTCGGCCATATCGCCCCCCTGGCAAGCATAAAAAATGAGCGCTGGCGGCAGCATGCCGCCCCGCCTGCCTCCAGCCGAAAAATTAGCCGTTTTTTTCAGGCCGGTTGAAAAATCCGGGATAATAACTTATTATCATTGACAATGAACATTGTGGCCCGCTTGCTGGTTTTCCTTCTGGCAGGGATTGTTTTCGCCGCCGACAATGCCATTATCTACCTGCGCCCGGCCGACGCCCTCAACCTGAACCCCTGGCAGGCCGAGGACCTGTACTCCACCGAGATCGCGGTCAACATTTTTGAAGGCCTGGTGCGCTTCAAGAAGGGCTCGACCGCGATCGAACCCTGCCTGGCCACCGCCTGGAGCGTCCAGGAAGGGGGCCGGCGCTGGCGCTTCACCCTGCGCCGCGGCGTGCGCTTCCATGACGGCACCCCCTTCGACGCCCGCTCCGTCCTGCACACGTTCCACAGCCGGCTGGAAAAAAAGCAGCGCATCTATCAGCGCCTGAGTTCGCTGTTCACATTCATCACCGCCGTGCGCAGCCCGGATCGGTACTCGGTGGAGATCACCCTGGACCGCCCTTATGCGCCGTTCCTGGTCGCCCTGGCCGATTCGGCCGTGGTCATCCAGCCGGCCCGCTCCGCCCCGGCGGGGGAATTCCGCCCGATCGGCACCGGCCCCTTCCGCTTCGCCAGCTGGTCAAAGGGCCGCTCCCTGATCCTGGGCCGCAATCCCGACTACTGGGCCGGCGCCGTTGGCCTGGAGCGGATCATCTTCAAGGTCATGCCCGACTCGAACGGGCGGCTGCTGCAGATCAAGAACGGTAGCGCCGACATGGCCAAGGTCCATTCGGGAAAGGAATTCGAGGAATTGTCACGCCGCAGCGACATCACCATCTTACGCAATCCTTCGAATGACACCCACTACCTGGGCTTCAACACGCGCCGCAAGCCGTTCGACCGCATGGAGGTCCGCGCCGCGTTCCTGCACATCATCCACAAGGGAAACATGGTCAAGCAGATCTTCCAGAACCTGGCCGAACCGGCCTTCACTCCCCTGCCGCGCCCCATGTTCCCGAACATCAAGGTCGAGCCGATGAACAGCTTCAACCTGGAGGTCGCCCGTTCCCTGCTGAAGATGGCAGGCCAGCCCGGCGGCTTTTCCTGCTCGCTGTATTTCGCCGACGGCCAGCAGGGCATCCAGGAGATCGCCGACCTGCTGGCGGTCATGGCCCGGAAGGTCAATGTCACCATCCGCAAGGTCCGGCTGCCTTTCCCCGAGCTGGTGAAGGCCGCCAATCGCGGCGACCATGACATGCTGCTCATGGGCTGGTCCACCGGTCCCGACCCCGATTTTTTCCTCTACCCGCTGTTCACCTTCTCCCCCGGCAACCGCAACCGCTTTTTTTACGAGAATATCGAGCTGACCCGCCTGCTCGACGCGGGCAAGTCCACCATGGACGCCGGGCAGCGCGAGCGCATCTACCTGCAGGCCCTGGACGTCCTGAAAAAGGACGTGCCCTGGATCCCGCTCTTCCACCTGATCGACAACCTGGCCTGCAGCCACAGGCTTCGCGGCCTCTCTTTCACGCCGCTGGGGCAGGCGGTATTCCGGGAAGTTACCAAGGAGTCAACGACATGAAAATAAAAAGTAACGGGCCGGCGCGGCTGTCCCTGCTGCTGC
>JBGSPO010000006.1:0-4542 GCA_041738575.1 Candidatus Aminicenantia bacterium
CCTCGGGTCCGTACATGCGGAACAGATGGCGGGAGAGCTGGGAGAGCCCGAACTCGCTGCCGATGAAGATGTTGTTCTCGCGGTCGAGCAGCAGCTTGGAGGCGCGGTCATAGACCAGCCCATTGGCCGTGCTGAAGGCCGTCGCCGCCCCCGTCTGCAGGTTCTTGTGAAAAACACCGCTGCGGCTGGCGATCCAGAGATTGCGCTGAGCATCGAACAGGATGTCGCTGATGTTGTTCATGCCGGCGGGAAGCCCGGAATATTTCTTGAACTCACCGAAGGGGTTGAGGATGTACAGGCCGCCCTGGCAGCCGATAAAAAGATGCCCGCCGGCCTCCTTGACGAAATTGACCGTTTCCGGGCTGGGATAACGCTGCAGGCTGCCGTTGCGCAGCAGGTAGACGGCGTCCACGCTGAAAAAAAACATGCCCGTGCCGCCGCTGGCCAGGCCGCCCAGCCGGGCGGCGTCGGGAAAGATGCCGAAACGCGACGTGACCCCGTCACGGATCGTGTAGATCGCGTCCGCGCTCAGGACCCAGAGGGTGAAATCGATGCCGCTGTAGGCGATGGCGCGCACGAAATTATCCGGAAGCGGCCAGGCGCTGATGCGGCCGCCTTGGATGCGGTTCAAGCCGTCCTGGCTGGCCACCCAGATGGCGCCGTCGCGGTCCATCTCCAGGCCGGTAATGAAATTGCCTGCCAGGCCTTCCTGCGAGGTGAACGTTTCGAAGCGGCTGCCGTCGAAGCGGCCGAGGCCGGCCTGGGTGCCCACCCAGACAAAGCCGTCGCGGTCCTGCAGCAGGGCGGTGATGTTGCTTTGCGGCAGCCCCGAGGAACTGCGGTAGTTGATGAAGGGGTAGCGCACGGAAAGCAGGGGCCAGGCCAGTACGAGTAGGGAAAAAAGGATGGAAGCCCGTTTCATAGGGCTTGATTTTAGCACAGATCTGCGAGAAGGTGCAAAGGCAGGTTCGAATTTCGAAGTTTTCGGAGCAGAGAATCAAACGATCTCTTGAAATGCAAAGATAAGAGGTAGGTTCGAAGTTCGACGCCGCGCTTCGCGTCCCCTTGGGGGATGCGAAGTTCTGAGTTTAAGAAAGAAAAAAAAGCTTCTGAATCCTTCGTAATATTTATCTTATTAGATTTCGTATCAGTTTCTTTTCTTGCAACATCGAACGTCGAACATCGAGCCTCGTTTTATTTCTTTTCGCTGACGATCTCCTTGAGCACGCGGGTCAGGAAAGAGTGGAACGCCCTGAGCGTTGGTTCGAACTCCGCCGAAAAGTTCGTGCGATTGAGGTTGTCATAGTAGTTGAGGAACTCGTTCCAGTCCTTGTACAGGAGATAGTTCAGGTCGCTTTCCATGAACTGGTTGATGTCGAAGAAGATCTCGGACGGGGCGATGCTGCCCTTGCTGGCGAAATAGTCGTTGATCTTGGTGTGCAGCCGGATCAGCTTTTTCTTGACCTCGATCGACTTCTGCCTGCGCGACACGTATTTTTCGAAGATACTGCTGCCGCTGATGCCGGGCTTGAACAAATGGGCCACGGTCTCGATCAGCTCCTGGATGGCCACCTCGGCGATGATCACCAGGTTCTGGATCATGCGTCTTTTTTTCAGCTTGTTGCTGTCATTGTCGAAATAAAGCGGAAGCTCGCCCTCCCATATCTTCTTGTATTCCATCTTGAAGCTGTTGAAAATGTCCCCGACCGGCCCCAGTTTCTTTTTCAGCTCCGCATCGGACTGCAGGCTCTTCCAGAGGGCCGTTTCGTTGAAATTGATGATGTCCTCCATGCTTCTCTTCAATGAAAGGGCCAGGGGGATGGCCAGGTCCAGGTACTTGCTCTTGTCCACGTTCAGCTCGATGAAGTTGTTGATCTTCAAGATGCGGAAGGAGAGGATGAAGAAGATCCCCAGGTTCTTGCGGATGTTCTTGTCCGTGCAGGAGGCGATGATGCCCGAAATATCGGGCTGGTAGATCTTGTCCATCTTGGAGATGAACTGCTTTTTCAGCAGCGAGATCAGGATGGGGTTGTTGAGCAGTTCGCGATGGTAGAGTTTCTTGATCGACAGATAGGCGCGCGGCGACACCTGGTCGAGGCGCAGGATCTCGCTCAGCAGGTTGCGGAAACTCTGCAGGAAGATGCGGAAGCTGTAGAACCACGACTCCGGCGAATAGAGCTCCTTAAGGTTGGGAAAGGATTTCTCCATGTTCTGTTCCAGCATCTTTTCCACGACGTATTCCTCGAAATTGAGGAAATACGTGTCCTTCTTGAAGTCCATTTCCTTGAGCAGGGCCGTGATGCGCGCCGATGCCTGGTGCAGGCTGAAGACGTAGAACTCGTAGTTCCGCTCGCCGGGGGCGTGGTATTTGAAGATCAGGTTCTCCAGGTAGGTCGAGGAGTTGAATTCCTCGATACTCTCGAACCACAGTTTCAACTCGAACAGGCTGAGCATCATCTTTTCCTGGTCGATCTTGTCCAGCCACCCGGAGAATATCTCCTCCCATTTTTTTTCAGGGTTCAGGGCGCCGCTTTCCTTCGAAAAAAACTCACCGATGTTTTCCACTTCTCTCTTTTCCATGCCGGGGATTGTAGCCAATCGCAAAGCTTTTTGCAAGCGCGGCCACCCGGTCCCGGGCTTTCACCCGCCGCCGGCAGGCGGAGCTCCCCATGAGTTCTTCTCCCGGGGCAAACGTGCTATAATGGCGCGCAAGGTCGCCAGTGAAAACCCTCAAGATCATCAGTATCGCCCTGCTCTCCCTGCTGTTGTTCGCCGCCATGGTCGTCTACTTTTTTTTCAGGTCCACCATCCCGGCCTGGGACGGGGTGCTGCCCGGCTGCGGGGTCGCCCGCGAAACGCTGATCGAGCGCAGCCCCCATGGCGTGCCGACGATCAAGGCCGACAGCGCCGCCGACCTGTTCTTCGCCATCGGCTTTGTCCACGCCCAGGAGCGGTTGTTCCAGATGGACCTGCAGCGGCGGGCTGCCTCCGGTCGGCTGGCCGAGGTTCTCGGCCCCGGGGCATTGGAGTGGGATATCTGGCAGCATTACCTGCAAACCGCTGCCGGCATCGAGAAGAGCCTGCGGGCCGTGAAACCGGAATTGCGGAGGCTCCTCGAACAGTACTGCCGCGGCGTCAACCGTTCCCTGGCCGGCCAGGGCCTGCCGCCCGAGTTCCATGTCCTGCGTTATGTCCCCGAGCCCTGGCAGGTGCGTGACATCCTGGCCACGATGAAATACCTGGAGTGCGAGCTGGCTTTCTCCGGAGGCGAGCTGAACCACGCCCGCCTGCTGGCCGCCATGGCCGCCGGGCGCTCCCGCGATTGGCTGGACGTTCCCCGGACCAGTTTCGACGCCACGCGCTCTTCCTGGCCCCGGATCCTGTCCGCCGCCCCCCTGCCGCGACTGCTGGCCATGGAAAACGCCAGGGAAGATTATGATCCATCCGCAGGCGCTTGGGCCGTGGACGGCGCCCGGACCTCGAGCGGCCATCCCATCCTGGCCAATGAATTCCCATGGTCCCCACGCCTGCCGGCGTTTTTCTACCAGGTGGTCGGGCGCACCCCGGCCATGGAGATCGCGGGCAATACGATCCCCGGGGTCCCCTTCATCTTCAGCGGCCGCAACCGGAACCTGGCCTGGGGGCTGAGCCCGGATCGCCGCGATACGCTGGATTATTACCTCCTGGAGCGCCATGCCGGCAATGAGAGGCTATACCGCTGCGACGGTCGCTGGCTCGAACTCGAATATCAGGAAGAGCGCATCTCCTGCCGCGGACAGCGGCCTTTGCTGCTGCGCCTGGCCGTATCCCGGTTCGGCCCGGTCTGCGATGCCGGCGGCAGCCTGCTGGGCGTCCGCTCCCTGGTTCCGTCCCGTTCCCTGGCCCTGGAAGCGCTTTTCCTGATGAATGTGGCCCGCAGTCCCAAGGAGCTGTCGACGGCGCTGCGCAAGTTCACCGCCCCGGCGCTGCGAGTGGTCTTCGCCGACCGCAAGGGCAACATCGGCGCGCTCCGCTCGGGATTGCAGCCCCTGCGGGGGCAGGGCGACGGCCTCTTGCCGCTGCGGGTCACGGGGCGCGGCGATGCCTGGGAAGGCATGCGCAATGCCGCCGAGGAAAAAATGGTCATGAACCCGGCCAAGGGCTGGGTCAGTGTCGGCGACATGGATGCTCCGGGCCAGGCCCCTGGATTCTTCCGCTTTGAATCCGCCCCGGACCTCAGGGCCCGGCGCCTGGCGGAGCTCCTTTCCGATCCATCCCCGCTGGACCTAGCGGCCGCGGCGCGGCTGCAGAATGATGTTCGCGTCGCCTCGGGTGAGTTTCTGGTCAACTTCATCCAGGACGTGCCGCTGGTGTCCACCGCGGCTGAGGGAGTGAGGGGCATCCTTTCCGCCTGGGACCTGAATGCCGGCGAAGGCACGGGCCCCTCCTATTTCTACGAGTTCGAGAAACGGCTGGCGGACGCCGTTTTTGCCCCTTCCCTGCATGATGCCGCCGCCGCCACTGGGATCTCGCCGCGCTGGCTCGCCGGGGCGCTGGCAACCC
>JBGSPO010000092.1:0-2883 GCA_041738575.1 Candidatus Aminicenantia bacterium
GAGAACCCCCGGACCCGCAACACCCGCTACCTGCTGGCCCAGGTGCAGGAGGCCCGGCAGCGCCCCGCTGCGGCGATCGACCTCTATCGCCAGGAGCTGGAGCTCAATCCGGAGAAATTCCAGGCGGCGGTCAACCTGGCCAACCTGCTGAAAAAAGGGGGGCGGCTTGCCGAGGCGGCCCGCTATTATCGCATGGCCATCGACGCCAACGCCGAGCTGAAGATGCCCCGCTTTCACCTGGCCGAGATCATGCTGCAGGAGCGGCGGGACCTGGACCAGGCCGTCCGCCTCTGCCTGGACGGCATCGACCTGCCGCCCCGGGACCGCGACACCCTGTTCGGCTATTTCGTCCTGACCAACCTATATGACGCCCTGGGCAATGGCGAGCGCCGCGACCATTATACCCGCCTGGGTGAAAAACTGATCACCGAGCTGGAGAAGAAGTAGGAATTACCGAACTCTAAGTGGAAGTGGTAGTGGTAGTGATAGTAGCAGCATTGGACGATCTATTGCTGCTGCCAGTCAGAGCGTGTTGAGAGATGAGAAACAGCAAAGGTCCGGAGTAATATCTTTTTTCGTCACACATTGGGACTGATCTTTGAGTTCGTTTTTCATCGCAGTTACTACCACTATCACTTATGGTTCGTTAATGATTTGCCTCGCGCAGCAGGGCGGCGAGTTGCTCCCGTTCCGCATCTGTGAGCCGGCCGGCGAATTTGCCTCTGATGGTATTCAGGGTCTGCCGCGCAATGGCCTTCCGTCCCAGGCTCAACTGGGCGATGGCCAGGTTGAAATAGGCGTTGACGAAGCCCGGATCGATGCGGATCGCCGAGCGCAGGTGCTCGATGGCTTTGGATGCGTTGCCGAGATAAAGGTATGCGACTCCCAGCCCGTTGGCTGCGGTGATCATTTTTCCATCCGCTGCCAGTGCCCGGGTGAAGAATGCCAAAGCCAATTGCAGGCTTTCGCGATCGCGGCGTTGACGGAACTGGGTCAAGTGCATCGTCCCGAGGCCGCTCAAGGCTAAGGACTGCTTGGGGTCGAGATCCAGCGCCAGCTGGAAGGAACGGATCGCCTGCTCGTTCTGGCCGCGATCGAGCTGGGCGAGTCCGAGCTGGGTCCAGTGGGCCGGATTGCCCCCCTGCTCACGAACCAGTTCCCGGAGCAGGCTTTCGGACAGCTCGGGCTGGCCCAATCTGAGCAACAGCTTGGCCGCCTGGGCGCGGACCTCGATTGCCAGCGTCGTGTCCGCATCATCCAGCAGTTGACGCAGGGTCGCCAGGGCGCGATCGGGCTGGCCCGAGGCGAACTGCATGTCGGCTAGGGCGATCCCCAGCTTGCCGTCGCCTGGCTCCAATTCCCATGCCTGTTGAAAATGGCCGATGGCTTTCATGGCCTGGCCCTGCGCGCGGTAAATATCGCCCAGAAGCAGGTGGGGCTCGACGGCCTTCGGGTCTCGCGCCAGGAGGAGGAGCGCCGCTTTTTCGGTTTTCCGCTCATCGCCCCGGTCGCGGTGAAATCCCGCCAGCAGCATGAGAAAGCGGGTCTCATCGGGAAAGCGCGCGATGGCTTCGTTCAGGACCGCCTCGGTGACGGCCGGGTCCTTGCGGGCCAGCGCCAGCTCGTAGCACGCGTCGTGAAACTGGGGGAGGCGGTGATCGATGCCGCGGGTCCTGAGGGCGATAATGCGCTGTTCCGCGACGTCCAGGTCACCGTCATGGATGGCCTGCCGTGCCTCCAGCAGAAGGTTCATCGTGCCGATGCCGTCCTTAGGATCATCGCTGCTTCTCGCCCGGGGCGAGGGGCCGCCGGCGGCAAGGTAGCCCAAGGCGCGCAGTCGGTCCTGGTCCTGGCGGGACTGCTGCAACCGCAGCGCGGCCTTGTCGGCGCTCACCGTCTTTTCCAGGTAGTTTTCCAGGTCGCGGGCCAGCCCCTTGGCCTGAACGTTCTTCTTCAGGTAGAGGTTGTCCTTTTCTTGCGGGTCGGCCGCCAAATCGTACAATTCCGGCCGGGGGAGAGAAATGTACTTGAGCGAACCGCGCAGAAGGCCCGAAAGCGGGGCCCAACCCATCTCTTCCATCCCGTTCATGCTTTCGAAGTAAAGAGCTTGGCCCGGCTGCCCGGGATCTCCGGTTGCGGTCAGAAGCGGGGCTATGCTCCGGCCCTGGAGTCTGGGGAGGGGTGGCAGGCGGTACAATTCCAGCAGGGTCGGCAGCACGTCGACCAGGCCCACGGTCTGCGATACTACCCGGCCGCCGTGAAAGAGGCGCGGCTGGTGAAAGATGAGCGGAACGCGCAATGTTTCCTCGTAGCAGAATACGCCGTGGCCGCTTTCGCCATGCTCGCCGAAGCCCTCGCCGTGGTCGCCGGCGATCACCACCAGTGTGTTCTTCAGCAGCCCGCGCCCGTCCAGGTCGCGCAGCATGCGGCCGATGACCTCGTCCATGTAGGCGACCTCGCCGCGGTAGGGATCGTCCGGGAAGCGGCGGCGGAACTCCTCCGGCGGCTCGTAGGGATGGTGGGGGTCATAGAGGTGGACCCAGCAGAAGAACGGCGACGCGGGCGCACTCTTCAGCCAGCGGGAGAACTTGTCATACACCCGGTCGGCCGTTATCTCGGAGCGGAACGTGGTGGCCTCGCCCGAAGTGTTCAGCTCGTCGTCGTAGCCGGCGAAGCCCTGGTCCAGGCCGAATTTCTTCTCCAGCACATAGGCGGCGATCATGGCCATGGTGGAGAACCCGGCCTGGCGCAGGATCTCGGCCAGGGTGGTCTCCTCGGGCCGCAGCGAGTAGGTGCCGTTGTTGCGCACCTGGTGGGCCTGGGGCTCGCGCCCGGTCATCAGGGTGACGTGGGCCGGCAGGGTCAACGGCGCCGCGGTGTAGG
>JBGSPO010000096.1:0-21881 GCA_041738575.1 Candidatus Aminicenantia bacterium
GCAGCAGGCCGCGCCAGCCGATGTGGACCACGCCACCGCGACGGCGCCCGCCGCTGAAAAAGAAGAGGGGCAGGCAATCGGCGGTCTGGACCACGGCCACGACGCGGGGTTGCTCCAGGAGCAGGCCGTCGGCCTCCACGCCGGCGTGCCATTCGCCGTCGCTGACGATGAGGTCCGCGTGGACCTGCTTGAGGAACAGCAGCGGCCGGGAGGGAAACAGCTCCTTCAGTACCGCGGCCGGGAAGCCGGCGGCGGTGAAACCATAGACCAGGCCGTCATCTTCGTGGATGGCCAGTCCATGCCCGGCGAACGTCCCGGCGACAGGGTCAGTCAAGGTCCGTATCCCGCCCCTGGAGGATATATTGGCGCACGGCGCGGTTGTGCTCGGCCAGGCTCTTGGAGAAATAATGGCTGCCCTTGTCCTTGGCCACGAAAAAAAGGTAATCGGTGCTCTCCGGGTAGAGGGCCGCCTCCAGCGAGGCGATGCCGGGGCTGGCGATCGGCCCCGGGGGCAGCCCGCGGTACTTGCGGGTATTGAATGGCGATTCGCTCTTCAGGTCGCCCCAGCGCAGGTCGCCGTCGTAGACGCCGGCCTTTTTCAGGGCGTAAATGATGGTTGAGTCGCAGTCGAGGAGCATGTTCCGCCGCAGGCGGTTGTGAAACACCGAGGAGACCAGGAAGCGCTCGTCGCGGTTGGCGGTCTCCTTCTCGATCAGCGAGGCCAGGATCACGGCCTGGCGCAGGCTGAAGCCGATATCCCGCGCCCGCCAGATTGACGAGTTGCTGAAATTCTGCCGGAAGCGCCTGACCATCAGGGAGGCCATTTCCCGGGCCGAGATGTCCTTGCGCACCAGGTAGGTTTCGGGAAAGAGGTAGCCCTCCAGGTCGGCGGCCTCCGGGTCGATGTCGCGGACCAGGGAGGGGTCGCCGGCGGCGCGGCGGAATTCCGCGGCCGGGAACAGGCCCACCGCCTCGAACAATTCCGCCGTTTCCCCAATCCACAGCCCCTCCTTCACCGTCACCTTGTAGAGGATGGCCTTGCCCTCTTCCAGCTTCTCGATGACCTGGCGCATGGAGAGCGCCCCGTCGAACAGGTACTCGCCCGCTTTCAGCTTGCGGTCGGCGAAGAACATGCGGTAATAGCGGATGAAGTAGTCGGCGTTGGCGATGACCCCGCGGCGCTGCAGCGTCCTGGCGATGGCCGACACCGGCATGCCGCTCTCGATGAGCACCACCGTTTGGTTGGCATAACCCTGGAAGGGGAAAAAGACCTTGCGGTAGGCGCGGGTACCGAACCAGGCCAGCGCCGCCAGCGCCAGCAGCAGCAGCAGGATGAAAAACCGCTTCAGGGAACGCTTCCGGGAACGCTTCATGGCTGCTCGAAGTAATGCTGCAGGATCACCTGCGCGGCCACGCTGTCCAGGAATCTCCGGCGCTTGCGGAAATCGCGCTCGATCTCCGTGCCCATCTCCTCGGCGGCGAAGCTGCTCAACTTTTCGTCGACCAGGCTGACCGGGACGGCGACGCGCTTGCGCAGGAAGCCGACGAAGCGGTCGACCGCGGCGCAGGCGGGGCCCTTGCTGCCGTCCATGTTCAGGGGATAGCCGACCACGATGCGCTCGACCCCATACTCGGCCACCTGCCGCAGGATCGCCGCCAGGACTTCCTGCTGCCTTGACGCCGCGACCAGGGCCAGGGGCGAGGCGATGCGCGTCACCGTGTCGCCCACGGCCAGGCCGACGCGCCGGCTGCCGAAGTCAACGGCCAAGACCTTCATCGACGTTCTCCCGGCGCCGCTGAAAATGGTCGAAGCCGTAAGCGATCAGGCGGTCGAGCAGCTCCGGGAACCCGATGCCCTGGGCCTGCCACAGCTTGGGGAACATGCTGATGGCCGTGAAGCCCGGAATGGTGTTGATCTCGTTGATCAGCAGCTCGCCGCTCCCCTTTTCCAGAAAAAGGTCGACGCGGGCGAAGCCATTCAGGAACAGGGCGCGGTAGGCCCGCTGCACAAGCTTTTTCACCCTGGCTTCGATCTCCTCGCCCAGGGGCACCGGGATGCGGAACTGCGTCTTGCCATCCAGGTACTTGTCCGCGTAATCATAGAATTCCTTGGCGGGCAGGAGCTCGCCGGGAGCGGAGACCATGAGCTCGCTGTTGCCCATGACCGAGACCTCGATCTCGCGCATGGCGATCGCCTTTTCGATGAGGATCTTGCTGTCGTAGCCGAAGGCCAGGTCCGCGGCGGCAAGGAGCTCCGAAAGATCCTTGGCCTTGCGGATGCCCACCGAAGAGCCCAGCGAACAGGGCTTGACGAAGACCGGATAGCCGAGCTTCTTTTCCACCAGCTCCGCGATCGGCCCGTGGATGTTCTCGATGAAGTACAGGTGCGGGGCCTGCTTCAGCCCGGCCTGGGCGAACAGCATCTTGGACGCCACCTTGTCCATGGCCAGCTGCGAGCTCAGGCTGCCGGCGCCGACGAAGGGCTTGCCGGCCATCTCGAAAAGCCCCTGGATGCGCCCGTCCTCGCCGTTGGGGCCGTGCAGCACCGGGAAATAGATGTCGGCGTCCAGGGCGGCGGTCAACGTGGAGCTCCAGGGCATGAAGGAGTGGAATTTATCTTTCTTCAACTCGTCTTCCCTGAAACTCGCGCTCCCGGTCAGGCACCACTCCCCCGACCGGTTGATATAGACCAGGAAGGGCTCGTAGCGAGCCTGGTCCAGGTTTTCCCAAATGGTCTTCGCCGACAGCAGCGACACCGCGTGCTCAGCCGACCGGCCGCCGAAGATCAATCCGACCCTGATTTTTTTCATGGCCATCTTTACCGCCTGTTTTCCCGGCCTGAACGGGAGCCGCCATGGTCACGCTGGCGGTCCGCCGTGCTCAGTCCAGACCGAAAATTGATTGTAGCATCAAGCCTTTCGCCGGTCAAATCATCGCCGAGCGCCGCCAGCGGCACGGCGAACCGGCTAGGGCCGGGAGGGATTATAATAATAGCGGTAAAAGAAATAGTTGCGCAGGATGTTCTTGACGTAGTTGCGCGTCTCGGAGAAAGGGATCATCTCGATGAACTCCTCCTCGTCGGCCAGGGGGAAATCCTGCAGCCACTGGTCCACGCGGTGCGGCCCGGCATTGTAGGCGGCCAATGCCAGGTACAGCCTGCCATCGTAGCGGTCCAGGAGCGTCTTCAGGTATTCCAGGCCCAGGCGGATGTTGATCTCCGGGTCATAGAGGTCCTTGGCCTTGACCTTCAGGCCGCTGCCGTTGGCCACCTGGCGCGCCGTGCCGTGCAGCAGCTGCATCAGGCCGTAGGCGTTGGCCGGCGAACGGACGTCGCTGCGGAAGAACGATTCCTCGCGGATCAGGGCCTGCACCAGCGCCGGGTCCACCTCCTGCTCGCGGCTGTAGGCCGAAACCAGGTCCTCGTAGGCGCGGGGGAAAAAAATGCCGCTCAGGAAATTGGGCAGGTGCACGCTCTCCAGGAGGCGAAAATTGCCGCGGAACTTGCTGAAGGCCG
The DNA here is from genome assembly GCA_041738575.1 of Candidatus Aminicenantia bacterium. Taxonomy (GTDB): domain Bacteria; phylum Acidobacteriota; class Aminicenantia; order UBA2199; family UBA2199; genus UBA2199. Next base: position 3,515 of record JBGSPO010000096.1, read on the forward strand.
TGAAATAGCGGTTCTGCTGGTAATAGAGCAGCGACTCGATGAGCCTGAGCAGGTTGAGGTCGCCGGGGCCGAGTGCCGGGTCGTTCTTGGCCCAGTGGACGGCCGCGGCCGCCTCTTCCCACAGGCCGTAGCGCGCCAGCACCTTCAGGTCCTCGACGATGGCCAGGAAGCGCTGCCCCGGAGGGTCGTCGATGCCGGCCAGAAAACCCAGGTGCAGATCCTTGAATGCCTCCCTGCCGCCCAGTACCTTGACCGCGTAGTAGGAGAAGGGGTAGGCCGCCATGGCCGGGGCTTTGCCATCCTCCAGCTTGGCCTGCCAGTAACGCGAAGCGATGCGGTAGCCCGGCACGCTGGCCGCGCTGCCCAGGCGGAAATAGTCCAGCGCCTGCTGCCGGTCGTTCTGGCGGTAGTGGATCCAGGCCAGCAGCCAGACGGTCTTCCAATACTCCTCGTCCTTTTCCCGGCTCAACTCGAGGTAGCGCTGGTAAAACGGCAGGGCTCTGGCGAATTCCCCCTTGCCGACCAGGATCTGCGCCAGGTCGAAGATCAGCCCGGGATGAAGGCCGGGATCGCCGCCGAGGCGCTGCAGCCGCTCCTCCACGTCGAGTTCGGGGTCTTCGCGCATATCCATCTTGATGCGGAGCGCTTCGGCGGCCCCGCGGTATCTTCCGGTGAACGGGGGGCGCAGCAGCTGCCGGGCCTGGCCGTACGCCCGTGCCTTGTAAGCGAATTCCGCTCCAAAGAGGCGGTTCAGCTCGCGGAAGCCGCTGTAGGGCAGCTCGCGCCTGAATTCGCCGCCTTCGCCGTTTTTCAGCAGGAATGCGAACTTGGCGTGCCAGGCATCCTCGCCGATCCCCTTCAGCAGGGCCGCCAGGTCGGGGCGGGAAAGATGCCGCGAAAAAGCCTGCAGCCCCTGGCGGGGAAAAAGCAGCTGGAAATCCGCAAGCGCCTGGGGCCGGCGCCCGGTCCGGATCAGGCTGTCCAGGCGCATGACGCGCAGGTCCAGGTCGCCCGGCTGACGGGCAGCGAACAAGGCGATGAATTCCGCATAGCGCCCGGCGGCGTGCAGATTCTGCAGCTGCAGAGCGTCGCGCCAGGCGGCCACGTAGGGGAAGCGGTCGGGCACCCGCTCCAGGGAGGCGGAGCAGGCGGCATATTTTTTTTCCGCGAAAAGCGCCTGGGCCTGGCCCAGGTTCTCGATGGCCGCCAGCAGGGGGTTCTCCAGGGCCGGGGGCCCCGTCTTCTCATCCGCCGGTGCCGGGACCCTGACCAGGAAATGATTCAGGATGCGGTAATTGCGGAACAGCTGCCGGTGATCGATCCGGCCTGGATTTTCAATCGGCGGCGGTACGCGGAACAGCCAGGTCACGCCATAGGCCGCGGCCAGGGAAAAAACGATGACCTGGCAGAAGAACAGGGTATAGGGTAGGCTGGAGCTCTTATTTGAAAACTTCAAACTTGTAGCCCTTCAAGGCCGCCCGGTCCCCCTTGGCCAAAATATTGACCATCTGCTCTTCGAAATAACGCAGGTCGCTCGAGCGGCGCAGGTAGAGCTCCTTGGCCTGCAGCAGGGTCTCCTTCAGGACTTCGTACAGGTTGCGGTTCCGGATGCCATCCTCCACCACTTTCTTGTTGTACAGGATGATATCGTTGATGATCACCCGGGCGTAGCGCTCCGGATCGTTCTCGCGTACCGGGGCCGATGTCTTTTCGAACTCGTCGGTGTGCTCCAGGATCTTGTGCTCGACCTCGGGCTCATCGACGAATTCCTGGGTCTTGATCTTGGCCAGCAGCTTCTGGCGGATGGGCAGCAGGTCCAGGCTGAGCTCCCCCACCGTGGCCAGGACCTCGATGACCTTGGACTTGATCGGGGCGCCGCTCAGCGAGTCGGCGTAGATCACGGCCTGGGGCTTGCCCTTGACGAAGAACGGCAGGACGAAGATCTTCTTGGGCTTGCCGCCGCCCAGGCGATTGTAGATCAGGAAATCGTCGGCCTTGGGCAGGGGGTCGCCCATGTAGCTTTTTTTCGTCTCGATGACGCTCTTCAGGACCGTGTTGGCTGAGAGCGAAAAGAAGATGCGCTTCAGCTCCTCGTCGCTGATCTGGCCGTTCTCGCCGCTGAAGCCCTTGCCGCGCCAGCCGACCAGCTTGTCGTCGCGCAGCAGGAACAGCGCGGCGCGGTCACAGAAGCGGTTGATGCCCTCGATGATGCCGCCGATCAGCAGCAGCTGGTTGGATGCCCCGGCGATCTTCTTGACGTACTCGTTCAGGGCGGCGATATCGGCGGCGCCGTCCTCTTCTTCGGCGCGGGCGGCGAACTCCTTGGGCAGGGAAAAGCGGGCCAGCTCGTCCAGGTCCTTCAGCTTTTCTATATCCTTGAACACGTCGCTCTGAAAGCCGTCGATGCGGTTCAGCAGCAGCTGGATCTTTTCATTGATCACCTTTTCCACGTAATTTCTGATCTCTTCGTTTTTCATGCGACCTCCTTTGATGATTAGACCCCGGCTTCCAGCCGGCTGGCCAAGAGCTCGGGCAGCCCGGCATCGCGGATCTTCTTCTGCGTCTTGCTCACTTCATAGGTGAAACGGTTGAAGCTGATCTCCATCTTGCTTGAATCGAAGACCACGAAGCTCGGGGCCGGGTTCTTGTCGCGCGGCTGGCCGATGGAGCCGGGGTTGATCAGGTAGCGGGTGTTGCGGTCGAGCTTGATGCTCGTGTTCTCGCTCAGCGGCACGACGTCGAGCTTGTCGTTGCGCAGGTAGTAGATGATGGGGAAATGGGTGTGGCCGAAAAAGCCTATCGAGGTCTCCATGAAGCGGAAGGACTCGGTGGCCTCGAACTGCGAAAACACGTAATAGTCCTCGTCGAAAGTGGAGCCGTGGCAGATGGTGATGCAGCGGTCGATGACCTGGGGCCCTTTCGGCAGCTTTTTCAGGTAGTTGAGATTGGCCGGGGAGATCTTCAGCTTGCTCCACTCGGCGGAAAAGGCGGCGGCCGGATTGAACAGCGCCGACGACTCCAGCTCGGCGATGACCTTGTCATGGTTGCCGCGTACCGCCCGCAGGTGCGGCAGCTCGCGGAACTGGCTGATCACGCGGTCGGGGTCGGGGCCATAGCCGACCAGGTCGCCCAGGAAGAGGATCTTGTCGACGTTCTTGACCTTCTTCTGGCCGAGAAATTTCTCGAAGGCCTCGATGTTGCTATGGATGTCACTGAATATGAGATAGCGCACGCTTCACCATTTGGTAGAGTTCTTCGGCATGATAGGAGCTCCGTACGAACGGGCCGGATTCCACGCCAAGAAAACCGAGCCGCAGGGCCGCCTGCTTCAGCTCCGCGAACTCCTCGGGGGTATAATAGCGCTCGACCGGCAGGCTGCGCCGGTCAGGCTGCAAGTACTGACCGATGGTCAGCAGGTCGACGTTCCGCTCGCGCAGGACGGCCAGCAGTTCAAGGATCTCGGCATGGGTCTCGCCCAGCCCGACCATCAGGCCGCTCTTGGTGATCCAGCCGCGCTCCTTGGAGCGCTCCAGGATGCGCAGGGAGTCGGCGAAGGCGGCGGGGCGGCGGTTGACCTTGGCATACAGGGACGGCACCGTCTCGATGTTGTGCGCCAGCACAGCGACCCCGGCGTCCAGCACCGGGTCCAGCAGCTCCGGCCTGCCGGAAAAGTCCGGGACCAGGGCTTCGACCTCAAGTTGCGGCTGCTCGCGCTTCAGGGCGGCGATCACGGCGGTGAAATGGCCGCTGCCCTTGTCAGGAAGATCGTCGCGGGTCACCGAGGTGATGACGGCATAGCGCAGCCCCATCCATCCTGCCATCTCGGAGAGCTTCTTCCCCTCGTCGGCGTCCAGCGGCGACGGCACGCCGGCGGCCACGGAGCAGAAGCGGCAGTCGCGGCTGCATACCGCGCCCATGATCAGGAAGGTGGCCTGGCCGCTGTTCCAGCATTCATGGGCATTGGGGCAACGGGCGCTCTCGCAGATGGTGTGCAGCTCCCGCCGGCGCAGCTTGTTTTTCAGGGCGAAGTAGGCGTCGCCTCCGGGCAGGCGCGTCTTGAGCCATTCGGGTTTCCTGCGCTGCGTCGCCCCGGTGTCCATCATGTAGCCGATCGTCCCGCTTTCACCAGGTAAAGTTCCGTTTGCGGCTGCGACAGGTACTCGGCGCCGGCGGCGGTGATGACCGCCATTTCTTCGACCGTAGCCACGCCGTAGTCCTTGATGTAGATGCGCGGTTCGATGGTGAACACCTGGTTTTTTTCCAGGGGCATGAACGGCAGGTTGCCGTAGCGTTCCCAGGCCGGGGCCAGCAAGGCGCCGCCGTCGTGGGCATCGCGGCCCACCTGGTGACCCAGCGCGTGCGGGTACTCGTCATAGCCCTGGGAGACGATGTGGCCGCGGGCGATGGTGTCGATGTCCAATCCGCGCGCTCCCGGCTTCAGCGCCGCGAACGCCAGGCGGATCGATTCGAGCAGGACGCTGAACCCGCGCTGGACCTCGGGCGGCGCCTGCTTCTCCCCCGGCCGCAGGATGTACCAGGTGCGCTGCAGGTCGGAGCAGTATTTTTCCACCTTGACGCCGAAATCGATGTTGAAGATGTGGCCGGGCTTGAGGACGTTGCCCGTGGGCGCCGAGTGGGCACCGACATCCTGCGGGCCGCTGAAGACCGCGGGGCAGCTGCTCACGTCCCAGGCGGATTCCAGCCCCAGTTTCTCGCGCCGGGCCGTGATCCAGGCGGCCAGTTCCTTCTCGCTCATACCCGGCTTGGCGGCCTTGCCCACTTTGCCGTAGATCCCGAGGGTGACCGTGCAGGCCTGGCGCAGGCGGCGCAGCTCTTCGTCCGACTTCCTGCCGCGCAGCTTGGCGATCACCGCCTCGGCCGAGACCAGGCGTCCCGCAAAGTCGGAGTCTTTCAGCAGCTCCAGCAGGCTGAGGTAGTTGCCGTGCGTCAGGCCGTCGGCGGCGGCGCAGTCCGGGGAATAGTCGATGGCGATCTTCTTCGGGTCAAAGCGCCGCAGCAGGCGCAGCAGGTCGTCCCTGGGGCTGCCCTTGTAGGCGGAAACGGTGTCGAAGAGCCCGGCGCGGCGGAAGGTCTCCACGTCGAGGTTGCCGACAATGGCATGCTTCTCTCCGCTCCTGGAAAAAAGGAAGAAGGAGAGCCAGGTGGCATGGCAGCCGACGACATAGTCCATGACCGGGTCGGTGATGATCCCCGATTCGCGGTCGATGACCAGCCACAGGTCGATATCCAGCTCGCCCAGGATCTCTATGGCCTGGGCGATCTTTTCCTTTTCCATCAATCCTCCTTCCTGGCGCTGCGCGAGTCGAAATAGAGATAGACCGCCAGGGCGATGAACATCACCAGGGCGATGGTCTCGCCAAAAGGCTTCTCGGCCCAGCCCAGGCGGTAGTAGCGCTCAATGGGAATGAACTGGTTCAGGTATTTTAAAAGGGCGCTGACCACGCCGATGATCGCCCCGCCGGCGATGAAGCCCGAGGCGATAAGGATGCCCTTGTCATACCGCTTGCTGGCCAGCTCCTTGTCCTGGCTGGAGCGGGAGATCAGGTGGGCGATCAGGCCGCCGATGACCAGCGGCAGGTTCAATTCCAGAGGGATGTACATGCCCAGGGCGAAGGCCAGCGGCGGCACGCCGATGAACTCCATGATCAGGGCGGTGAGCAGGCCCACGCCGTAGAGCAGCCAGGGCACCTGCGCCCCCGGGTTCATCAGCGGTTGGATCAGGGCGGCCATGGCGTTGGCCTGCGGCGCCGCCAGGGCGTTGTTGCCGCTGAAGCCGTAGGTCTGGTTCAACAACAGGATGACCAGTCCGACGGTCAGCGAGGAGAGGAAAATGCCGAGAAATTTGTACTTCTGCTGCTTGACCGGCGTGGAGCCCAGCCAGTAGCCGATCTTCAAGTCGGTGATGAATCCGCCCGACATGGAGAGCGCCGTGCAGACCACGCCGCCGATGAGCAGGGCGGCATACATGCCGTATTGGCCGGTGAGGCCGGCGGCGACCAGCACCAGGCTGCTCAGGATCAGGGTCATCATGGTCATGCCCGAGACCGGGTTTGTGCCGACGATGGCAATGGCGCGCGCCGCCACCGAGGTGAACAGGAAGCTGATGACGAAGACGGTGATGGCGGCGATCAGCCCGAGCCGCAGCGGGTGCGGCACCGGGCTCAGCACCGAGAAGCTGAAAAATACCCAGATGACCACCACGGTCAATGCCAGGCCGAAAATGACGTACTTCATGTTCAGGTCGGTCTGGGTCCTGGGGACCTTTTCCTCGCCAGCGGCCGCCTTGCGGAATATCTGCTTGAAGCCCATGCCGAAGGCCTGGACGATGATCTTGGACGACTTCAGGATGCCGATGATGCCGGCCATGGCGATGGCGCCGATGCCGATGAAGCGCACGTAGTTGCGGAAGATCTCTTCGGCGTTCATGGCCGAGATCAGCTTGGGGGCGTTGCCCACGATCTCGGCCGGGATGAACTGGCCGAAGTAAGAGATCAGCGGCACCAGCAGGAACCAGGAGAGCATGCTGCCGGCGGCGATGATCGACGTGTATTTCAGGCCGATGATATAGCCGAGTCCCATGACGGCCGACAGCACGTCCATGCGCAGCTCGATCCGGAACTTGTCGGAGAGGGCCCTGCCGGCATTGAAGATGCGGCTGGTGAAGTACTCGGGAAATGCGGCAACCGAATGGACCAGAAAATCGAAGACGCCGCCGATGATCATGCTCTTGACCAGGATCTTGGCCTGGGCGCCCCCCTTTTCGCCGGCGACCAGCACCTGGGTGGTGGCGGTGGCTTCCGGGAAGGGAAAATGGCCGTGCATCTCTTTGACGAAATATTTGCGGAACGGGATGAGGAACAGGACGCCCAGCGTCCCGCCCAGGAAGGAGACCATGAAGATCTTGACCAGGTCAAAGCCGATCGTCTTGTCGAGGCCCAGGATGAACAGGGCCGGCAGGGTGAAAATGGCGCCGGCCACGATCAGACCGGAAGCGGCGCCGATCGACTGGATGATGACGTTCTCCAGGATGGTGCTTTTCCTCTTGAACAGCGGCGCCACGCCCACGGCGATGATGGCGATGGGGATGGCGGCCTCGAACACCTGGCCGATCTTCAGACCCAGGAAGGCGGCGGCGGCCGAGAACACCACGGCCATGATCAGGCCGAGGACCACGCTACGGAACGTCACTTCGGGCAGCACCGTGTCGGCGGACACGTAGGGGGCGTATTCCTTGCCCGCGGGCAGGACCTCGAACGCCCCTTCGGGCATTCCCTTGATTTCAGTCGCTTGGCTCATGGTTTCTCCTCTAGCGGAACCTGGAGATCACTTCTTCCTTGATCTTTTCGAATATCTCGGCATTGAAACGGATCTTGTAATCGTCCTTCTTGCTCATGAGAAAGGAGCCGAAACGGCTGTTCTTGGCTTCCTCCAGGCGGCGGCGGATATAGCCTTCCCGTTCGCGGGCGAAATCGGCGTCGCTGACGATCTTCTTGCTCTTCAGCTTGACAATGGCCGCGGCGCTCCCCAGCGCCAGCGGCTGCGAATAGGAGCCTTCCGCCAAGGCGAAGACGGCCTCGTCCAACCCCGGGGTGGCGGGCAGGTCGGCCAGGCGGTTTCCCCGCTGGTAGGTGGCGCTCTCGGTCTTCAGGCTTTCTCCCTTCAGGAAATCCTCGATCTTTTTGGCGTCGGACAGCCGGTTCAGCTCGGCGGCCACCTTGGCGGCCCGCGCCGTCTGCAGTTCCAGCTTTTTGGCGTTGCGCAGCTCCTTTTCGACCTGCGGCCGGGCCACGTCGAACGTCTCGGTCTGCGGCTTGACGATGCGGGTCAGCCGCGCCACGGCGACCCCCTCGGGGAATTCCAGCGGCTCGGAGACTTCGTTTTCCCCCAGGGTGAACAGCTTTTGCGAGATGTAACCCATCTCGTCGATATCCTTGATGGCCTGGCCCTGGGTCAACAGGCCGCTGTCGATGACCCGGGCCGCCAGCTTGCCGGCGCCCGCCTTCAGGCTCTCGGCCTTTTTGATGGCCCCATAAGCCTGGTTGATCTTGTCGACGGCCAGTTTTTTAAGCGCCTCGTTCTCCAGCAGGCTGCGGATGCGCGCCTTGACGGCATCGTATGCTTCCTGCGTCTCGGGGACCTTCTCCGAGACGAACAGCAGCGAAAAGCCCTGGCCGGCGTCCACCGGCGACGAGATGCCGCCGGCGCTGAGGTTGTCGATCATGGTCTTTTCCTGGGGGGAAAAATTCTGCCAGCCCCAGTAGCCCCAGTCTCCCCCGTCCTTGGCCTTCTCGTCACCCGAGATTTCCCTGGCCTTGGCGGCGAAGCCGGCGGGCGTCAGCCCGGCGGCGGCCTCCTCCATTCTTTTCAGGACGTCCTCGCGCGTCTGCGGATCGTAGGCGACCCAGATGCGGCTGACCTTGGTCTTGCCCGCCACCTTGAACATGGCCTTGTTCTTCTGGTAGTAGGCGAACAGGTCCGCTTCCTTCAGCTGCAGCTCCTTCTTGAAATCGGCGAATTTCAGGGCCAGCACCTCCCCGGCCCTCTTTTCGGCGCTCTGGAACAGGCGCGGGTTTTTCTCATAAAAGTCGCGCAGCTCGGCTTCTCCGACCGCCGGCTCCTCCTTGATCCCGTCGACCCTGAAAGCGATGTAGTCCAGCTCGGCCTTGTCGTTCTCCTTGCGGTAGTCCTCGCGCAGCATGTCCGGGTCGAGGACCTGGCCGGCGGTCACCAGCTGCTTCAGCTTGTCGGCCAGGAGGTCCTTGCGCAGGCTGTCCTCGAAATCGATGACCGACATGTGGTTGTAGGCCAGGAGCCTCTCGTATTCCTCGGCGCCGATGAAACGGCCGTCGCGCTGGAAGGCCGCGTAATTGCGGATGGCATTCTGCAGCTCATCATCGCTGACGTTCAGCTTGAGCTTGGCGGCCTCGCCCTGGACGATGCGCCCGCTGATCATGCCCTGCAGCACCTGCTCGGCGATGCCCAGCTGGTTGATGGTCTGGCGGCTGAGATTGTTCTTGAATTGGTTTTTGTACATCTCCAGGTTCTGGGCCAGGTTTTTCTGGAATTCCTCGCCGCTGATCTTGTAGCTGCCGACGGCGGCCACGTCGCGGTCCAGCGCTTCACCGCCGAAGCCGCCCGCGCCCCATTGCACGAAAATGAAGCCGATGAAGGCGATGATGACCAGCCACAGGGTCCAGGAAAGCGTTTTGACGTTGTTCCTCATGGATTTGAGCATTACTTATTCCTCCGCATGCGTATGGTTATTGGGTTTCTTTTCAGCAATCTTCAGGTAGACCGACACGGTGGCCCCTTTTTCCTCGTTGTTCCGGATGACGATGTTGCCCTGGTGCTCCTGGATGATGTTGTAGGCGATGGTCAGGCCGATCCCCTTCTTCTGGGTGCGGTTCTTGGTGGTATAAAAAGGGTCGAAGGCCTTGTCCAGGTTCTTGAAGCCGCCGCCGTTGTCGCTGATCTCGACGATGGCCTGGCGGCCGTCCATCGAGCGCTTCAGGTCGATGACGATGCGGCCGTTGGGGATATTGTTTTCGCGCAGGGCTTCGATGGCGTTCTCCACGATGCCCTCGAACACCTGCCAGAGGGCGAAATGATTGCCCTGGGTGATGACATCGTCGTGGAAGTTGTTCTTGACGATGGCATACTCGCTGTTCTCCGGGCGGCTGGAAATGACCTTGACCAGCTTTTCCAGCAGGTTGGACAGGCTGAGACCCATCTTGACCTGCTCCTGGTCCGGGTTCAGCTGGTTGAGCTGGTCGATGATGTTCTTGATGCGCACGGCTTGCTTCTGGATGCTGTTCAGCTTTTCCCGGATATAGGGGCTGGCGTCCTCGCGGATGCCGATGAGGTCGACATAGCCCAGGATGCCGGTCAGCGGGTTGTTGATCTCGTGGGCAAAGCCGGAGACGATGGCCGTGAGCGACTTCTGCTTCTCGCTCTGGATGATGTGCCGCTGCGTGTCGCGCAGTTCCTGCATGGCCACCTGCAGCTTCTGGTTGGATTCGTTCAGCTCGCGGGTGCGCGAGGCAACCTGCTTCTCCAGGTCGCGGTGGGTGGCTTCGATCTCGCTGAGCATGCTTTCGATCTTTTCAGCCATCTCATTGAACTGGTTGCCGAGAAAGGAGAATTCGTCGCTGGAGTGGATCTGGATGCGGTGGGAAAAATCCCCGTAGCTGATCTTTTCCAGGCCGTTCTTCAGGAGCTGGATGGGCTCGGTCAGCTTGCGGTTGATGACCACGATAACAGCGATGAAGACCGCCAGCAGCGCGGCTGAAATGATCATGATGTACAGGCGCAGGCCGGAGAGGATGGCTTCGTTCTCCTCGTTGGAATGGCCGAAAAGGATGTGCCCCCACACGGTGTCGGCGCCGGTGACCTTCACCGGCAGGTTGACCAGGAAAAAGGGGGTGGAGCGGAAAGAGGCCTCCCGCACCCGCTCGTCCCCGTCCGCGCGGTAGGGTTCCAGTTCACGGCGGATCCAGTCCGGCCCCTTGCAGAAGATCTCCTTGTTCTCGGCGTCGAACAGGGCGATGAAATCCTGGTCGTTGTCCTTGAGGATCTCCTCGGCCTGCGCCTTGAGGTTCATGTAGTTGAAATAGATGAAATTCGGCTCGGCCATGGTCTCGAAGTCGCTGGCCCAGCGGACGAAGCTGGCCTTGGCCATGCGGTTGTTGGCGGAATTGACGATCTTCAGGATGAAAAACGAGGAGATAACGATGTACGCCAAACTGATGACGACAAAAGATAAAAGGAACTTGGCGCGCAGCGTTTTTGTTTTTAGCATGTGCGTAATGCCTATTTTATTATAAATATGGATAAATAGCAATCAGGAAAACCGCATGGCGCGGGGGCGGGATCGCGCCTGGCGCTCAGTCGAAGATCTCGCGGATGATCTGCGGCGAGTTGCGCCAGTCGGGGACGACCTTGACATGCAGGTCGAGGAACACCTTCTTGGCGAAGTATTCCTCCAGGGCCGCGCGCCCCTCGGTGCCGATGCGCTTGATCAGCCCGCCCTGCTTGCCGATGACGATCTTTTTTTGCGACGTGGATTCCACGTAGATCTCGGCGCGCACGTAGACCACCTCGCCGCGGTCCTTGATCTCCTCCACCTTCAGCGTGGTGGTGAAGGGCAGCTCGTCCTCGACCTGGCCCAGGACCTTTTCCCTGACCAGCTCGCCGACGTAGAAGTTCTGACCCTGCAGCGTTGTCTCCTCGGCGGGATAAAAATTATCCCCCTCGGGCAGGTATTGGAAAATGAGGTCTTCCAGCAGGTCGAGGTTGACGTTGCGCAGCGCCGAGATGGGCACGATCTCCTTCCAGGGAAAGGCGTCCTTGTACTCCTGGATCTTCTCCAGCACCCGCCCCTTGTTCAGCTTGTCGATCTTGTTGATGACCAGGAAGACGCTCTTGCCCGCCGCAGCGCCGCGCTCTGACGCGGATTCGCGCAGCAGGTCGAAGATGAACTCGTCGTGCTGGGGGGCGCCGATATCGACGAAAAAGAGGACGAGGTCGGCGTCGTGCAGGGCGTCGCGCACTTCCTTCATCATCAGCTCGTTCAGCCTGAAGTGCGGCTTGTGGATGCCCGGGCAGTCGAAAAAAACGGCCTGGCCGCGCTCCGTGGTCTTGATGCCCAGGATCTTGCGCCGCGTGGTCTGGGGCTTGGCCGAGACGATGGCCACCTTGGCCTCCATGACGGCGTTGAGGAAGGTCGACTTGCCGACGTTGGTGCGCCCCACCAGGGCCACGTAACCCGAGCGCCGGCCCTTATTTTCCAGCACGGCGCACGCGCACGGTCTTGATGCGGTTCTTTTCCATTTCCCGGACCTCGAAGACAAACCCGGTGACCGTGACCTTGTCCTGGACCGAGGGGATCTTGCCCAGCTCACAGCTGATCAGCCCGGCCACGGTCTGGTAGTCGGCGTTCTCCTCGATCTCGACGCCCAACGCCTCGTTGAGCTCATAGATGGAGGTGTCGCCGCGCACGGTCCAGCCGTCGCGGTCGCGGGCGATGGGCTCCAGGTCCTCGTCGTACTCGTCCTTGATGTCGCCGACGATCTCCTCGATGATGTCCTCCATGCTGATCACGCCCGAGACGCCGCCGAATTCGTCGCTGACGATGGCGAACTTCTGGTTGGTGCGCTGCATTTCCTTCAGCAGCTCCAGGATGCGCATGGTCTCGGGGATGAAAAAAGGCGGGCGCAGGATCTCCTTGATGTTGAAGTCGCTGCGGCCCCAATAATCCAGGACGTCCTTGGCCAGGATGATGCCCTCGACGTTGTCCAGCTTGTCGGCGATGACCGGGAAGCGCGACTTCTTCTTCTCGCGGATGGTGGCGACGATCTCTTCCAGGCTGGCGTCGATGTGCACGTGGGTCATGTGCACCCGCGGCGTCATGATCTCCTTGACCAGGGTGTCGCCGAACTCGAGGACGCTTTCGATCATCTCCTGGTCTTCCTTCTCGATGACCCCCTCCTTGGCCCCTTCCTCGAGGAATACCTCCAGCTGCTCGTCGCTGAGCTCCTCGTCCACGTTCTCATTGGGATCGGCGGCGTTCTCCTTCAGAAACAGGGAAAAAACATAGTTCAGTGGATAAAAGACCGACCAGGCGACGGGAAAAAGGAAGATCAGCTGGCGCAGCACGGCCTCGCGGTTGCGGTAGGCGACGATGTAGAAGACCACGTTGAAGAACACGAGGTAGAACAGGCCGATGAGCAGGATCCGCAGGGCCGCCGACGGCAGCGCCGTCCGCAGCTGCCTGAACGTGCAGAGCATCAGGATGATCTGCAGCACGAAGACGATGGTCTCCAGGGAATGGATGACCAGGTCGAACTTCTCCACGAAGGGGAAGCGCGGCAGGCGCCGGCCCTCCATGCTTTTCAGGAACTTGGCCAGCGAGATGCGCGAGAAGCTCTCGAAGCTGCTTTCCAGGAGATGGAACAGGACGGCGACGAGGAACAGGATGATCAGCCCGGCGAGGCTCATGGCAGCTCTGCGGCGAACTCGGCGAACAGGCTTTCCTGCATGGCCTGCATTTCCCCGTGGTCGGTCTCGTGATCGAGCCCCTTCAGGTGCAGCAGGCCGTGGATGGCCAGCAGCAGGACTTCCCGGGCCAGCGAATGGCCGTGCTGCCGGGCCTGTTCTTCGGCCACGGGCATGCAGACCAGGATGTCGCCGGCATAAAGGCCCCCGGGAAGTTTCTCCGCGAGCGGGAAGCTCAGCACGTCGGTGGCGCGGTCCTTGCCCCGGTAGGTGCGGTTCAGGGTGCGCACCTCGTCCACCCCGGCCAGGCGGATGGTCGCCCCGCCCTGGAGCCCGATGCGTATGGCGATCTTCCTGGCGATGGCGGGGAACTTTCTCGCGGGCAGGGCGAATTCTTCGTGCTGGATCGCGATCATTCGGCCTTTTCCTTGCTGAAATCGAATCCCGGGTAGGAAATGCGCTGGTGATAGATCGAGGCCAGCTTGCCGTAAAAGCTCTTGGCGATGGTGTTCAGCGCCTTGAAGGTCAGCCCGTCGCACTCGTCGAACTGGTTCTCGGCGATGTCGGAGGCGATGATCTTCTCCACGACGTTGCGGATGTCGCTGTCGTCGGGCGCCGAGAGGCTCTTGGAAGCCGCCTCCACCTGGTCGGCCAGCATGATAATGGCCTCCTCCACCTGCTGCGGCTTCTTCCCGGGGTAGCGGAACATGTTCTCGTCGAATTCGTCCAGCTGCCCGGCGCTGAGTTCCTTGGCCTTGGCATGGAAGAATTTCACCACCTTGGTGCCGTGGTGCTGGGAGATGGCCTGGCTGACCTTCTTGGGCAGCTTCAGTTGCTCGGCCTTTTCCAGGCCGAGTGGGATGTGCGAAATGATGACCTTGGCGCTGTCCAGCGGCGTCAGCTGCCCGTGCGGGTCCTCGTAAACCGACTGGTTCTCGGTAAAGAACTGGGGATTGTCGATCTTGCCGATGTCGTGGTACAGGGCCATGGCCCTGACCAGCAGCGGCGACAACTCCAGTTCCTGGGCGGCGGCCTCGGCCAAAGAGGCCACCATCTGCGAGTGGTGGTAGGTGCCGGGGGCCTTCTCCAGCATCTCGCGGAAGCACGGCAGGTTCAGGTTGGTGATCTCGACCAGCTTCAGGTCGGTGACCAGCTTGAAGATCGCCTCCCAGAGCGGTATGAGGAAATTGGCGATGAATGCCGATAAAAGGGCGGATAAGATGCCAAGCGCCACGTAGAATGCCGTCAGCGTCCAGCCAATCTCGTCCTCGGTCAGGGCGAACATCAGGGTGGTCATCATGTTGACAGGCAGCAAGCAGAAAAAAGCGGCCTTGAAGATCGAGGAACGCTTCAGCCGCTGGTAGTACTCGACGCCGAAGCCGACGGCCAGGTTGCCCGCCAGGACGAACAGCAGGATCTTGAAGTCCCAGTCGCAGACGAAGCCGCCGATGACGGCGTTGATGAAGGAGAAGACAACGGCGCTCTGCAGGTCGAACAGGAAGGCGATGATCAGGGAACCGACGGCGAAGGGGATGCCGTAGGCCAGGGTGGCGCTGTCCACGTGGATCTCGAATGCCAGGTTCTTGAGGATCAACGGGTAGATGAAAAGGGCCAGGCGGTAGATCAGGGCGCTGGCGATGAAGGTCATGCCCGAGACGAAGTTCAGCCGGTTGCGGTTGATGCCGCCAGTTTTTGAAAGAGCATTCAAGCGCCAAAAAAAGAAGAACAGGATGCTCAGGACCACCAGGATGAAAAAAACACTGGGGATCCTGTGGGAGCTGGTCTTTTCCTCGCTGGCGACCAGCCGGATCAGGCGCAGGTGGTCCTTGTTCAGTTCATCCCCGCGGCGCAAAATGATCTTGCCCTTTTTCAAATGGATGAATACCGGGTTGACAAGCGCCAGGGTTTTTTCCTCCTGCAGGCGCGTCAAAACTTTGGAAAACGTCACGTTGGTGCTGATGAACTCCATCAGGATCGGCTTCACGATCTCTTTTTCTTTCTCGTTCAGCCGGGAATCATCTAAAAAGCGCGATAATTTGCCTTCGACGTCCTTCAGGTCATAAAAATCGGCCAGCTTGGCCTGGAAATAGCCTTTTTTTTCGTTATAGATCGTGATCTCGTCGTTGCTCCCCCGGGGTATGCCGATCCGGGACATGAGAATGCCCTTTTCCTCCCAGTTCTTGACTTCGAGCAAAAGCAGGTCCAGGTCGAGCTTGGTGAAAAAGTTGTACTGGAACATGGCGGTGATATCGGCTGGGGGCAGTTCCAGGCCGAAATTTTCCCGGATGCGCGCCTGGACACCTTCCAGGTCCTGCTTTTTCAACAGGAAGTCCTTGCGCACTTCCTTGATGAAGCGGAACCACTCGCCGAGCAGCATCTGGCTGCCGGCGATCTTCTGCTCGTTGAATTCATAGACCGGTATCAGGGCATCCAGGACCTGGCGCCGGTTCAGCTCGGTCATCTCCTTGTCTTCGACCGTCATGTCCTTGCGGATGACGATGTCGGCCCCGGCGATGTCCCCCACCTTCAGCCCGGGGTCCGGGATGGAGCGTGCCGGCGGGACATAGCTGACATAGGAGATGCTGGCCACGAAAAAAACACCGAGCAGCAGCTTGCCCCAGGATGAGCTCCCTTTTTCCGGCGCTTGCGTATGCTGCCGCTTTTTTTTCAGCTCCAGGTCGAAGTTCATTTGTCGGTCCGCTCGTAGGCCTCGATGATGCGCTGGATCAAGGGGTGGCGCACGACGTCCTTCAGGGTCAGGCGCACGACGTCGATGCCCGGCACGTCCTTGAGGATGCGGATGGCCTTGAAAATGCCGGATTTCTTGGGCTGCTCCAGGTCGATCTGGGTGATGTCGGCCGTGACCACCACCCGCGAATTCAGCCCGAAGCGGGTCAGGAACATCTTCATCTGCGAGTCGACCGTGTTCTGCCCCTCGTCGAGGATGATGAAGGCGTCGTTGATGGTCCGGCCGCGCATATAGGCCAGGGGGGCGATCTCGATGATCCCTTTCTCGATCAGTTCCGAGGTGCGTTCAAAGCCGATCAGGAAATAGAGGGCGTCATAGAGCGGCCGCAGGTAGGGGTTGATCTTCTGCTGGATGTCGCCGGGCAGAAAACCCAGCTTCTCGCCGGCTTCGACCACCGGGCGGGTGAGGACGATGCGCTCCACCCGCTTGGCGACCAGGAAATTCAGGGCCATGGCGATGGCCAGGAAGGTCTTGCCCGTGCCGGCCGGGCCGATGCCGAAGACCATGTCACGGTTCTGGATGGCTTCGATGTAGCTCCGCTGGTTGAGGGTCTTGGGATAGACCTCCTTGCCGTCCACCTTGATGATATGCTTCTTGAAAATATCCTCCTGGACCTGCTCGAGCTTGCCCTCGGCCGCCAGGTTCAGGCTGAACTGGATGTCGTGGTCCTGGAGCTTGCCGTTCTCCTGGTGCAGCAGGACCAGGTGCTGCAGGTACTTCTTGAACTTGCGCGCCGGGGCGCCGTTTCCCGAGTACATGACCTTGTCCCCGCGCAGGGAGATCTCCAGGCCGAAAGCCTTCTCGATGGCTTCCAGGTTCTTTTGGATCAGGAACGGGAAATGGTTGCCCATCCCGTCCGGGCAGATGAACTCTTCCATTAAGCAAATCCCAATAGTGGTCTATTCATTGCCTGGATTATAGAAAGCATCGGGCAAAAAGTCAAATCGGGCATGGCGGCCGGGCTCAGGCCAGCCCGGCCAGGGGCAGCAGCAGCCGCAGCCCAACCCAGAGCAGCAACCCGCCGGCCAGATCGAACAGGAAGCCGGCGCGGATCATTTTCACGATGGGCACCAGGCCCGAGCCGTAGACGATGGCGTTGGGCGGGGTGGACACCGGCAGCATGAACCCCCAGCTGCAGCCCAGGATGGCGCCCAGCGCCGGCGGCACCGGGTTGATGCCCGCGGCCAGCGCCAGGGAAATGGTCACCGGCACGACCATGTTGGCCGCGGCGGTGTTGGAGGTCGTTTCACTGGCGATGATGGCGATGAAGATGGCCGCAAAGGTGATTCCCCACAGCGATTCAGCGCTGGAAAAACGCAGCAGCCCGTTGCCGATATGGTCGGCCAAACCCGAGGAAAACATCAAATTGCCCAGGCTCAGGCCGCCGCCGAACAGCAGCAGGGTGCCCCAGTCGATCTCCACGGCCTGCCGCCAGGTGATGGTGAAGCGGCGCTGTCGCCAATCCACGGGCAGGAGAAAGAGCAGGACCGCCCCGATCAGGGCCGCGGCCGCCTCCGGCAGGTGCTCCGCGTACCATTTGGCCGGGGACGATGCGCTGCCGAAAAAAACCGCCAGCAGGCCCGGGATCACCCAGAGACTGACCGTGACCAGGAAAGCCGCCAGAGAATTCTTCTGGCCGCGGCTCCAGGGGCCGAGCTTGGCCAGCTCCTGGCGCACGTATTCGCGGCTGCCCGCGATCACCGGCATCTCCGGCCGGTGCAGGGCATAGAGCAAGAAAAAAAGCAAAACGTACATGGCTAGCAGCATGGGCACGGCAAACAGCATCCACTGGAAAAAAGGGATCTTCACGTTGGCGAACTTCTCGATCATGGCCAGGCCGATCAGGTTGGGCGGAGTGCCCACCGGCGTGCCGATGCCCCCGGCCGAGGAGGCATAGGCGGCCATCAGCATCATGCCCGTGGCGAAGCGCAGGCGGGCCGGGTCGGTTTTTCTGCCGGTCGTTTTTTCCAGCAACCCGGCCATGGCCGCGATGATGCCCAGGCCGATAGGGAACATCATGGCCGTGGCGGCCGTGTTGCTGATCCACATGGAAATGAAGGCGGAGATGGCCCCGTAGGCGAAAAGAATGCGCCAGGCGCGGTCACCGATCCACCTCATGGACAGGATGGCGAAGGCGAACCTGCGGTCCAGGCCATGGGCGCTCATGGCCCGGGCCAGGATGAAACTGCCCAGGAACAGGAAAATGGTCGGCTCGGCAAAAGGGGCCAGCACGGTCTTGGCGCCGGCCACGCCGGCCAGGATGCACAGGACGGACCCCAGGACGGCGCTGACCGGGATGGGCACCGGCTCGCCGATCCACCAGACCACGATCCAGGCGATGATCGCGGCCAACGTATGGGCCTGCGGGCTGACCCCGGGCATGGGCAGCAGGCGGATGGCCAAGCCGAGCAGCGGCCCCGCGACAAGGCTGATGCGCTGCCGCCAGGATTCCACCTTCGCCTCGAGAGGCGAGATCATTGCTTCCGCCCCGTCCTGTCTTTCCGGCGCCTCATGATCGGCCATTTTTCCTCCGATGGCACTCATTTTCCTCAGAAGTACGCCGCCTGGGGATGGCCGACGACCATGGCGCTGGTGCTCAGCTCG
>JBGSPO010000122.1:0-5545 GCA_041738575.1 Candidatus Aminicenantia bacterium
GTGGCCACGGCGGCGCAGGCACGCGTCATCCTCGAGCTGGCCCCCGGGTTGCCGGAACCGGCGCTGCACAGCGACCGGATGCGCGTGCTGCTGCTGAGCCTGGCCGACAACGCGTCGCTGGCATTGCAGGCGAGAACGGCCGGCGAAAGGGAGATCCGCATCTCCACCCGCCTGGCCGGCGACTCCCTGAAACTCACCATGCGCGACAACGGCCGCGGCATGGACGAAGAGGAGATGGCCGGCATCTGGACTCCGTTCTATGCCCAATTCCCCGGCCGCGCCGGCCTGGGCCTGGTCCTGTGCGAGAAGATCATCGCCGACCATGGTGCCGCCTGTGCTGTCAGTTCGCAGCCCGGCGAATTCAGCTGCTTCGAGATCGCTTTTCCCATGGCAATGAATGACGTGAAGGCAAAAAACCCATCCCAATCATAAAGGAGGCCCCATGAAAAAAAAGTTCGTGTATTTCTTTTCCAAGAAACTGAGTGAAGGCAGCAAGGAGATGAAGAATCTCCTGGGCGGCAAGGGCGCCGGCCTGGCCGAGATGGCCAGCATCGGCCTTCCCGTGCCCGCCGGATTCACCATCACCACCGAGGTCTGCGACCTGTACTATAAAAGCAACCGCAACTACCCCGCCGGCCTGGACAAGGAGGTCGATGAGCACATGCGGCGGCTGGAGAAAGAGGTCGGCAAGAAGTTCGGCGACGCCGCCGATCCCCTGCTGGTCTCGGTGCGCTCGGGCGCTCCCCTCTCCATGCCCGGCATGATGGATACCATCCTCAACCTCGGCCTGAACGACCGCTCGGTGGATGGCCTGGCCGCCAAGACCGGCAACCGCCGCTTCGCCATGGACGCCTACCGCCGCTTCATCATGATGTACGGTTCGACGGCCAAGGGCATCGACCGCGAGGAGTTCAACCACGCCTTCGAGATGGTCAAGAACCAGCACACGCGCCAGCGGCTCGGCCTGCCCAGCCACGTCAAGGTCAACGACACCGACGTGAACGAAAGCGAGCTGGAATTGCTGGTCGGCGAGTTCAAGGCGATCTACAAGCGGAATATCGGCAAGGATTTCCCCCAGGACCCCAAGGAGCAGTTGTGGGGCTCGGTGGACGCCGTGTTCGGCTCCTGGATGGCCGATAAGGCGGTCACTTACCGCCGCGTGGAAAAGATCAAGGGCGTGGTGGGCACGGCCGTCAACGTCCAGCAGATGGTCTTCGGCAACATGGGCTCCAAGAGCGGCACCGGCGTCTGCTTCACCCGCGATCCCAACAGCGGCGAGAACACCTTCTACGGCGACTACCTGCTCAACGCCCAGGGCGAGGACGTGGTCGCCGGCATCCGCACACCGATCAAGCTCTCGGAGTTCGAGAAATCCGACCCCGTCTCGTACCGGCAGTTGGTCGACGTGCGCCGCATCCTGGAAAAGCATTTCAAGGACATGCAGGACATGGAGTTCACCGTCGAGGAGGGCCGCCTGTACATGCTGCAGTGCCGCACCGGCAAGCGCTCTCCCGCCGCCTCTTTCCGCATCGCCGTGGACATGGTCAACGAGAAGCTGATCCGCAAGCAGGACGCCATCCTGCGTATCAAGGACAAGGACATCGAGGGCATCTTCTACCCGGTCATCGACCCCGACCAGAAGGACGAGCTCAGGAAGAATTTCCTGGTCAGCGGCATCGACGCCGTCCCCGGCGCCGCCAGCGGCAAGGTGGTGTTCAACGCCAAGGATGCCGAAGAGGCCGCCGCCCGGGACGAGAAGGTCATCCTGGTGCGCAAGGAGACCAGCCCCGAGGATGTCGGCGGCATGCATGCCGCCCAGGGCATCCTGACCGCCACCGGCGGCAAGACGTCCCACGCGGCCGTGGTGGCGCGCGGCTGGGGCAAATGCTGCATCGTCGGCTGCGAGAAGCTGAACATCAATTACGAGAAGGGCGAGATGTCCGTCGGCGACATCGTCGTGCGCCAGGGCGAAGAGATCACCATCAACGGCTCCACCGGGCAGGTCTTCCTCGGCGCCATGCGCCTGATCAAGCCCGAGCCCCCCGCTGCGTTCAAGACGCTGATGGGCTGGGTGGACCAGGTCCGCGCCATCCGGGTGCGCACCAACGCCGACACTCCCTATGACTCCGCCAAGGCCGTCGAGCTGGGCGCCGAGGGCATCGGCCTCTGCCGCACCGAGCACATGTTCTTCGACACCGAGGAGCGCCGCCTGGCCATCCAGGAAATGATCGTGGCCGACACCCTGTCCGGCCGCGTGGAAGCCCTGAACAAGCTGCTCCCTTTCCAGAAGGAGGACTTCAAGGGCATCTTCAAGGCCATGAACGGCTTCCCGGTGACCATCCGCCTCATCGACCCGCCGCTGCACGAGTTCGTGCCCCACACCGAGGAGAAGCAGATCCAGCTGGCGGACAAGATCGGCGTGCCCTATGAAAAGATCCGCTACCGCGTCGAACAGCTGCACGAGGCCAATCCCATGCTGGGCCACCGCGGCTGCCGCCTGTGCATCACCTACCACGAGATCCTGGACATGCAGGTGCGGGCCATCATCGAGGCCGCCTGCGAGTGCACCGCCGCGGGCATCCGGGTGCTTCCCGAGATCATGATCCCGCTGACCATCGACAAGAAGGAACTGGGCATACTGGCGCTGCGCACGCGCCTGGTGGCCGACGCCGTCATCAAGGAAAAGAACACCCCCCTGAAATACCTGGTCGGGACCATGATCGAGGTGCCGCGCGCGGCGCTGCTGGCCGACCAGATCGCCGAGGTCGCCGAGTTCTTCTCCTTCGGCACCAACGACCTGACGCAAATGACCATGGGCATCTCGCGCGATGACGCCGGCAAGTTCCTGCCCGACTACGTCGACGAAAAGAAGGCCGGCGTCTTCGCCGACGACCCCTTCCAGTCGCTCGACCAGGAAGGCGTGGGCATGCTGGTGAAAATGGGCATCGAGAAGGGGCGCAAGACCAAGCCCGGCCTCAAGATCGGCATTTGCGGCGAGCACGGCGGCGAGGCCAAGTCGGTGGAGTTCTGCTGCCGCGTGGGCATGGACTATGTCTCCTGCTCGCCTTTCCGCGTGCCCATCGCCCGCCTGGCGGCCGCCCAGGCCGAGATCAAGAAGAACATGGCCAAGGCGCCCGCCGCGTCGAAAAAAGCGGCCGTTAAAAAAGCCAAGGCTGTCAAAAAAGCCGTGAAAAAACCGTCCCCGGCCAAGGCAAGGAAAGCCCCGGCAAAAAAGGCGGCGGTGAAGAAAGCCGTGAGAAAAGCCAAGCCTGCCAAGAAAGCAAATGTTGTGGCAAAAGCCAAGGCGAAAGCGGCGAAGAAAGCAAGGCTCGTGAAGAAAGTTAAAAAGAAATAACCCTACAGCTCGATCCAATGGGGCAGGCCTCCGGGCCTGCCTTTTTTTTTAAGCCAGGCAGGCTCTCGCGCCATTCCCCTCCACTTTTTCCCGGAGCACCGAGGCCTCCGGGAACCGATGGCCGTCTCCTCGACGTCCACAAGGCGTTCCGGAGAATGCCGCTGCGCCTGCCCAGTGCTTTTTCTTCAACATTGAACGTCGAATCCTCCAAGGGGACACAACGCGTAGTTTCGAACATCGAACCTTCTTCAGTGCCCTGAACGTCGAACGTCGAACATCGAACCTGCATCGCTGCGTGAACTTGACATTTTCCCCCTGTTTTCCTAAAATCAGAGCGAAAACATGAAAGCACTGGAAATAAAAGGCCTGAAGAAAACGTTCCGCTCGAACTTCCTTCTAAAGAAATACAATATCCTGAAAGGCATCGACCTCGAAGTGGAAAAAGGCGAGATCTACGGCTTCCTGGGCCCTAACGGCGCCGGCAAGACCACCACCATCAAGTGCATGCTGGGGCTGCTGATCCCCGACGCCGGGGAGATCCTGGTCGACGGCCAGCCTGCGGCTCTCGCCACGGCGCGGCGCCGCATCGGCTTCCTTCCCGAGAACCCCTACTTTTACGACTACCTCACCGCCCGCGAGCTCCTCTTCTTTTCCGCCGCGCTGTTCGACCTGCCGGCGGCCGAAGTGCGGGAGCGCGTCGCCGCCCTGATCCACCGCGTCGGCCTGAGCGGACACGAAGACCTCAAGCTGCGCAAGTTCTCCAAGGGGATGATCCAGCGCCTGGGGCTGGCCCAGGCCCTGGTCAACGACCCCGAACTGCTCATCCTCGACGAGCCTTTTTCCGGCCTTGACCCGGTCGGCCGCAAGGACCTGCGCACCCTTATCCTGTCGCTGCGCGAAGCGGGCAAGACCATCTTCTTCTCCTCGCATATTTTGCAGGACATGGAGCTGATGGTCGACCGCGTGGGCATCATCCTCGAGGGCGCCATCCGCCGCCAGGGCAAGCTTTCGGAGCTGATCTCGCGCAGCACGCAATACTGCGAGATCGTCTGCGACCGCATCTCCGAAAAGACGCTGGCCCAGATCCAGCCGAACTTCGCCTGCCGCGACGGCCAGTTCATCATCACCCTGGCCAGCGACGCCGACGTCAACCTGGTGGTAGAGTCGATCATCCACAACAGCGGCCGCATCGTGTCCGTCACCCCGGTCAAGATGACGCTGGAAGACATCTTTTTCAATGAAATGGCCGGAGGGGCCAACAAGCCCCCGACGTCCCGGTCCGATGGGACCGGGGGGCCGAACCGCCCCGCAACGACGGGGGACCGCCAATGAAACCCGGAGTGAAAGGCATCGCCGTCAACACCTTCCGCGAATCGGCGCGCAACAAGATGTTCTACCTGCTGGTCTTCTTCGGCATTCTCTTCGCCCTCAGTTCCAAGCTGGTCAGTTTTCTTACCCTGGGCGACGCCATGAAGGTGCTCAAGGACACCGGCCTGGCGGCCATCAACTTCTTCTGCGTGCTGATCGCCATTTTCACCGGCATCAACCTGGTCTACAAGGAGATCGAGAAAAAGACGGTATTCAACATCCTGAGCAAGCCCGTCTCCCGCGACGAGTTCATCATCGGCAAGTTCCTGGGCCTGGCCCTGACCATGCTGACGGCGCTGGGCGCCATGGCCGTGATTTTCTTCGTGTTCGTCGCCTTCAACGGCGGCGGCTTCGACGCGAAGATCGCCCTCTATTTCTTCATGCTTTTCCTGGAGCTGCTGGTCATCGTGGCCGTTTCCCTGTTCTTTTCCTCTTTCACCACGCCGATCCTCTCCTTCATCTTCACCGTTTCGATCTACCTTATCGGCCAGATCATTTGGACGTATAATGAGTTCAAGGGCCTGGTGACCGTGCCGCTGTGGCGGGCCTTTACCCAGGCCCTGTACTACCTGTTGCCCAACCTGCACAAGTTCAACATCAAGAACGAGGTGGTCCTGGGCATGGCCATCAACCCCTGGTCCATCCTCTATGCCGTGCTCTACGCCCTGGCCTACGTACTGGCGCTGCTGGCCATCACCATCCTGGTCTTCCGCCGGCGGGAATTCCAATAATGCGCGGCCCCCTCAGCGAGGGCCGCGTCGCTGCGCGGCGGTACGGCCTTAAGGGGCGCCTTCTCGGGCTGCTGGCGCTGGCGGCCCTGCT
>JBGSPO010000149.1:0-3072 GCA_041738575.1 Candidatus Aminicenantia bacterium
CAGGGCCGGCCCGCTCACGGCTGGGGAACCGTTGCAGACCAGGGCGTCGGCGCCGCGGATCTCGTCCAGCAGCGGGTCGGGGTGGATGCCGGGCCTTTCGCTGATCTCGAACTCGGGGATCTCGTTCAGCTGCTCCAGCGCCTCGGCGTTCAATGGGCAGGCGACCAGGATGCGGATCATGGCCGTGTGGGGCCCTGGGAGACCACGCTGGCATGAGAATGGGCGGATCTGAGCAGGATTGAGGTATTCAGGAATTGAAAAACCGTCTTTCCGTCCAAAAAATACCTCCCGTTTCAATACCGGGAGAAAGAATAGCAGATTTTTGCCTTCCTGTCAATCCTGATGACGAAAAACCTGTTTCCAGAGCGGTTTTCAGAGCACTCGCCCGCGACCGACCCGGCCGGCTGCGTCTATTTGTTTTCCCTGGCGAATTTCTCCATGAACTGCACCAGGGCCTTGACCCCGTCCAGCCCCATGGCGTTGTAGATGGACGCCCGGCAGCCGCCGACGCTGCGATGGCCTTTCAGGCCGATAAACCCGGCTTTCTTGGCCTCGTTGATGAATTTTTCCTCCAGTTCCTCGGAGGGCAGGCGGAAGGTGACGTTCATTTTCGAGCGGTCCCTGGGGTTGGCGGTTCCGCGGTAGTAGCCGTCGCTGTGGTCGATGGCGTCGTAGATGGCCTTGGCCTTCTGTTCGTTGATCTTTTCGATGGCCGCCAGTCCGCCCAGGCCTTCGATCCAGTCCATGACCAGCTTGATGATATAGATGGCGAAGCAGGGCGGGGTGTTGTAGAGCGATTTTTCCTTGGCGTGGGTCTTGTAGCTGAGCATGGTGGTCAGGCCGTCGGCGCAGGCCTCGAGCAGGTCGTTGCGCATGATGACCAGCGTCACGCCGGCCGGGCCGATGTTCTTCTGGGCGCCGGCGTAGATCATGCCGACGTCCTTGAAGCTGATGCGGCGGCTGAAGATGTCCGACGACATGTCGATGACCAGCGGCAAGCCGTTCGTTTCGGGGAACGTGGTCCACTGGATGCCGCCGATGGTCTCGTTGGAGGTGACGTGGACGTACTTGGCGTCGGGGGAGAAGCCGAATTTTTCCGGGATGCAGGAGAAGTTCTTGTCCTCGGAGGAGGCGGCAACGTTCACCGTGCCGAACAGCTTGGCCTCCTTGATGGCTTTCTTGGCCCATTCGCCGGTGTGCACGTAGTCGGCTTTCCCGCCCTTGAGCAGGTTCATGGGGATCATGCCGAATTGCAGGCTGGCGCCGCCCTGCAGGAACATGACGGTGAAGTTCTCCGGCACGCCGAGCAGGCTGCGGATCTTGGCCTCGGCCGTGGTGATCACCGCGTCGAAGTCCTTGGAGCGGTGGCTGATCTCCATGATCGACAATCCGATGCCGTTGAAGTCCAGCAGCTCGTCCTGGGCCTTCTTCATCACTTCCTGGGGCAGGATCGCCGGTCCGGCGTAGAAATTATACTTTTTTGCCATGGTTGGAAAACCTCCAGTTTTGATTATGGAATAAACTGGATTCTACTCCGCACTAAAAAAAAAAGCAAGATGGCGCGGCGATCTCCTTTATCCCCAACCGGTCAAAGCGACGGATGGTGGACATGTTTCCCCGGTAGAGAAGCTGCCGGCGTTTGCAAAAACCACGCCGCTCGATTATATTCAAATCTTCGAATTCGGATCCGTCGCAGCGAGGAACCTGTGAAACGCTGGCTGAAAGCCCTGTCGGCCCTGCTCATGCTGGCGGCGCTGCTCTGGGCGCTGGGCGTGCCGCACGGGGTCTTGCCGCCGCTGGGGGCCCTGCTCGATCCCGGCACCGGCTTCTGGCGCAACAACGCGGCTGACGACCGCATACCGAAAAAGCTGGAGATCCCCGGACTCAGGGGCGAAGTAACGGTAGCCTGGGACGACCGTCGTGTTCCTCATATCTTCGCCGCCAACGAGGATGACCTTTACCTGGCGCAGGGATACCTGACGGCGCGCGACCGCCTGTGGCAGATGGACTTCCTCTCCCGTTACGCCGGCGGCCGCCTCGCCGAGGTCATCGGCCCGCGCGTCCTGGAGATGGACCTTCTGCAGCGCCGCCTGGGCATGACCTGGGGGGCGGAAAATTTTCTCAAGGGCATCGCCGGCGACGCCCACATGCGCCGGGTCCTCACCGCCTACTGCAACGGCATCAACGCTTATGTCGATGCGCTCAAGCCGGCCGCCTATCCCCTGGAATACAAGATCCTGGACTATGCCCCGAGCCGTTGGACGCCGTTCGACATCGCGCTGCTATTGAAGTACATGGCCTGGGACCTGACCGGTTATGGCAATGAGCTGGGTTTGACGCGCACACGGGCGGCGACTGACGAGGCTGTCGTTGATGCCCTCTTTCCCTTTTTCGCGCCATTCCAGGACCCGGTTGTCCCCGCCGGCACAAAATGGGATCCCGCGCCGCCGCTGTCGAGCCCAAGCGGGAAAACCGCTCCTCATCCCGGGTCTTGGCCGGCCGTCGTAGTGGATCCGTTCGGCGAGCCCGTCGGCAGCAACAACTGGGCCATGGCCGGGAAGAAGACGAAAAGCGGCTTCCCCATCCTGTGCGACGACCCGCACCTGCAGCTCACCCTGCCGTCGATCTGGTACGAGGTCCAGCTCTCGGCGCCGGGGCTGAACGTCCGCGGCGTATCGCTGCCGGGAGCCCCGGGGGTGGTCATCGGCTTCAACAATAAGATTGCCTGGGGCGTGACCAATGCCGGCTCGGACGTCCTCGATTTTTTTCAGCTCCGCTTCCACGACAACCGGCAGCGCGAATATGCCTGGGGCGAAACCTGGCGCCCGGTGAAGTGGCGGCGCGAGGAGGTCCGCGTCAGGGGCGGCAAGACCGTCGTCGAAAATGTGCCCTACACCCATCTCGGACCGGTGCCGTTCGCGGCGTCGCGCCCGGGGAGGCCGGACTGGATCCCGGCGCGCGCGGCCATGCGCTGGACAGGGCATGATGCCAGCGCCATCCTGGATGCCATCTACCGCCTGAATCGCGCCCGGGGCTACGAGGACTTCAAGACGGCCATCGCCGGGTTCGACT
>JBGSPO010000016.1:0-7289 GCA_041738575.1 Candidatus Aminicenantia bacterium
GGCTGCTCACCGTCTCCTCGGTGCTGGGCGGCGTCGAGATCCGCGTGCCGCGCGACTGGCGCCTCGAGGTCCAGCCGACCACCATGCTGGGCGGCGTCGACGACCACACGCGGCAGGATCCCAACGCCACGGGCGGCAAGCTGATCATCAAGGCGTCGGCTTTGCTCGGCGGAGTAGAGATCAAGAACTAAAAGAAACGATCCCCCGTGACATGTAACGCGTAACGCGGAGCAACAAGTTAACGAACTGCCACAACTCGTGACAACGGGCAAATAACACGGAGCAATAATTTATCTAAATATCTAAAAGATTTTTTTTATTTTCTCGTCACGCGTCACGCGTTACGTGTCACGAGTTGAGCATGAACGCACAGGCGTTGGCCCCTGCTTACCAGCGTGAACGTTCCACCTTGACGTTGAACTCCCCGGCAACTTCGGAAGGCTGCGGATGCCCGGCCGGGGTTTTCAGATGGAACCTGCCGCAGACCGTGGAGCCGCTCATGGCAATGATCTCGGCCGTCCCCTCCGCCGCTCCCAGCATGACGATGGTGCCCTTGTCCCCGACCGCCACCTTCACCTCGGCGGTCACCCAGAAGGGCTTGCCGTAGCCGGCAACGGGATCGTATTTCCCGGGCACGATGCCGGCGTCGTTGAGGAAATTGACCTGCAGGATGAACTGCCCTTTCTGCTCAAGCGGCAGCACGAAGCTGTTGGCCATGTCGGCGACGGCGAAGTCACCGTTGGCCAGGCAGACCCGGAGCTCCTTGCCATCCTTGGACAGCAGCGCGCCGCCGGTTTTCAGGGAGGAACGGTCCAGGGGCAGGGCGTCCCTGAACGCCTGCATGGCGGAAACCATTTTCGTGATGGCGTTCGCCTTCGGGCAGTCGGCCGGACGGTTTTGGCCGCCGCCCTGGGCGGCCGCCGTCGCCGCCAGCACAATGACCGCTACAACCGCGAGTCCTATTGAAGCGCGAGATGACATGATCCCTCCTGATGAATGGCGTTCAGCAAGCAATTAAATGCAGGAAAGAAAAGAATATCTCAGACATGAAAATACCGCACTGTTGTGATCGGAAATTCGTTGTTGGTGATTGGTGGGGCATTGGATCGAGATAATGCTGTTTTTCTTACTAATCACTACTCACTACTCACAAATCACTTATTAAAAAGCTCGTTTATTTCTTAGCTAGATCTATAACCTGCTGCATCACCCTCATGGCGTTGCCGCCCCAGATCTTGGCGATGTCCTTCTTGCCGTAGCCGCGGCGCACGAGCTCGATGGTGATGTTCTTCAGCTCGGTGACATCGCGGCAATCGGCCAGGCCGCCGCCGCCGTCGAAGTCGGTGCCGATGCCCACGTGGTCGATGCCGATCCGCTTGACGATGTGGTCGATATGGTCGACGGCGTCCTTGACGGTGACCGGCGGGTTCGGGTAGCGGGCGCCCAGGGCGTCGTATTCCGCCTCCACCTGGTCGCGCACGGCCTGGTCCTTGATGCCGCCCCAGCCGCCGTAATTCTCGTCGACCTTCCGGCGAAACGCCTCGAAGGCCTGGTCCCGCTCGGGGTTGGCCGGCGGCTGTTTGATGTAGTCATCGAGGATGCAGAGCTGGATGACGCCGCCGTTCTTTTTCAGCGCCAGCAGCATGTCGTCGCTCAGGTTGCGCGGGCTGGCGGAGAGGGCGCGGGCGCAGGAGTGCGAGGCCATGACCGGCGCCCGGGAGAGAGCCAGCACGTCGTGGAAGGAACGGTCGGAAATGTGCGAGACATCGACCATGACGCCCAGGTCGTTCAGTCGCCGCACCACCTGCCGGCCCCATTCGCTCAGGCCGCGGTCCTCGGGGTCCTTGCGGTCGGTCGAGGAATCGCAGATGTCGTTGTCGGCCGTGTGGGCCAGGGTGACGTAGCGCACTCCGCGCTGGTAGAAATAATCGATCAGCTCCGGGTCATGGCCCAGGGGGTAGCCGTTCTCCATGCCGATGAAAATGGCCCGCTTGCCCTCAATTTCCAGGCGCCGGGCGTCGGCGGGCGCCAGGGCCAGGCCGCAGAGGCCGGGGTACTTTTTGTACATGGCATCCATGGCGTCGAGGATGGCCACGGCTTTTTCCCGGGCCCGGGCATGCCCCTCGGGGGTGCGCGGGCCCTGGCCGACGAAGACGGCGAAGAACGAGGCGTCAAGGCCCCCTTCCTTCATGCGCGGCAGGTCCTGGCAGCCGCTGCCGCGCTCGCCGGTCTTGTGGTATTGACCGATATCCCAATCCTTTTCCAGCAGCTTGAACGGCGTGTCGCAGTGAGTGTCGACCGTGAGGGCCTGTTCGTGCCAGAGCAGGGCTTTCTTGATGCGGGCGTCATCGGCCGCGCCCCCGGCTCCGGAGAGCAGGAGGGCGGCCGCAAAAATCGCGGCCACCAGGAACGGGATGGACAGAAGCTTGATCTTCATGGGGCACCTCAGCAGCAGTATACTTGAAATCCAGGGATTTGGTTTGCCAAACCACCGGAAATAATCATTTTGCGCAAAAAAACGCCCTGTGCTATAATTTTTTGCATGCTGGACACCAATTTCGTCAGGAACAACCTGGAGCTGGTCAAGAAGAAGGTCGAGGCCAAGGGCGTGCCCTTCGCCGAAGACCGCTTCAGCGCCATGGACCTGCGCCGGCGCCAGCTTCTCGCCCGCAGCGAGGAGCTGAAAAGCAGGAAGAACAAGCTGGCCAAGGAGACCGGCTTCCTGAAGCGGAGCGGCGCCCCGACGCGCGAGCTCGAGCTCCAGTCCATCGAGATCTCCAAGCAGATCGCCGACGGCGAAAAAGAGCTGGAGGCCCTGGAGGCCGGGTTCCAGGAATTCCTGCTGAGCATCCCCAACCTGTTCCACGACTCGGTGCCGGTGGGCCGCGACGCCAGCGCCAACGAGATGGTGCGCGAATGGGGCGTCAAGCCGGCTTTCGACTTTGCGCCGCGCCCGCATTGGGAGCTGGGCGAAGCCGTGGGCGGGCTGGATTTCGCCCGCGCCGCCAAGATATCGGGCTCGCGCTTCACCGTGTACTTCGACGGCCTGGCCAAGCTGGAGCGGGTGCTGATCCAGTTCATGCTCGACTGCCACACCAGCGAGCACGGCTACCGCGAAGTGCTGCCCCCCTTCCTGGTCAACGACGCCAGCCTGATCGGCACCGGCAACCTGCCCAAGTTCAAGGCCGACCTCTTCAAGGTGGAGGACTATAACCTCTACCTGGTGCCCACCGCCGAGGTGCCGCTGACCAACATCCACCGCGACGAGACGCTGGACGAGGAGCAGCTGCCGGTCAAGTACGTGGCCTACACCCCGTGCTTCCGCAGCGAGGCCGGCTCGCACGGCAAGGACATCCGCGGCCTGGTGCGCCAGCACCAGTTCAACAAGGTCGAGCTGCTGAAGTTCGCCGCCCCCTCCCGCTCCTATCTCGAGCTGGAGGAGCTGACCTCCGATGCCGAGTCCATCCTGCGCAAGCTGGAGCTGCCCTTCCGCACCATGGCCCTGTGCAGCGGCGACCTCTCCTTCTCCTCGGCCAAGACCTACGACATCGAGGTCTGGATGCCGGCCCGCGCCGGCTACCTGGAAATCTCCTCCTGCTCGAATTTCGAGAGCTTCCAGGCGCGGCGGGCGCACATCAAGTACAAGGGCAAGGACGGCCGCAAGGACTACGTCCACACCCTGAACGGCTCCGCCCTGGCCGTCGGCCGCACCGTGGCCGCCATCATGGAAAACTACCAGACCGCCGACGGCCGCATCCGCATCCCGGAAGCCCTGCGCCCGTATTTCCCCGGCCGCGACCTGCTGTAATGCCCTACTTCAAGTGCACGCTGGTCGACGAGCGCGGACGCTTCCAGGAGCGCGAGTATTATGCCGAGAACCGCAGGGAGATCGACGCGGCGCTGGCCGGCCTGGATGAGAAGCTGGTCAAGGCCCAGCGCCTGTGGTTCAAGAATCTTTCGCTGAAAAAACTTTTCAAGAGCAAGATCGGCACCACCCAGTTCCTGCTGTTCAACCAGCAGCTGATCACCCTGCTCAAGGCCGGCATCCCCATGATCCGCGCCCTGGAGATCATCATCCAGAACACCCCCTTCGGGGTGCTGCGCGAGATCCTGGCCAGGGCCGCCGGCAACATCCGCAACGGCATGCAGGTGTCCGATGCCTTCACCTCGCCCCAGATACCCTATGCCAAGATCTACCGCGCCTCGCTGCTGGCCGGGGAACAAAGCGGCCACTTGGAGCAGGTCCTGGAAAAATTCAACGTCTACCTGGGCAAGATCAGCAACCTGCGGCGCAAGATGATCAGCGGCCTGACCTACCCGATCATCCTGCTGCTGTTCATGGTCGCCATGGTGCTGGTGATCTCCATCTTCGTCATCCCCAAGTTTTCCACCTTCTTCAACGACATGGACGCCCAGCTGCCGACCGTGACCCTGTTCTTCCTGGGCCTCACCGAATACATCCGCGACAACATCGTGCCCTTCAGCGCCATCCTGCTGCTGGCCTACGCCGGCATCCGCCTGCTCGAGCATTTCAACCCCAAGGTCAACCTCATCGACCAGTCCAAGCTCAAGCTCCCTTTCCTGGGCCGCATCGTTCACGAAAGCGCCATCGCCGTCTTCGCCCGCACCCTGTCCATCCTGATAGCGGGCGGCATTCCCGTGCCCGAATCGGCCGAGGTCGCCGTCGAGACCTTCGCCAACCGCTATTATTACCGCCAGGTACGCGGCGTGCCCGAGAAGATCCGCCAGGGCAACCTGCTTTCAGAGGTGCTCGACGAGATCGCCATCATGCCGCGCATCCTGGTCGAGATGGTGCGCGTCGGCGAATCCTCGGGCAACCTGACCTCCGTTCTCGACGAGAGCGCCGAATACTACGAGCGCTCCCTGGACAGCCGCATCAACTCGTTGATTTCGCTGATCGAACCTGTTATAATTATCTTCCTGGGCATGGTGGTCGCCATGATGCTAATTTCCGTTTATTTGCCGATATTCAGTACCATAAGGATCATGCAGTGAAGAAATCCATCCATATCGCCGACGTCAAGATCGATTATGCGCTATTGGCGAAATTCCCGGCCGAATTCCTGATCAAGAACCTCTTTTTTCCCCTCGAGGAAAATGACGGCATCATCTCCGTGGCCATGCCCGACCCGGACAACCTCGACAAGATCGGCATGATCGAGAACTTCACGCGCAAGAAGGTCCTGCCTTTCCTGGCCAACCGCGACGAGCTGGAAAAATTCCTCAAGAAAAGCGACACCTACACCAAGGTGCTGCGCGACAAGACCGAGACCTTCGCCCAGAAAAAGACCGCCGCCGACCCGGCCGACGACGAAGGCGAGGCGGTCGTGACCATCGAGAGCATCACCGAGGAGGACGACTCGGTCATCAAGCTGCTCAACAACATCATCCTGACCGCGGTGAACAAGAAGGCCTCCGACGTCCACATCGAGATCAGCGACAACCTGATCATCAAGTACCGCATCGACGGCATCCTGCACCAGATCATGGAGCCGCTGGACAGCTCCTTCCACTCCTTCCTGCTCACCCGCCTCAAGGTCATCTCCGAGCTGGACATCGCCGAGAAGCGCGTCCCCCAGGACGGGCGCTTCCGCATGAAGTTCAAGCAGAAGACCATCGACTTCCGCGTCTCGATCATGCCCGGCATCTACGGCGAGAACGCCGTCATCCGCATCCTGGACCGCGAGATGATCACCGAGAACATCGGCGAGCTGAAGCTGAGCCAGCTGGGTTTCTCCCCCGACATCCTGGAAAAAATCAACTACTACATCCGCCAGCCCTACGGCATGTTCCTGGTCACCGGCCCGACGGGCAGCGGCAAGACCACCACGCTCTACGCGGCGCTGAACGAGATCAAGGACCCGGCCGACAAGATCATCACCATCGAGGACCCGGTCGAATACCAGGTGGACGGCATCATGCAGATCCCGGTCAACGAGAAGAAGGGGCTGACCTTCGCCCGCGGCCTGCGCTCCATCCTGCGCCACGACCCGGACAAGATCATGGTCGGCGAGATCCGCGACCCGGAAACGGCCCAGATCGCCATCCAGTCGGCGCTGACCGGCCACCTGGTGTTCACCACCGTCCACGCCAACAATGTCTTCGACGTCCTGGGGCGCTTCATCCACATGGGCATCGACACCTACAGCTTCATCTCGGCCCTGAATTGCATCGCCGCCCAGCGCCTGGTGCGCGTCCTCTGCCCCTTGTGCAAGAAGCCCGTCACCCTCGGCAAGGACGACCTGGCCTACAATCGCATCGAAAAGGGTTTTTTCAACCAGCCCGTCTTCCGCGCCGTGGGCTGCGAGGAGTGCGCGGGCCTGGGCTATTCCGGGCGCACGGCCATCGGCGAGATCCTCGAGCTGACCGACGAGGTCAAGGAGATGATCCTGGCCAGGAAGCCGACCTCGGAGATCAAGAAGATCGCCATGGAACAGGGAATGACCCCCATCCGCAAGAACGGGTTGCAGCGCGTCAGGGCCGGCTTCACCTCCATCGAAGAGTTGAACCGGGTGACCGTCAAAGAATGGGTCTGATCGATCTCTTCCTCCCCGAGCGCCTGCCGCGGCAGGTCGTCTTCGCCGGCGACCGCCAT
This sequence comes from Candidatus Aminicenantia bacterium, assembly GCA_041738575.1. GTDB lineage: Bacteria > Acidobacteriota > Aminicenantia > UBA2199 > UBA2199 > UBA2199. Next base: position 6,617 of record JBGSPO010000016.1, read on the forward strand.
GCCGAGACCTTCAGCCTGCGCGACGGCAGGATCAGCGGCCGCTCGCTCGCGTCGGGCGTGGCGCCGGCCGGGGACGACGAAGTCAACTGGGACGGTATCGTGAAAGCGCTTTCCCCAGAGGAAACCGGCGTCGTGTTCAACGCCGCTCCGTACATCTATAATTTTTTCGAGTTCGACAAGCTGCCCTGGCAGAGCCAGGCGCTGCGCGAACTGGTGGCCTGGCGGCTGCAGAAGATCTTCCCGGAGGACATCGCGGCCTACGACCATCGCTTCTTCACGCTGGACCGCCGCCGGGTGCTCTCCATACTGGTGCACCGCTCACTGCTGGAGCGGGTGGAAGCGGCATTCGCGGAAAAGCGGATCCCGCTGACCTACATCGGCAATTCCACCATGGAGATACTGGGCCGCGCCCGGAAAGCGCAGGCCGCCCCCGATTTCTTCCTCGAACGCGACATCTCCAGCTGCACCATGGTCTTCCTGAGCCGGCACTCCCCCATCTACATCCGCAAGTTCAAGAGCGGCTCGGCCGCCGACACCGTTGAGGAGGTCGGCAAGACCGTGATCTTCGTGCGCAACCAGTTCGGAATTGAGCCCCGCCGCTACTGGCTCCACGACCACCAGGGCGAAGCCAGCTCCGCCGCCGTCGAGGGCCTGCTGGCCGGCGGCGAGTTTA
>JBGSPO010000158.1:0-3921 GCA_041738575.1 Candidatus Aminicenantia bacterium
GGCACCTGCCCGCCGCCGGCCTGCTGGCCGGCCTGCTGGCCGAGATCCGCGGTTTCTGCGGCCGCGACGATTTCGCAGACGACTTGACGCTGATGATCGTCAAGTACTTAGGAAAAGACTCACCTTCGTGACGCGTGACGCGTAACGCGTGACACGAAAGAAAACAATTTCATACTCCAGTCAACTCAAGGTTCGCTATTCGGCTCTGAAAGCCATTTTCGAAATCCAGCCATGGCGGCGGCCTCATCGCTGACCAATCAAATCACCTTTTTTTAAATGCTTCGAATTAATTTCTTATCTCGTCACGCGTCACGCGTTACGCGTTACGTATGGACTGTTAAGTATTAAACCTGAAATGCACGATCTCGCCGTCCTGGACGACATATTCCTTGCCCTCGAGGCGCAGCAGCCCCTTTTCCTTGGCGCGGGCGAAGCCGTCGCAGTCGAGGAAATCCTGCCAGGGGATGACCTCGGCGCGGATGAAACCCTTCTGGATGTCGCTATGGATCTTGCCCGAGGCGATGAAGGCGCTGGCGCCTTTTTCCAGGGTCCAGGCCTTGGTCTCGTCCTTGCCCACGGTGAAGAAGGAGATCAGGTCGAGCAGGGCATAGCTGGTCTTGATGAACTCATCGCGGATATAGCGGTAGTCGGCCAGGCCGTACTCCGCCTGGAACACGGGCCGCTCCTCCGGGGCCAGCTCCAGGAGCTCGGCTTCGATCTTGCCGGCGAACAGCGCCGTGCACTTCCCCAGCATGGCAGGCGCCACCAGCCCTGCGTAGGACTTCATGGAAGTCTCGTCAGCGTTGACCAGGTTGAGCAGCGGCTTGGCCGAAAGGAACTTGAAGCCGCGCACCAGCACGTCTTCCTTTTCCGTGAAAGCATACTCGCGCAGCGGCTTGCCCGCCTCCAGGAACGCCTTCAGCTTCTGCAGCAGCTCGAGCTCCTCCTGGAGCTCCTTGGCCTTCATCTTCTTGACGTCCACGGCCAGCCGTTCCAGGCGCTTGTCGATGGTCAGGAAGTCGGTGGTCTTGAGCTCGTCCTCCATGGCGGCCATGTCGCGCACCGGGTCGATCGTTCCCTGCGGGTGGACGATCTCCTCGTCGCTGAAGCCGCGCACCAGGTGCACCAGGCCGTCGGCCCGGCGCAGCAGGTCGATGAAGGTCGAGTTCTTCACCTCGCCCAGCGAGATGGCCCCGGCGTCAAGGAACTCGATCTTGGCGTAGACCGGCGGCGTCTCGAAAAAGTCGGCCAGTTTCTTCAGCCGCGGGTCAGGGACGTCGACGATGGCCTTGTGGAACTCGCCGCTGGGCGCGGAGAACTTGTCCACCTTCTCCTTTTTTTCGGTGAGCAGGTTGAACAGCAGCGTCTTGCCGGTCTTGGGATAGCCGAATATGGTAAGGATCATGGCATTATTATATTCCTAAAAAAGGTTGGGGTAAAGGCCGAATTGGCGAATCGGGAGGGGCAGGGAAACGGCACTCAATTTGCTATTTCGAGAAAAAGCATTATAATTATATTAAAAGCAATTGGGAAACCATGAAAAAAATGAGATATGAGCCGCCCATGGCCCACGACCTGTCCGGCGCCTCGGCCAGCGGCCAAGTTCAGCCGATGAGCACTTGCGGCAACGGTTCCCAGCCGGGACAGGGAAGCTGTCTAACAGGATTTTTGCCATTTACCCCTTCCGTCTGCAATCCAACCGGCTCCAGTCCCAATTTGAGCGGATGCAGCACGGGATTGATCGCTACTCCGGTTCGCTGCAGCGCCGGCTCCGATCCTGCTCCCTCTTAAGCACGATTCGCTTTGTTAGCGGAAAATAAAAAAAATTTCTTCTGGACACTGGGTATCGCCGGGTTGACAATAAAAATCCGCTCGGAGCTGGATCTCGCCTTGTTGAATTCCAAGCGATTCCAGCCCTTCCTGACATCATCAATAAAAAGGGAAATATTCATTTGTTTCCATGTGATCGCGAGTGAAAATCTGACTGGCCCCCCGCTCGATCCTGATAGCGACCCACTTTTGGCCAAAGCCGGCCGCAGGGGGACCGACAGTCCGCTTTTGCGCTCCATGCAGGTCCAGGCCTGCCTGAACCATGCCCGGGATCACACGGATCTCTTGTTTGTAGAGATATTTCCCGAAGCACTGTCCATCCTTGATTTTAAAAACAATCGCGCCAACTTTTTTTATACTGCCGGATCGGCTCCCCAGGTTGAAAAGCGTTTGATCGGGCCGGCCATGCTGGCCCCCTTCCTGCCCAGTTTCACCGCCTGTCTGCTGCACGCTTCGGCCATCGTGCGCCATGGCAGGACAGCAGTTTTTTTAGCTCCCGATGAAGGAGGCAAGACGACCGCCGTCCGTCTTTCTCCAAGCGGCACGATCCTTTGTGACGACCAGTTGCTGCTGCGCCGCTTTCCGGAAGGCTATCGGGTTTCCGGCACTCCCTGGGGACTCCACGTCGACGCCAAGGTCCAGCCCCCCCTGGGTGGGCTATTCCTGCTGGAAAAAGCCAGTCGTTTCGCCCTGGCCCCGCTTGCACCCTACGATTTGGTCCCCCATATATGGGAAGAGATCAAAAATTCCATCTCCATCCTGCCCAAGCCGCTTAAAAAAAAGGCCTTCGCGATAGTCTGCGAGATTGTCGCTGCAGTGCCCGCTTGGAGGATGTCATTCCCCAAGGAGCAGATCGACTGGGAAAAGATCGATCAAGCCATGAAAAGGGAAGTTGAGGGGTGAAGCGGTGATGAGGAACGGCCCAATCCCATCTATTGTCGTTTTTATCAACCCTTTAACCCGTTACCTCGCGCTTTTTTGTTCCTTTTCAGCATTCATGCTCTCCTCTCCTTCACGCCATCCACCTGTCGCCGGGTTCCGAACGCGTCACACAGTGGAATGATTGACCACATGCAACTTATGGCGTAAGTTATAACGTCTAAAGGAAAGGAGACAACTATACCCGGGAATTAAATGATAAGCCAAAGTAAAAAGGCAAAAGGCAAAAGTAAAAAGTGAAGAAATCAGCAATGTCAACAAGCTCGGGCAAGGTTTTTTTCTTAACTTTTGCCTTTTGCCTTTCACCTTTTGTCTTAAGTGACTTTTACTTTTCCCTATGAAGAAACGCTGCTATCTCCTGTCCGTCGCCGCCCACGTCCTGGCGTGGATCCTCGTTGCGCATGCCCGCTTCCCGGTCACGATCCGGCCCGAGCCCTCCCGCGTGACAACCGTCCATATCGCCGAGCCGCCCCTGCCCTATATTGTTGGCGATCCTTCGCCGCCAGGGACTCCCGGCGACAGCGTCCCGGCTGCGGCTGGCGGCGGTACCGGCACAAAAGCGGATCCGGACACGATGCCGGGCGCGAGCCCCGTGCCGCTGAGGTCCAGCCGCACCCTCCCCTTTCCTGGGATAGGCGGATTCAGCCTCAACAGCCGAACTTCAGCCGGCACCTTCCGTTTGGCCCCGGTGGGCAAGAGCCCTGATCCCTGGGCGGTCCCCATAGGCCCGGGTCCGGCGCCCAGGCCGCTGCGCTACGGCGCCAATGCCTACCGCCCCGGGGCCGCTCCGGGAGGAGGCGGCGGCAAGGAAGGAGTTTTCCTGCTGCCCTTCGACATCAGGGAAAAGGCGGTCGCCGACTGGACCGGGGCCGTCCTCTCCCGCATCGAGCGCAACTGGTCGATCCCGGCTTCGGGCCGCTTGGCATTCTCCGGGCGGGTGCAGATCACGCTGACCATCGAGAGGGACGGCCGACGGAGATCCCTGGTCATCGACGACTCCGACGTCCCCGAGACGCTGACCCTGGCGGCCTTGCACGCCGTCCAGGCCAGCTTGCCCTTTCCGCCACTGCCGGAGAATGTCGCCGGTACGATCCTGGCGTTCACATTTGTTTTTTCCTACAATGGCTAGCCTCCTCTTCTGCCTGCTGCTGC
>JBGSPO010000161.1:0-18514 GCA_041738575.1 Candidatus Aminicenantia bacterium
GCTCTCCTGGAGGGCCTTGACGATGGGTTCGCGCTTCTTCTGCTCGCGAATGATGATCTGGGAGCGGACAAAAAAGTAGGTGAAGATCATGGAGAAGAAGAGCAGGGCAAGGGTGATGAGCAGGAACTTCGAGCGGAAGCCCGACATGGCCAGCAGGACCTCGTTCTCCGGGGTGGCGACCACGATCGACCAGAACGTGTTGCCGATGCGGATCGGCAGGTAGACGGCGTGCTTGAGAACGCTTTCCCGCCCGGCGCCTCGGACCGGTGGATAGTGGTAGGAGGTGATCCCTTCCCTGCCCTTCAGCATCTCGCCGGCCATGGCCAGGATCTCGGGGTAATCGCGGCAGGTCTGGTACACGCTCTTTCCCACGTGGCCCGGCACGGGGCAGGATATCTCGAAGCCCTTCTGGCTGAGGACCCAGGCATAGCCGCTGGCGCCGACGCGGATGTTCTCGATATGCCGCTGGGAGATCCCGTCAAAGGAGAGCAGTAACGCCATGGTGCCGTCGAAGGCCCCGTCGCGCTTCACCGGGACATGGACGGCGATGGTGCGGAAGCCCTGGACGGCCATGAACACGTCGCTGATGACGGCCCGCTGGGTGGCCAGGATCTCGCGGACATGCTCCTGGTAAGAGATGTCCCTGCCGATCGCGCCCGCCGCCGGGGGGGTGGTGTAGACGATCCGCCCCCGGCCATCGAGTCGGGTGATCGCCTTCACATCGTCGGCGTGCCGGGCCTGGTAGTCGTCCATGATCTTCTTCCCGGCGTCGTTCAAGGCGCTGATCTCGGGCAGGTGCGCCAGGATATCCAGGGTGCCGATGATGTATTCCATGTGGTTCTCGATCCCCTGGGCGGCCTGGCGGGCGTGGACCATCTGCCGGGCGTTCAATTCCTTGATGGCCTGAAGCTTGACGTCCCGGTAGATCGCGGTCAGGGCGAAGGCGAAGATGGCCAGGATGACGATGAAGAGCCATACGAATTGCTTCAGGAATCTCATCCGCTTCTCCTCGGCTATGCCCTTGTCCGCTGGCTGGGAACCACGTTGGCCTGCGCTGTTCAGGAACATCCCCTGATCATGCTGATCCCCCCTCCCGCGCCGGGCGGTATTCCCCGCTTTTCCCAACCTGATTGTAGACAGGCGCGCGGAAAAAATCAATAAGCATCGAAAAAAAACGGGCTGGCGTCATCCGCGGCGCCGGGCGGACCCGCGTCACCCTGCATGCCTGGTGAACTCCTCCGTTTCAGGCAATACTTGCTCAGTTCAGGAGGTTTCCACGGAAACAGGAAAGAAGATCGCTTCAATGCATTTTACCAACACGCGTACTGTCACTAGCACGGATTATTCGCTGATCTCGCTCTTTTCTTCGAGCTTGGCGATCTTCTGCTGCAGGCGCTGCAGCCGCTTCTCCATCTCGTGCTGCCGGGCCGGGGTGAGCCCGCCCCCGGCGATTGCTTTTTCGACAACAGTGAGGGCCATGGCGAAATCGCGCTCGCGGTGCTCGAAGTGCACCGAGAGCTCCCGCTGCGCCTGGGCATCGTGCCCGTCGGCAAGCTGCCGCCACAGCTCCAGCGCCTCGGCGAACAGCTTCTTTTTTTTCAGCAGGGTGGAGAGGCGCCGCGTCGCCAGGACGGCCACGTCGGAGCGGGCGCTGACCTCGCGGGCGACCTTGTAGAATCCCTCGGCTTTTTCCAGCAGCCCGGCGCGCTCGCAGAGGCGGCCCAGGCCGAATATCTCGCCGCCGTCGCCGGTCAGGGAGTAGTCGTCGAGGTAGAGGACGCCCAGCAGCACCACCGCCGCCAGGCCCACCAGGTCCATGGCGTTGTGCTCGACCACCGGCTCGATCAGCGAGAAGGCCCGGCTGCGCAGGAAGCTGAAATAGAGGGACGGGATGTCGCTGCCGTCGATGTCGTCCTCGCGCGAGAGCCCCAGCAGCATCTCGCCCAGGTAGCCCAGCTTGCGCGAGTCGAAGGTGTTGCGCCAGATGGTGCGGGCCGGGAAAAGAAAATCCAGGTGCGGAAGGCCGCGCAGCGGGAAGGGCCGTCGCTGCAGGATGTAGCGCGTCTCCAGCAGTGGGAAGTCGAAGGCCTTGCCGTTGTAGGTGGCGACGGCGGAGAAACCGCCCCCCTCCAGGAAGCCCGCCACGGCCTCCAGGAACTCCCCCTCCTTGTCCAGGCTCAGCAGCACGAAGATCCTGACCTGGAAAGCCTGGTCGCCGAAGTAGCCGAAACCCAGCATGAAGGGCACGGTGCCGGTGCCGCCGGCCAGGCCGGTGGTCTCGCTGTCAAAAAACAGCATGCGGCGGGGGTCAACGCCGGCAAACGCGTCGCTGCCGGCGATGACCGCCAGGGTGGAGCCCTTCAGGGAAAGCCAGTCGCCGAGGCGCACCTTGCCGTAGCGGCCGTCCAGGGCGTAGGAAAACTCCTTGACCAGGAAGGGCGCTTCGGGTTCGGCGGCAAGCGGAGCGGGGGCGGGAGGCGCCGGCTTTTCATTCCGCCTCAGGTTCTGTTTGACCAGCCGGTCCAGCTTTTCGCGGGTGGAGAGGCCGTCCTCGCTTTCCAATTTTTGCCACTTTTCCTGGATGCCTCCGGGCTCCAGGTCGTGTAAGCGATCTTTCAGTTTTCTCATGGGGCTGTTTTCAGCCTAACGATAACACAAATAAGGCACCCGGGCAACGAAGGGCTATCGCGGCGCTGGGAGCACGTCGCCCCAGTTTCCCCGTTGGCTTCGGCAACGCAGCCCGGCGCGCAGCAATTCCAGGTAGCGGCGGCGCGGGATGGAGCGCGCTCCCCAGGCAACCAGGTGCGGCGATGGCACCTGGCAGTCGATAAAGTTGAATTCCATTTTACCCATTGTTGCGGCCAGCACGGCCAGCGCCGCCTTGGAGGCGTTATTTTCGTTATGGAACATCGACTCGGCAAAGAAACAGCGACCCAGCGACAGCCCGTACACGCCGCCAACCAGTCGCTCGCCGCGCCAGACTTCCAGAGAATGGCCGTAGCCCAGCCGGTGCATCTCCATATATGCTTGGCGCATGTCGGGAGTGATCCATGTTTCCGGCTGGCCTGGCCGTGGCCGGGCGCAGTTGTCCGTGACCGCCGCGAAGGCCCGATCGAACGTGCAGCGGAAATCGCCCCGGCGCAGGACCTTCTTCAGGGTGGCGCCGGCGTGGAACTCGTTGGGGAAAAGGACGAAGCGCGGGTTGGGCGACCACCACAGGATCGGTTCGCCCTCGCCGTACCAGGGGAAGATGCCGCGGCCATAGGCGCGCAGCAGGCGCCGCGGCGACAGGTCGCCGCCCATGGCCAGCAGCCCATCATGCCCGGCCCGCTCCGCCGGGGGGAAATCATCCCGTCCCCTCAACCAGACGATCGGCATCGTTATACGCTCCTCGCATCGGCTCCTGGCCCATGGTAGCAGAAATCGCCCCCGGGCGCACGTCAGAATTTGACATCGCGAAGGCCAGCGGTTATAACCTTATTTCACTTGCGCAAGGAGGAACGATCCCCATGAAACAAAGAACCCTGTTGAGCCTTTCGCTTTTGCTGACCGTTTTCCTTTTGGCGGCTTCTCCCTCCGCCACCGCGGACGTCGCCAAGACCAACCCGTTCTTCCAGGCGCGCACCACGCCGTTCCAGGCGCCGCCTTTCGACAAGGTACAGAAGGAGCATTTTATTCCCGCGTTCAAGGAAGGCATCCGGAGAGAGCAGGCCGAGATCGAGGCCATCGTCGCCTGCAAAAAAGCCCCGACCTTCGCCAACACCATCGCCGCCATGGACCACAGCGGCATCTTCCTCGACGACGTCAGCTCGGTTTTCTATGCACTGTTGAGTGCCGAGACCAACGACGACCTGCAGGCCATCGCCCGCGACCTGTCGCCGCTGCTGTCGGCCCACCGGGACAACATCAGCTTGAACCCGAGACTGTTCGCCCGCGTCAAGGCGGTCTATGACCAGCGGCAGAAGCTGGCCCGCACCCCGGAGGAGAGTTTTTTGCTGGAGAACACCTACAAGGGCTTCATCCGCAGTGGCGCCCTGCTCAACGAGGCGCAAAAGGCGCGCCTGCGCGAGATCAACCAGCAACTCTCCCTGCTGGGGCTGAAGTTCGGCCAGCAGATGCTGGCCGAGACCAACTCCTCGCGCATCGTCATCGACTCGCCCGAGGGACTGGCCGGCCTGCCTGAGAGCGTTCGCGCCATGGGCACCGACACAGCGAAAGCACTGGGCCTGGAGGGCAAATGGGCGTTCACCACCCAGGTCCCGTCCATGACCCCGTTCCTGCAGTATTCGACGCGCCGCGACCTGCGCGAGCAGCTGCACCGCGCCTATTTCATGCGCGGCGACCGCGACAATGCCAACGACAACAAGGAGATCGTCCGGCAGATCGCCGGCCTGCGCGCCGAGCGCGCCAAGCTGCTTGGCTACCCCACCTATGCCCACTTCGTCCTGGAGGAGCGCATGGCCAAGGACCCGGCCACGGTCATGGCCTTCCTGCAGAAGCTGTGGGCCCCGGCGCTGGAACGGGCCGGGCAGGAGGCGGCGGAGATGCAGGCCATCATCGACCGCGAAAAGGGCGGCTTCCAGCTCGCCTCATGGGACTGGTGGCACTATGCCGAGAAGCTGCGCCAGGAGAAGTACGCCTTCGACGACGCGCTGCTGCGCCCTTATTTCTCGCTGGAGAACGTGAAAAAAGGGATATTCACCCTATGTGAAAAACTGTACGGGCTGCAATTCCTCCCCCTCAACCACATCCCCATCTACCACCCCGAGGTCCAGGTCTACGAGGTGAAGGAAGGCTCCGGCGACCACGTCGGCCTGCTGTACATGGATTTCCACCCCCGCCCCGGCAAGCGCGGCGGCGCCTGGTCGGGCGGTTTCCGCCGCGCCTATTACGAGAAAGGCCGTCGCGTGGCGCCGCTTTCCACCATCGTCTGCAACTTCACCCGCCCCGCCGCCGGCGCTCCCTCCCTGCTGAGCATCGACGAGGTGAGCACCTTTTTCCACGAGTTCGGCCACGCGCTGAACACCCTTTTCTCGAACGGCGTTTACCGCGGCCGCAGCGTGCCCCGCGACGCCGTGGAGCTGCCGTCGCAGTTCATGGAGAACTGGGCCCTGGAGCCCGAACTGCTCAAGCTCTACGCCCGCCACTACCAGACCGGCGAGTCCATTCCGGCGGCGCTGGTGGAAAAACTGAAGGCCGCCAGCCTGTTCAACCAGGGGTTCGAGACGGTCGAGTACCTGGCCGCTTCGCTGCTGGACATGGCCTGGCACACGCTGCAAGGCGGCGAGGCCATCGACGTGCGCAGCTTCGAGAGGGGGGCCATGAACGCGCTGGGGCTGATCCCGGCCATCGAGCCGCGCTACCGCACCACCTACTTCAATCACATGATCTCCGGCTACGCGGCCGGCTACTACAGCTACATCTGGTCCGGGGTGCTGGACAAGGACGCCTACGAGGCCTTCAAGGAAAAGGGCCTTTTCGACCGCGCCACGGCCAGGTCCTTCCGCGAGAACGTGCTGGCCAGGCTGGGGACCGAGGACGCGCTGGCCCTGTACAAGCGCTTCCGCGGCGCCGAGCCCAGGATCGAGCCGCTGCTGCGCAGTCGCGGGCTGTTGAAGGAATAGCAAGGGCTTGGCATAAGGCATACGGCGCACACCGTGCGCTGTATGTCGTAATCCCCCTTCCTGACTCCCTATTGATTTAACAGAAATAAGCGTTTAAAATTAATTCATAGGGGGCAGCCATGAACGCATTGGACCTGGCCATGCAGATGGAAAAGGACGGGGAAACCTATTACCGGCACCTGGCCGACAAGACGGCCAACGCCGGGCTGAAAAATATCCTGGGCCTGCTGGCCGCCGACGAGGCCAAGCACTACCAGGTGCTGCTGCAAATGAAGGAGCAGTTCAAGGGCGATCTCGTCTCCACTCCCATCCTGAGCAAGTCCAAGAACATCTTCCAGCTGCTCCGCGAGGAAAAGAACTGGGAGGCGCTGCCCGCCGGCCAGGTCGACCTGTACCGCAAGGCCATGGACATCGAAATCCAAAGCTTCAAGTTCTACATGGAAAAGGCCAGGGAAAGTGGCGACGCCAAGGTCCAGAAATTGTTCTTCCTGATCGCCGAGGAGGAAAAGCGCCACGAGTTCCTGCTGGAGCACATCCTGCAGTTCGTCTCCCGGCCCCAGGCCTGGCTGGAGAACGCCGAGTTCAACCACCTCGACCAGTACTGAGGGGCTTCACCTTCCTAGCGCAAGCGCCTTAACAGGACACCGATCTTCTGTGCCAGAGAATTGGCCGCGGGCGGATCGTAGTTGGCCATGACCACCACCGTCCAGCCGGGAATGGGATCAATGTCCAGCTCGGCATTGATGCCGGGAGCGCCGCCGGCATAAGCTTGCGGCCCGAAGAACCATTCCTGCCCGAGGCGGCCAAGCAATTTCCCCGCCCGCAATGCGCGGGCGAATCGGAACAGGTCCAGCGCGGTCGCATAACCGCCGCCGGCCGAGCTGCCCCGCGCCGGCCGCGTGTACATGTTGTTGCGCCGGGGCTCTTTTTCATGTTCCGCATCGTCCCAGTCGCGGGTGTAGCCGCTGGCCACGTTTTCCACGGGCACGTCGGCGGCGAAATGCCCCGTTGCCGTCATGCCGGACGGGACATAGATATGGTCACGGGCATAGTCGAAGTAATCCTGGCCGGAGACCTTCTCCACGATCAGCCCCAGGACGATGTAGCCGCCGTTGGAATAGCGCCGCTGGCTGCCGGGGGCAAAGAGCAGCGGTTCCGCGGCAAATAAGGGCAGGTAATCCTCAAGGCTGCGGAGGCGGTCCTTGGGGGTCTCCCGGTATTTGTTCCCGAAGAAGTCGCCGATGCCCGACATCATGTCCAGGAGCTGACTCACCGTGACCTTGGCCGCCGCTTCGCGATTCGGGTAATCGGGAAGAATTTTTCCGATCGTGTCCGCCAGTGAGAGCTTGCCGTTCTCGACCAGTTGGCCGATGGCCACGCGGGTGAAGATCTTGTTGATCGAGCCCAGGTTGAAGCGCGTCCCGGGGAGGTTGGCCGCCGCAAATTCCTTGCTGGCCAGGCCGCGGGCTTCCTGGAGCACCACTTCCTCGCCCTGGGCCAGCAGCACCACTCCCGAAAATTGATCGCCGCGCGATCGCTCGTCCAGCGCGGCGCGCACGAGCGCTAGAAATTCCTCCCGGCCCAACTGCGGCCCGGACAGGTCGGCCACGTTTTCGGGATCGACCGGGGCGCCCATGATCGAGAGGATCCTCGCCTCTCCTCCCGGTTCGAACCGGAAGGTGAATTCCAGCAAAGCGCCCTGCCCGTCGCGCGCCAGGAGACTGACCGCGTCCACGGCGTCTCGAAGCAGCTTCTGCGGGACCAGGCTTCTCGCTTCATTCCTCAAGCCGCGAAAGCGGGCCAGGCGCTCCTCGAGCGGAGTGCGCTTCAGGGCCTCCAGGCTGAAATGATCCTTGAAAAAAGCGGCCATGGCCGCCTCGCCGGGGCTGTTGAACGCCGCGAAATAGGCGGCGGTGCGTTGGGCCCGCGGCGTGTCCGGGAAAGCGAATGCGTTCTTTTCCTCGGCAGCCGGGAGTGAGATGGCCGATAGAAAAAAAATGACAAGCACCTTTTCCGCCAATTTCATGAATGCCTCCTCAGCGTATTAGACGCCAAAGACAGATAAAAGATGCAGCGCTCGCCCCCGGCTGTAGGTTTCACTCGCGATTGTTGGTGAACAAGGTGATCAGCCGGTCGCGGATGCGGGTATACAGCGGCGGCACTTCTTCCATCAGGCCGCGGCAATATCCGGTCAAAAAAGCCCTGGCTTTTCCCGGGCTCTTCGCGTACAGGCGCAAGGCCTCTTTTTCGGTAGGCTCCTGGCCGGCGAATATCTTGTCCTCGAAAGGCCGGCGCATGGCCAGGACCTCGCGGGCCGCGTCCTGGAAGCGCAGGTTGCACAGGTTGTCGACAAAATCGATGGCCCAGCGCGCCGAGCGCTCGTTGAAGTTTTCGGGATCGTACAGCTGGTAGCTGGGGGCGGTGTCGGTGCAGCCCGCGTACACGGGCACATAAGGGCTGATGAAAGGGTTGTCCTGGTAGACCCAGTAGACGCCGCCGATGGCGTCGGGCAGCCAGCCGCGCAGCTGGCAGACCATGCCGTAATGGCCGCGATGTCGGGCCACCGGCCGGCGGTTGCTCAGCTTGAGCAGCGCCCGCAGGTCGCTGTTGGGAAAGGGCGTGGCCAGCGGGCTCATGCGGGCGCCCCCCTTGCCGTCGCTGACCAGCCACTGCGGCTGGGCGGTGAAATCATAGATCGTGTCCGCGAACACCGAGCGCTGGAAGACGATCACGTCCTGCAGCGAGATCTTCTTCTCGGGGGCCGCCGAGAAGGGGTAGAGGGAAAGCGGCTCTACGAACTGGTGATAGGGGTTGATGGTGGCCATGGGATTCGCGCCGAGCTTGCGGTCGGGCCATTGGGCCAGGCTGGGCATGAAAGTGCTGTAGAACAGCCAGAAGCGGCTGGTGGCGAACTCCACCGGCAGCGGGGCATAGATGTCCTGCCAGACGAAGGGCTTGCCCGAGGCCGGGTCGTACCAGCCGCGCGCCACGGCTTCCTGCATGTAATTGGCCGAGACCATGAAGTTCTCCCGGTCCACGGCGCGGATCTCCTTGATGATGCTCCAGTTGGGGATGACCAGGGCCTGGTCGTCGCCGATGCGCTGTGCCGCCCAGATGGCGCCGGGCTTGCCGCTGTCCGGGGTCCAACCCGGGCCGACGCCGAAGATCTCCAGGACCCAGGCCTCGCCCGGGTCGCCGACGACCAGGTCCTCGCCGCCGTCGCCGCTCGAGGGCAGGAAGCCGTAGGTCTCCATCAGCGAGCCGATGAGCCGCACGGCGTCGCGCGCCTTCTTGCAGCGCTGCAGGGCGAAGATCTCGGCCTGCTCGACGGTCATGATCTGCTTCCCGGTCTCGCGGGTCACCGCCAGCTCGGAGCGCTGGTTGATGGTGCTCTCGGCGATGGCCAGTTGGTATTCATTCATGTGCGGGTAGGCCGAATGGATGTAGGCGTAGGTTTCCCGGGCCTGGGGAATGGTTCCCAGGATCTCGCCGTCATCGCGCAGCGGCCGGGTCGGGTCCTGGATGCCCCAGTACACCGGGGCCTTGGCGCCGGGGTCGTGCCGGGCCGCGGCCACGACGTAAATGCGCGAATCGGGGCCGGCGTCGGTATGGGAAAGAATGACCGAGCCGTCGGCCGAGGCCTTCTTGCCCACGGCGATCACGGTGCAGCCTTCATCGTCGTCGGCGGCGGCGGGCAGCATGAACACAGAGATACATATAAAACCAATGGCCAGTATGACTTTTTTCATGCACGCATTTTAAATGAAGCCCGTTTGGAGTGCAAGTCGTCGGGCAACTGAAGCCGGACCCGGGGAAAATCTCCCGGCTCAGCGAAAAAGGATATCAATCACCCGGGGCAGTTTCCAGAAATCGCGGTCCACCCGCTCCTCGATCTTTTCCACCAAGAATGCCGCTTCGCCCAGATGCGGCCGGATGACCTGGGTGCAAAATTGTGCCCGAGTGCGCTCATCTCCTTCTTTCAGTTTGTCATTGTCCTCATCCAGCAAAGATACCATTTCCATTGCCCGGTTGATCTTTTGGGTGAATTTGGCGATGAAGGCAAGTTGATTATTCAGCATGGCCGGCTTTTTGGCCAGAATTCCCTGCGGAAACTGCCGGATCGCTTCGAGAAGCATGGCTTGATTCTTAAGCGCCGCCGGAATAATATAGACGCGCAAAAGATTACGGGCCACACGCAGTTCCATTTCCACGGTTTTGACATAGATTTCGATCTTGATATCGGCTCTGGCCTTGATCTCTTCCCGCGAAAGTATGGCGAATGTTTCGAACAACCGTATGTTTTTTTCTTCCTGCAAACGGTCAACCATCTCCGGTACCGAAACCGGAATGAACAACCCCCGCCGGCGGGCCTCCTTATGCCAATTTGAGTTGTAGTTGTCACCGGCAAAAATAATAGCGGAATTTTCGTTGATGATTTGCCCCAATTTATGAATCAACGTTTTTTCGTCCTGAGTCTTCTCGATGGCCTTGGTTACTTCAGTCAAACCGGCGGCTACCAGCAGATTGATCACAGAGATCGGAAAAGCCAGCGAAGCCGACGATCCGGGCATGCGAAACTCGAACTTGTTGCCGGTAAACGCCACGGGTGAAGTGCGGTTGCGATCAGAGAGATCATGGAGAATGGCCGGCACGAATTCTTCAAAGCGTACCATTTTCGATTTGCGGAATTTTCCGTTAATGAAGGCCTGGGGATCATCGATCACTCCCTGCAATTCATCACCCAAAAAGACGGAAATGATAGCCGGGGGCGCTTCATGGCCGCCCAAGCGCAGTTCGTTGCCCGGGGAGGCCAGCACCGCCTGCAACAGATCATGATAGCGGTTCATTCCGCAGATAAACCCGGTTAAAAAGCTCAAAAAAACCAGCCGTGAGTTTTTGGTATCGCCGGGAGTAAACACGTTCCGTCCCTGACTGTCCATTAACGACCAGTTAATGTGTTTGCCGCTGCCATTAAAAAAAGCAAAGGGCTTCTCATGCAACAAACAGACCATGCCATGATTCCGGGCGATGCGAATCAACAGGTCCATCAACAACTGGTTATGATCGGCGGCAACGTTGGCCTCCTCGTAGAGCGGAGCAATTTCGAATTGGTTGGGAGCCACTTCATTGTGGCGGGTTTTAACCGGAATGCCCAGGCTCACAGCCTCCTCCTCCACATCCTCAAGGAAATGCAGCACGGTTTCGGGAATGGCGCCGAAATAATGGTCGCCCATTTGCTGCCCCCTTGGGGGTCGGGCGCCGAATATCAGCCGGCCGACGGTTTTCAAGTCGGGACGTTTCTGGAAGTCTTTTTCATGGACCAGAAAAAATTCCTGCTCGGCGCCGACCATGTTTTTCACCCAACTTGCCCGCTGGTTGAACTTGGCCAGAATTTTCAACGATACGTCGTTGATCAGCCGCAATGACCGCAGCAGCGGTGTTTTTTTATCCAAAACACAACCGTTGTAGCCGTAAAAGACCGAGGGGATAAAGAGAACGCAATTCTTGCGGTCTTTCTCCAGAAAAACCGGGGAACAGGGATCCCAGGCCGTATAGCCGCGGGCCTCGAAAGTCGAGCGCATGCCGCCATGTGGAAAAGACGAGGCATCGGGTTCGCCCTTGATCAGGTCGCGCCCGGAGAATCGGGAAATGATCGTCCTGTTGCCCTCCCATTCCAGGAAGGTGTTCTGCTTGCCGGCGGTCAGCCCGGTCAGGGGCATGAACCAGTGGGTAAAATGGGTGACGCCCAGCTGTTCGGCCCACTTTTTGATCGCCCGGGCCATCGCATCCGCCACGTCGGCATCGAGAGTTTTTTTCTGGTCCACCGTGCACATGAACTTTTTGAAAATCTTTGGCGGCAGGGCCTGTTTCATCTTCTCCAGGTCGAACACATGGTCGGCAAACTTTTTTTTCATTGGTTCTCCCCACACATTTTTCGCTTTTCGGCACGGACAGATCCCGAATAAGCCGCCACGCAAAGCCATTTTATAACTCATCCCACCGGCGTTGTCAAAGGTAAAGCGGCGGGCCGCCGGTCGGATGCAAAAAAGGCCGCCCTGGGTTGCAATACCAGAAAATTGCGGTAGAATGCAATTATGAATCCAATGGAACGGCATCAGGAACATGCGCGATAAGATCAGGGAACTGACCAGGGACACGGCCATCTACGGCATCTCGACCATCGTCGGCCGCTTCCTCGGCTTTATCCTCGTCCCCTTCTACACCCATTTCATCTCCCCGGGCGCCATGGGGATCTATGGCAACATCTACGCCTACATCGCGTTCCTCAATATCATCTACATCTACGGCATGGACGCCGCCTTCATGAAGTACAGTTCGCTGGCCGCTGCCGAGGAGAAGGACCGCACCTTCTCTTCCGCCTATCTCGCCGTGGTCATGACGACACTGCTCATGACCGCCCTGCTTTTCCTCCTGCGCTCCCCGTTCAACGCGCTGATGGAGGTGCCCGCCCGCTACGGCCACCTGGTCTATTACGTCATCCTCATCCTCCTCTTTGACACGCTGGCGCTGATCCCCTTCGCCAGCCTGCGCCTGGAGCGGCGGGCGAAAAAATTCGCCTTCCTCAAGCTGGGCAACATCCTGCTCAACCTGGGATTGAACCTGCTGTTCTTCATCAAGCTGCGCATGGGCATCGAATCCATCTTCGCCGCCAACCTGATCGCCTCGGCGGCGACCTTCCTCGTTCTTCTGCCCGAGATCCTGCCCCGGCTGCGCCAGCGCCTCCAGGGCGACCTGCTGCGGCGCATGCTGCGCTTCGGCCTTCCCTACCTCCCCGCCAGCCTGGCCTCGATCATGATCCAGGTGATCGACCGCCCCATCGTCCTGCGCCTGACCGACCTCGATACGCTCGGACTCTACCAGACCGGCCACAAGCTCGGCATCTTCATGATGCTGGTGGTCTCGATGTTTCAGTACGCCTGGCAGCCGTTCTTCCTGAACAACGCCCGCGAGAAGAACGCCAAGGAGATCTTCGCCAAGGTCATGACCCTCTTCGTTGTGGCGGCGAGCCTGATCTGGGTCGTGGTCTCCCTGTTCATCGACATGGCCGCCGGATGGGAATTCGCCGCAGGCCGCTCGCTGATCGCCCGGCAGTTTTTGCCCGGCCTGATCGTCGTGCCGATCATCCTGCTGGCATACTTGTTCAACGGCATCTACGTCAATCTGTGGGCCGGCGTGTACATCGAAGAAAAGACCAAGTATTTCCCCGTGGTAACCGGCGCCGGCGCGCTGGTCAACGTGGGCGTCAACCTGCTGCTGATCCCGCGCCTGGGCATCATCGGCGCGGCCCTGGCCGTCCTGGCCAGCTACATGGTCATGACCGCGTTGCTGCATCATGTCGCGCAAAAATACTATCCGATCGCTTACGAATACGGCAAACTGGCCAAGGTGCTGGGGATCGTATTCCTTACCGGCGCGGCGTATTACATCCTGATTTTTCGTGGCGGCGTGGAGCTGTGGCAGCGTTTCGCCCTGCTGGGCATATTCGTCGCGGCGCTGTTCGCCATGCGCATCGTGAAAAAAGAGGACCTGCGCCATCTGCGGGCCATGCTACCGAAAAGGAAACTGACCTCCGATCATTCGTGACGCGTGACGCGTAACGATAGTTCGTTTAAGCCCCATCGCTTGTCACTCGTCACTTGTCACTTCTTTTTTTTGTGCCCTAGGATGCCGCCGCTGAGGAACAACCCGGCGCCCAGCACAAACCCGAAATTATACCAGCCGCCGCTGTTGTGGACCTCGTAGAGCGAGACCTTGTCGCTGAAAAGGGAGACGATAAACGTGACCGGGGCGATCAATCCGTGCCAGAGGCCGATCCAGAACCCGGCCACTTCCCCTTCGCGGTCAGGGGTTTTGGCCAGTTTGTTGGGCCCCGGGGCGCAGGAGATCGACAGTAACAAAAAAGCCAGGAATACAATCGCGACGATTTTTTTCATGCCCGCCTCCTGAATGCCATTGCTTGTTTCACTGGCGCAATTATAGCGCCGGCGTTACGGGAACTCAAATCGCCGGCGCTGGAAAACTCCAGTCGGTTTCGCGCAGTTGACAAATGAATGTCATCACTTTAGAATTTAACGGCTTTTTAGGCTGAGGCGGCCATCATGTCAAAAAAAGTGAAAAAGCCGGCGTTCGCTAAGGCGAAATGGCTGGAGAGGCTCCGGGCCTTGCCGCACTTGGGGGATGAGGAAAAAGACCGGCTTGCCCGCGTCCTGAACATCACTCTCATCTTCGCATTCCTGGCATCCGTTCTGGCAACCATCTCCACTGCGGCAGGGGGGCAATCCTCGAAGCCGATCGCCATCGCCGCCGGCGCCGTCATGTTTCTTCTGCTCCAGATCCCCCTGCGCCTGGGGCGCATCCGCCTGGCCGTATTCCTGACCTTGCTGATTACGCTCGCCCTCATCTCTATCCTTTTGCTCCTGGGGGGAGGCATCCATGACCTGGGAGCGATGCTCTACCCGGTGATCATCGCCGGCGGCGGCCTGCTGCTGCGCCCGAAAGAGTTCCTGGCCATCGTGGCGCTGACATTTCTCTCTGCCGTATGCATGGTCCTGATGGAGATTTCCGGATGGATCCCTCGACCGGAGGCATTGGACACGGACGCATTCACCTTGATCACCGTAACCGCCATGCTGCTGGTGGCGACCGTCCCGATACGGCTCCTGGCCAACGACCTCTGCCATCATATCGCCCGCGTCCGGCAGAACGAGAGGGAACTGCGAGCCATCAACGAGCAGCTCCAGAGCGAGATAATCGAGCGCCGGCAGGCCGAGGATTCGCTGCGCGAAAGCGAGACGCGCTTCCGCATCCTCGCCGAATCGACCTTCGAGGGCCTGTGCGTCTCGGAGGACGGCATCATCATCGACGCCAACTCCAGCCTGGCGCGGATGCTCGCTTGCGAGATGAATGAGATCATCCACCGCAAAGTGGACGATTTCCTGGAACCGGAGATGCGGGGGATCGTCGCCCGGCAGATGCACACCGAGTCCGATGCCCCCTTGGAGTTCATGATCCGCCGCCGGGACGGGACGTTCATCCCGGTGGAGAGCCGCAGCAAGACGATCCCCTACCAGGGGCGCCTGGTGCAGGTGACGACCTGCCAAGACCTTTCCGAGCGCCGGCGCAGCGAGGAAGAACAGCGCATCCTGGAAGCCGAAATACGGCAGAACCAGAAACTGGAGAGCCTGGGCACCCTGGCCGGCGGCATCGCCCACGATTTCAACAATATCCTGTCGATCATCAGCGGCCACGCCGCGGCCCTGGCCGGGAAACTGAAGGAGCATGCCGAGGCGCAGGCCGCGCTGCACACCATCAACGAGGCCTCCGAGCGCGGCAGCGCCATGGTCCGGCAGATCCTGACATTCGCCCGCAAGTCGGAGGCGGATTTCCGTCCCCTGCACATCCAGGACCTGGTCACCGAGCTGGTCAAGATGCTGCGCGTCACCTTCCCCCGCACCATCGAGATCAGCCATTCGTGTCCCGGCGACCTGCCCCAGGTGTGGATGGACCCGAGCCAGCTGCACCAGGCCCTGCTCAACCTGTGCATCAACGCCCGCGACGCCATGGCCGGGACCGGAAAGCTGGAGATCTCCACCCGCCTCATCAACGGAGACGATATCGCCTCGCGCTTTCCCGCCGCTGCCGGCAAGCGCCTGGTGCGCATCCAGGTCAACGATACGGGAGTGGGCATGGATGAGAAAACCCGCGCCCGCATCTTTGAGCCCTTCTTCACCACCAAGGGCCGCGGCCGCGGCACCGGGCTCGGTCTGGCCGTGGTGTACGGGGTGGTGCGGGCGCACCGGGGCTTCGTCGAGGTCGACAGCCAGCCCGGCCAGGGCGCGATTTTTTCGCTGTATTTCCCGGCTTCAGAGCGCCAGGTGCTTCCCGATCTCCCGGACGCCGCCGGAGAAATGCCCGCCGCCCGCGGCGGCGAGACCATCCTGGTCGTCGAGGACGAGGAGGACCTGCGCGAGCTGCTGACCTCCATGCTGCATGACTACGGCTACTCCATCCTCGTGGCTCGGGACGGCATGGAGGCGCTGGAGCGCTACCGCCGCCATCGCCAGGATATCGGGCTGGTCATCACCGACATGGACCTGCCCAAGCTCAACGGCGCCGCCGTCAGCCAGTCGATCCTCAGCGACGATCCCGGCGCCCGCATTATCCTGATCTCCGGCTTCCTCGAGTCGGCGCTGAAGGAATCCATCCTGGCCAGCGGTGTCCGCGAGTTCGTTGCCAAGCCCTATACCTTGGCCCAGATGCTGCGGATCATCAGGAAAGTGTTCGATCAAGAATAACTGCGAAACCAGGTTCGAGGTTCGACGTTCGAGGTTGAAGACAGCAAACGAAATTTGAGCGAGCAATCGGCTTTGGGGCATGGCTTTAAAACATCGAACAACGAACTTCAAATCCCCCAAGGGAACGCGAAGCGCAGCGTCGAACCTGCTAGCCTTCCCCTGGGCGTGTGATACGGCTGGGGATAAAATCGCTGGAATAGACCGCTGCCTCGCCGGGCAAGTCCCGCTGCGTCGAAAACTTGTAAAAGAACGGGATGCACTCGTAGACGGGCGAATAGAGGTAATAACGGAATCGCTGCTGGGCATCCTGCGGAGAATGATATTCGAAGCAATGATAATCTTCAAAAAAGGTAACTTTCGTCATGGCTTCACCTCCCTGGTGAATGGCGTTGCCACCTTGCTTGCGGGCAGGTTGGCACGGGGTCATCGAGCCGGGCTCTCAACCGTTCTGCATGACTCAGTCAGACCTGTCAAATAACTCGCTTTCCTTATAATATAAAAAACTTTATTTGTCCACATGATTAAGAAGAAAGAAAACAGTAGTCAGTAGACAGTAGAAGGCTCTTTTTCGAAATAGTTCATTCAATTGCTCGCTCTACTAACTACTGACTACTGACTACTAACTACTTTTTTCTGCTGGTAAGCACCAAAATCGCCCCGGCTGCGACCAGGAACACTCCCAGGGGGACGGAATCCCCGTAGAGGGCGCTGTAGAATGCCGCCGCCAGGCCGAGCAGGATGAACGCCGGCACCAGCAGCCCCGTCCTGCGCTCGATGGCGTAGAGCAGCAGGAACCCCAAGCCAGGTCCGACCAGGTAGTTGGGCCAAGTGGTGCCGGCTCCCGCCCAATGCGTGTGGGTAAGCCAGAGAAAGTAGCCGCAATAGAAGACCAGGATGGTGATGGGGATCACCGCCCCGGCGGCTTCCCGGCCCTTCTCCAGCCAGTTGCTGGCCAGGGGAATGACCGGGATGAGCAGGAACAGGGGCCAGGTGAGCTCGGCGTCCAGGAAGCGGTAAAAATTATTCAGCAGGAACAGCACGCCCAGCAGGACGATGATGATGCCGCCCGTGAGTGCCGCGACCCGCGCCCGTGGATCCTTGGTTTCAACCATGTTTCCTCCTCGTCTGCCCTTAAAACGTATCTGCAAAGTCTGAAGTTCCCTTACGTGATGCGTGAATGAACTTGCCGCACTCCGTGATGAGTGATGAGAAAGAGAGGAATTTCCTCAGTACCTCGAGCCAATGCAGCTTCTCATCACGTATCACGTAAGTGCAAGCAATTCTTGACACGTCACGCGTCACGCGTTACGCGTCACGACGGTTGCGCTGCGCTATTTCACGGGCTGGCCGTCGCCGTCGATGACAAAGACCTCACCGTAACCCAGCGCGCGGATGCCGGGCTCGATGGCGGCTCTGTCCCCGACCACCACCCACACCACGCTCTCGGGGTGGATGACCTTGCGGGCGGCGCTCTCCAGGTCCGCGATCTTCAACTGCAGCACCCGCTGCGGGTACAGCTTGAAATAGTCATCCGGCAGGGCGAAGCGCACCATCTCGACCAGCGATTGTTCGACGGCGGCCATGGTCTCCCAATACCCCGGCAGCTGCAGGGTCTGGCTTTTCTTGGCGTTGCCGTATTCGTCAGCGCTGATGGGCTTCTTGCCCAGGATACCCTCCAGCTCCTTGCGGATCTCCTCCATGGTCTCACGGGTCTTGTCGGCCTGGACCGGGGCGTAGGCGATGAACGGCTGCTGGCCCCGGGCGCCGGTGAGATAGGAGCCGGCGCCGTAGCTCCAGTGCTTTTCCTCGCGGATGTTCATGTTCAGGCGCGAGACGAAGTCGCCGCCCAGGATGAAATTCATGGTCTCCATGGCGATGCGCTCGGGGTCGGCAGAAGAGGGGGCCAGCTGCCCGGCAATGACCACCGACTGCGGCGATGCCGGCTTGTCGATGATGTATACGACCGGCTTGGCCGCCGGGGCCACGGCGGCGATGTTCTTCTGCGGGATGGCGCCTCCGCTCCAGCCCTGGAACAGTTTCTCCAGCCTGGGCTTCATCTCGGCGACCGTCGTGTCTCCGACCACCACCAGCGTGGCATGGTCAGGCTTGAACCAGGTGCGGTGAAAAGCCAGCAGGGCTTCGCGCGTCAGCTGGCCCAGGGTGGCCTCATAGCCGGAGCCGGTGAAGGGATTGCTGTAGGCATGGCCGGCACCGTACAGCAGCCTGGGGAAGACGCGCAGGGCCATGGTGAAGGGCGAGCTCTTTTCCTGCTGGATCTCGGCGAGCTGGAGCTTCAGCAGCCGCTGGAAATCGGCTTCCGGGAAGCGCGGATCTAGGATCACGTCGGCATAGATGTCCAGAGCCGCATCCAGCTTCTCCTTGAGAGCGGACAGCGAGACGTAGGAAGCGTCAAGGTCGGACCCGGTGCCCAGACCCGCGCCGAGCATGGCCAGTTCCTCGCTGATCTGCAGCGCGCTGCGCCGGCTTGTGCCCTCGTCGAGCATGGCCATGGCCAGCTCGGCGGTCCCCGGGATCCCGGTCTGGTCGGTGGCGTAGCCGGCATCGAGCACCAGG
>JBGSPO010000162.1:0-6156 GCA_041738575.1 Candidatus Aminicenantia bacterium
CATCGTCGGGGCCATCACGGGCGAGACCGGGTTGACGGGCAAGGCTATCGGCGCCATCCGCATCTTCGATCACGTGAGCTTCATCGACGTGCCGGCCGCTTCCGCCGCCCGCCTGATCGAGATCATGAACCACAGCCGCATCCGCAACGTCGCCCCGGAAATGCGCCTGGCCGCGGACGGCGAGATGCCCGCCAGCCCGAAAAATAAGCCGGGCAAAGCGGGCGCGGCGCCGGAGCGCCGCGGCTACGACAAGAAACCCTTCGCCAAGGCTGGCCCGAAAAAATTCAATAAAAAACACACGCGCGCCTGAGCCCGAGGGTAAAAAAAAAGGGCGGCTTTTCAGCCGCCCTTCGCCTGGGAAATCGGATCCCGGTTACTTGCCCCGCATGTCCTCCATGGAGAGCGACTTCTCTTTCTTGAAGCCGGCGGGAACGGCATAGGTGCCGGCCGGGGCGGGTTTCTGGGAGATTTCCACCACCTGGCTGGTCACGCGCATCTTGCTGCCCATCATGTCCATGGACATTTCCGATGCCACCTGGAAACCGTTGATCTTCATGAACTCGGCGATAGCCGCGTCGTCCATGAACTGCATCTTGGAAACATTGGCATACATCTTGGAGAACATCTTCCAGTCAAAGGGCACCTCGGTGGAAGCCCATACCTTCATTTTCATCTGCATCATCATCATGTTCATGTCCACGTCGTAGCCGGCGCAGTTCCACTGGCTGATCTTCTTGTTCTGGCCGTTGGGGGTGACCTTGACCGTCACCTTCATCATCGAGGCCATGGACGCCGCTTCCGGGGGCAGCAGCTTGGTCATGTCCAGGGGCAGGGAGGTTTCCACGAAGCTTTTGTCCTTCAGGTTGACGACATACATGAGCTTCTTGTTCATGTCCATGATCATGATCCGTTCTCCGCTCCGGTTGGCCAGCTGGTTGTTGTTCACCCACTGCTCCGTCACCTCATCCTTGGCCGGCTGGTTCTGGCCCATCATGGAGAAGGCGTCGGTGTGCACATTGGTCTTGATATAGACGTCAGCAGGCAGCAGCAGCGCTACGGCCAGGACGACGATCAGCACGAATAATGCTTTTTTCATGATTCCTCCTTGGGAAATCCATCATAGCCCGGGCGAGGAGCTTTGTCAAGAAGGAGAGTAGTCAGTAGTCAGTAGTTAGTAGGAGCGGGCACTGAACGAAAAAAAAACCTTCCTAACCGGCTGCCTGATTCAAATAAAATGGCTTTTAGGGAATATCACATAAATGAATTCGTTAAAATGCTGTTCTACTGACTACTGACTACTTTTCCTGCTATGAAACTTTTTGCCCCTTTCATGCGTATTATAATTGGAAGAAGAAGGAAGGGTTGGCTTCGTACCTCCCCTCTCCCTCCTGAAGGCCTATTTCTTCCTTCTTCTTCCTTTTGAAGAACCTGGCGTACGGTGCAAGGCGCAAGGTTCATGGCAGCAGCCCTCACCGAGTTCAAGAACAAGTGGCCAAAAAATCTATTCTCCTCCAGTCCATTCTTTCCCGCCATATGCCCTGTGCCTTGCGCCTTATGCCTTACACCGAGTTCATCATTCGGCTCTTGCCGTAGACCGATCTCACTTGACACCCATTCATCATTCCCCCATAATCGGTCCATGAAAAGTGAAGATATTACGAAATACCTGCAATCCATCCGCCAGGACGCTTTTTTCATCGACTACGATGTCCTGGATACCGAGCCCTTCGACAACAAGGACAAGGAGACCAAGGTCGAGATCGTCAATCCCGAGTTCACCTCCCTCTGCCCGCGCACCGGCCTCCCGGATTACGGCACCATCCGCATCCGCTACACCCCGGACAAGCTGATCGTCGAATTGAAATCGCTCAAGTATTATTTCCTGCAGTACCGCAACACCGGCATCTTTTACGAAAGCCTGACCAAGCTGATCCTCAAGCACCTGGTCAAGAAGGTCCACCCCGTCGAGATGACGGTCGAAGCCGAGTTCACGCCCCGGGGCGGGTTGACGACCAAGGTGGTTTCGAGCTACAAGAAGTGAGTTCACGTGACGCGTAACGCGTAACGCGTGACGAGTTGCAGCAAGTAATCGATTTGTCGTAATGAGCAATCTCATCTAAATGAATCGAATACTCGTTTTCAATTGGATTCTCGATTATTTTTCCGACATTCATCATGATGTTTTTGTTACCAGAATTATAAGCTCGTTGAGTGCGGTTTCGTGTCACGCGTCACACGTTACACGTCACGATAGTCTTTCTTTTTATAGCTCGCGAGCCATCCACGCTCTCCTGCCGCGGCGATAGTAATACGCGATCAGCACGGCGTTGAGCAGCAGAAAGCCGGCGAACCAGGCGCTGATCTCGGCAAAGGGAACGGCCTGGCGGGTGAAGCGCTGCCAGTAGTAGAGCCCGACCGGCCGAACCAGCATGAGGATGCCGCCGACCAGGTAGATCATGCTCCAGAGCATGTAGGAGATGCCCTGCTTGGAGACAATCACATGCTCGGGCGACAGCGGGTTGGTCTCGTTGGTCTCGATGCCCAGCACCAGTTAAAGCACGGTCAGGAAAACGATGGCCGGGGCCAGGAACACCAGGGCGATGAGCCGGGTGAAGATGTCGAAATGCAGTGCCAGGTCGCCCAGCGCGTAGAGGGCGAAGCCGACGAAGAGCAGCGGCAGCAGATGAAACAGGAGTTTGAAGCTGTAGAACTTCAACTTGTCGCATGGTGAACTGAAGATGTGAACCTGGCCGGGGCCCTCGCCAGGGATGGAGGTGAAGGTGAAGCGCGAGTTCAGGCCGGAGACGATGAAGACCGCCATGATCAGATTCAAGTAGGAAACGAAATTCTTTACCGACGGATGCGGCAGGGGGATCATCTTCATGTTGATGACGAAAACGGCCACCAGGGCGCCGACGATGAGCAGCTGCGACCACTGCGCCGGCGTGCGCAGGAAAGTCTTGATCTCCTTGCGCAGCAGCGGCCGGTAGCCGCCCCGCAGGTCCGTCGGGCGCCAGCGCGACTTGTAGTAGCCCTTGCCGCCCCGGTTCAGCTTGTCGAACAGCTGCAGGTAGAACTTTTTGCGCAGCCAGACGACCAGCGCCAGCAGAACGGCGGCCAGCATGACAAAGAGACCGATGGTCTTCCAGAAGGGAACGCTGCGGCCATCGGCGCTCAGGCTCATCGCCCTGGCCAGCCACGAGAAAGGGAAATAATAAAAGACCTTCAGATCCAGGGAGCCCATGTATTTCAGCACGTTGTCGATCTCGCTCGGTTCCAGAAAGCGCTCGGGCCGCAGCAGCCGCAGCAAGACCACGATGGAGGAGATCAGGATGATGGAAAATACCGAGAGCACCGGCTGCAGGCAGCGCACGGAAAAGAAAGCCGGGATGATCAGCCCGAGCGCGATCCCGGCCAGGACCCCGCAGGCGATGAAGAGCAGGAAAGCGAGAAGCACCTGAATGACCTGGCCCGGCCGCGGAGCGAAATACCGGCAATAAAAAAACAGGATCGGCAGCGAAAAGAAAACCACCATGGCTGAGCTGTAGGCCGTGGTCTCCAGCATTTTCCAGGCAAAGGTGCTGCGGACCGGCAGGGGGGTGGAAAAGAGGAAATGCAGGTCGCGCGATATGAAGAACACGTCGAGGGCGGTGAGCAGCGCCGAGAGCAGCAGCATGGAAAACAGGGTCATGAAGATCATCATCAGCAGCTTCTCGGCCAGGAACACCTTTAACACGCGGGGGAATTCCTGGACCTGTGCCAGGTAGCCGAAGATCTTGTTGAAAAAGAAGCCGAGCACCAGCATGAAGAACAGCCCGAGCAGCAGGAAGAGAATGAGCTTTTTCTTCTCGCCGCGCACCAGGGAGTTGCGCAGCTGCAGGAATTTAAGCTTCAGCAGGCTTTTCATGGCTGAGCACGGTCTGGAAATAATATTCCTCCAGGCTGCCCTGGCCCGCCAGCCGCATCAACTCTTCCAGGTCGCCCTGGACGATGATGCGGCCGTCGACGATGATGCCGATGCGCCGGCAGATCTCCTGGGCCAGGGTCAGGATATGGGTGGCGAACAGGACGGCCGTGCCCCGGCCGGCGACCTCGGTGAGGTACTTCTTGAATTTTTTCCCCACCAGCGGATCGATGGAGACCAGCGGCTCGTCGAGCAGCAGCAGCTTCGGCTCCACGGCCAGGGCCTGCGAGATGAGCAGCTTCTGCCGCGTGCCGGCCGAGTAGTTCTCCACCAGCTCCGTCCGGTACTCCTCGAACTCGAAATACTTGAAAAAGAAATCGATCTTTTCCTGGCGCCGGGCATAAGGGATCTGGTAAAGGTCCATGAAGAAATGCAGGTGCTCCTCGCCGCTCAGCTTGTTGTAGAGAAAAGGCTGGTCGGGAACATACGCGATCCGCTTTTTCAACTCATGGCGCTCGCGGTGGTACGCCTGGCCGGCGACGGTCACGCTGCCCCCGTCGGGGGCCAGCAGCCCGGCCAGGATCTTCAGCGTGGTGGTCTTGCCGGCCCCGTTGGGCCCCAGCAGGCCGTAGATCTCGCCCGGGGCCAGCGAGAAGCTGACGTCCTTCAGCGCTTCCCGCTTGCCGAATTTTTTCTGCAAATTTGTAACTTGGAGCATAGGGGCATTGTAGCATATCGAAGAAATAAGCGAACTACGTGACGCGTAACCCCCTCGGCGAGGGCCTTCAGGGCGCGTAACGCGTGACACGAAACAGCACCTGATCGAAATTCTTTGCCTGAAAGATAAAAACACTCTGATGGGCCAACTTCATTCTTGATATAAAACTCGCTACGTCAACCATGTGCATTTTTCTTTCTCGTCACGCGTCACGCGTTACGCGTCACGAAGGATCGTTCAAGTTCTTTATTTCTCGGTGAACGTCCAGCACCCGTCCCAGTTCTCCGGCGGGTTGTCCAGCAGGTGGAGGCAGCGCCTGGCGAAGACCTGCGCCGGCGGATCGTCGGCCAGGGTCATGAAGATCTCCAGGGCGGCGGCGAAATCGCCGGCGAAATAGAGCTGCAGCCCCCGGTCGAACCCGGCCAGGGCCGCGGCGGAGCCGGCGGAGACGCCCTGCTTCCCGGCCACGACCTCGCATATTTCCTCCGCCACCTGCTTGCCCTTGACGCGCACGCGGTCCAGGCGGCGCAGGAGCATCTCCCCCGCCGCCATGCGCCCGGAGAGAGCCCCGCAGATGATGCGCGTGCCGTACTGCTTGTTGATGCCCTCCAGCCGCGATGCCAGGTTGACGGCGTCGCCGATGACCGTGTATTCGAAGCGCTTCTGCGAGCCGATATTGCCGACGATGACCTCGCCGCTGTTGATGCCGACGCGCATGCCCAGGCGCGGCAGTCCCTTGTTTTCAAAATCGTCGTTCAAGGCCAGCAGCTCCTCCTGGCAGCGCAGGGCGGCGCGCATGGCCTGGGTGGCCTGCTGTCCGGAAGCCAGCGGTGCGCCCCAGAAGGCCATGACGGCATCGCCCTCGAACTTGTTGACGAAGCCGCCGTCTTCCATGATCACCGCGGTCATGCGATCGAGATAGGTGTTGAGGATGCGGACCACTTCCTCGGGCGGCAGCTTTTCGGACAGGGTGGTGAACCCGGCCAGGTCCGAGAAGAATATGGTCACCAGCTTCTTTTCCCCGCCCAGGTGCAGGCCGCGCGGGTTCTTCAGGATCTCGGCCAGCAGCGAATCGGACATGTAGCCCTTGAAGGCCTTCTCGATGAACTTCTTCTCGCGGCGGACGCGCTGGTAGCGGACATAGGCGTCGGTCCCCGAGCAGGCGACCAGGCCGATGAACAGGGGAATGAAGTCGAGATCGCTCCCCAGGCGGAACAGGAACAGGTTCCCGGCCAGGGCCAGCACGATGACGGCCAGCGCGATTCCCAACTGCCATGACAGCGTTTTGACCCGGGAGAGGAACAGGTTCAACAGCGCGATCGCCAGCAGCACCAGCAGCCACTGCAGCCGCGGATCGACCACGCGGATGAAGTCGCGCCGCAGCAGGTTGGCCAGGGCCGTGGCATGCAGCTCGAACCCCGAGCCGGCGGCGTCGACCGGGTTGGCGCGGTTGTCCAGCAGGCCGGTGGCCGTGGCCCCGACCACGACGATCTTGTCCTTCAGGTCCGCGGCCGGGATGACCGGGGCCTCCCCC
>JBGSPO010000167.1:0-2764 GCA_041738575.1 Candidatus Aminicenantia bacterium
CGCCCTCCCGGCGGCTATGGCCTGACCCTGGTCCTCGGCGGGGCCGAGGGGACGCTGTTCGATATCACCAGGCTCTACGCCGGCCTGGCGCAATTGGCCCAGGGCGATGCCGTCGCCCGGCGCGAGATTCGCTTGCTGCAGGGCGAAGCGCAGCGGCGGTCGCGCATGGCCGACCTGGGCCCGGCCGCCGCCTATCTCACCCTGGAGGCCCTGACCGAGGTGAACCGTCCCGACCAGGAGGGCTTCTGGAAGCAGTTCTCCTCCTCCAAGTGGGTGGCCTGGAAGACCGGGACGAGCTTCGGTTTGCGCGACGCCTGGGCGGTAGGGGTGACCCCGGCGTACACGGTCGGCATCTGGGCCGGCAACGCCGACGGCGAAGGCAACCCCGACCTGACCGGCTTGTCCACGGCGGCACCGGTGCTGTTCGATGTCCTGCAGGCGCTGGACACGGGCGGGGCCATCCCGCCCCCGCGCCTGTGGCTGAAGGAGATCCGCGTCTGCCGCGACTCGGGATTCCTGGCCGGCGAACTCTGCCCGGCCGTCGCCGTGGCCATGCCCCGCGAAAGCCATTTCCAGCAGGCGTGCCCTTTTCACCAGCTGGTGCACCTGGACGCCAGCCGGCGCTTCCGGGTCGATTCCAGCTGCGAGTCGCCGCAGCGCATGGTGCACGAGCCGTGGTTCGTCCTGCCGCCGGTTCAGGAGTATTATTACCGGCGCACCCACTCCGGCTATCGTTCGCTGCCCCCTTTCCGCAGCGATTGCGCATCATTTTTCCAGGCCGAGGCGGGCCGGCAGGTCATCAGCCTGGTTTATCCCGACGTGAAGACCGCGGTCTATGTCCCCGTCGACCTGGACGGTCATCCCGGCCAGGTGGTGTTCGAGGCCGTCCACCGCCGTCCCGAGGCCGTGCTCTACTGGCACCTGGACGAGCGCTACCTGGGCGCCACCCGCCAGTTCCACCAGCTGGCCGTGAGCCCCGGCCCCGGCGAGCACCTGCTGGTGCTCATCGACGAGGACGGCCACCGCCTCGAGCGCCGCTTCCGCGTCTTGAACCGCGAACGCTGACAATTCCCCGTCCCGATTTTAGAAGTCGCAAATTGCGACCTTGGAGAATTCTACTCCTCACGTAAGATGGTCGCAATTTGCGACCACCTGCTTCAATTGAAAAAAAGAGGCGCGGCGGATCCCGGATCCAAACCGCGCCTCAGGAATCGGGAGAGGGAATGAGGGGCTAATGCAGGTACTGTTTCTTCAATAGCTCGGCTTTCTGCCTGCCGGCGTCGGTCAGCGTCACCGACTTGGTGTTCTGGAACTGGATGATCATCTTTTCCTCGGCGAGCTTGTTCAGGGTCTCGAAGAGATAGCCTTTCCAGGCCCGGAAGACCTTTTCGCCGGGCTTCTGGCGCGAATCCTCCTCCCAGCCGGTCAGGAACATCAGCAGCAGGTTCAGCTCCTTGATCTTTTCGTCCATTTTTTCCTCCTTGTGCATGGCGGGGAGGCCGCGGCGGCCTCCCCACGCCGGCTTCAGATCGTGATCAGCGGCTGCAGCTTGGCGAAGACCTTTTCGCCGATGCCCTTGACCTTCATCAGGTCCTGGACGCGCTTGAAACCGCCGCTGCTCTTGCGGTAGTCCAGGATGCGCTGCGCCATCTTGGGCCCGACCTGCGGCAACTTGACCAATTGGGCGGCGTCGGCGCTGTTGATGTTGATCAGCTTGTCCGTGCCCCCCGCGGCCGCCTGCTTTTCAGCGGCGCCGAGCGAGACCGTGGAAACCGCGGCCATCGCCAGGATGACCAGCAGGGTGAGAAGTGATTTGTTTTTTGTCATGTGACCTCCTGTCCCGGGACATTCATGATCGGTGCCAAGCGGCAGGGGAAGAAGGAAGGGGATCGCAAGAGGCCGATAATCAAAGGCAATCTCAAGATCGGCGCGGATCTTTCCGCCTACGGTCATGTAAACGCAACGTTACGAAAAACGCGGCTGCTGCAAAGAGAACTATACGATCTCGAATAAGGCACAGGACCGGCAAGCCAGGCAGGGCAAGGGTTCTGCTGCCCGACCCCTCTTGGCACGGGAATTGTATCCGGAGCGCAGGAGGAAAACATGAACAAAGGCTTCACGTTGGTCGAGACGCTGCTCTCGCTGTCCCTGCTCATGCTGACGGTCTTGTCCAGTTCGCGCATCATGGTCGCGGCCCTGGCCCAGACGCGGCAAGCGCGGGCGCGCTTCCGCCTGGTCGAGAAACTGGACTATTATAAGAACTATCTTTCTTCCCTGCCCCCGGGGGCGGCCGAGCTCGCGCCCGGCCTCCAAAGCGGGCAGGACGGGGAGATCCGCGCGCAATGGCGGGTGGAGGATGACGGGGTTTTTTTGAAACGGGTGCGCCTGGAGGTCGCGGATGCCCATCTGTCGCTGCGCCTGTCCCTCTGCCGCTCGCAGTTCATCCGGGAGGTGCGGCCGTGATCCGGGGCTTCGGGATCGTGGAAATGCTGGTGGCCCTCTCGCTGGGGCTGGGCATCCTGACGGTGATCATCGCCCACTCCACCGACTCGGCCCGCGTGGACCGCAAGGTTTCCGGCAACCAGGAGCGGCTGGAGGCCATCTTTCATGCCGTCGACACCATCAAGTCCGACCTGAACCGCTGCGGCATGCGCCTGCAGGAGGCCCGGCCTTTCTGCGGCATCCAGCCGTTCTCCTGCGCCGCCGGCAGCTTCACCTGCTGCTACGGCATCGCCGACGAGCCGCTGCTGGAAGGGGCGCTGCG